>CALWGL010000035.1 GCA_944380025.1 uncultured Lachnospiraceae bacterium
GACAGCTTCCTTGCCGTGGCCTTTGATTCCGGCGGAGTTACCACGGGGCCGATGACGGTTCCGTTCATCATGGCGCTGGGCGTCGGTATCGCGTCCATCCGAAACGACCGGCATGCTTCCGACGACAGCTTCGGCCTGGTGGCGCTGTGTTCCATCGGACCGATCCTGGCCGTGCTGATCCTGGGACTGATCTATCATCCGGGAAGCAGCGAATATGGTCCGGACGCCATTCCGGAGTTCGCCAGTTCCGTGGAGCTGAGCCGTTACTTCCTGGAAGCGCTGCCGGAATATATGAAGGAAATGGCGGTTTCCCTGCTTCCCATCGTACTGTTTTTCGGCCTGTTTCAGGTGATCTTCCGGCTGGTGCCGGCGAAGGGCCTGATCAAAATAGGGATCGGGCTGGCCTATACATATGCGGGACTGGTGCTCTTTCTGACCGGCGTGAACGTGGGCTTCAGCCCGGCGGGAAATTATCTGGGGCAGGTGCTTGCCGCGCTGCCTTACCGCTGGATCATCGTTCCCATCGGCATGCTGATCGGTTATTTCATCGTGCGCGCGGAGCCTGCCGTATTCGTGCTCACAAAGCAGGTGGAAGAGATCACGGACGGAGCGATCTCCGCGGGGGCGATGGGCCTGAGCCTTTCCATCGGCGTATCGGTTTCCCTGGGACTTGCCATGATCCGGGTGCTGACCGGGCTTTCCATTTTCTGGTTCATCCTTCCGGGTTATGCCATCGCTCTCGGGCTGTCCTTCTTTGTCCCGAAGATCTTCACCGCCATCGCCTTCGACTCCGGCGGCGTGGCTTCCGGACCGATGACGGCGACTTTTCTTCTGCCGTTTGCCATGGGAGCCTGTTCGGCGGTGGGCGGAAACATCATTACGGATGCGTTCGGCGTGGTGGCCATGGTGGCGATGACGCCGCTGATCACCATTCAGATCCTGGGACTGGTGTTCCAGGTGCGCGCGGCGAAGGCGGAAGGAGAAGTCCAGGAGGCGTATGTGTCTGCCTTTGACGGAATGGGAGATCTGGATATCATTGAACTGTAGACGATCGGATTGGCGCAGACGGCGCAGACGGGAGCGGACGTGTGAGCAGTGTATATTGTATGGTGACAATAACGGGAAGGAATCACGGGGAACAGTTTTCTTCCCTGTTTCGGACCGAGCATCTTCCTGTGATGCTGCTGACGCTGGGAAACGGGACGGCGAGCAGCGAGATGCTGGATTATTTCGGCATGGAAAGCCGGGAAAAGATCGTGATCTTTACGGTGGTCACGTGGGAGTCCTGGAAACATGTGAAGGGGCAGATGGAGCAGAAGCTGAATATCGATGTTCCCGGAACGGGGATCTCCTTTCTCATTCCGGTCAGCAGCGTGGGCGGAGGAAAGGCGTTCCGGTATCTTCTTGCCGGGCAGGAATATGAAAAGGAGGAGGAATCGGAATTGAAGAATACGGAATATGAGCTTCTGATCGTGATCTCCAATTACGGCTATAACAATCTGGTGATGGAAGCGGCAAGGGAAGCCGGCGCGGGCGGAGGCACGGTGGTGCATGCCAGAGGAACGGGCAGGGAGCGCGCGGAAAAATTCCTTGGCGTGACGCTGGCGGAGGAGAAGGAGATGACCTTCATCGTGACCAGGACGGAGAAAAAGAATGAGATCATGAAGGCGATCATGGAAAAGGCGGGCATGGACAGCAAGGCGAAATCCATCCTTTTTTCCCTGCCTGTAACGGAAACGGCGGGCCTGCGGATCAGCGGAGACTGGAAGGGATAAGAGCAAAAGAACGAAGGCGTGCCGGAAATGCGGCGTGGAGAAAGAAAGAAAAAGGCCCCGCGGGAGCCGTGCTTCTGGATGCTGTTCCAGAAGACGGTCCCTGCGGGGCCTGACTGCGTCCTGACCTTCCCTTCTGCGGACCGGCTGCAATCCTGCCGAAGGCTGAATCATAACCGGTCCGCAGAAGAAAACAGGGCCGGAAAACGGATCACCCAGAGAAGGAATCATCCGGAGAAGGGATCATCCGGAAAGGGATCATTCATACTCCGCGATATCGTAGATGAGCCGTTCGGAATCCTCCCAGGACAGGCAGGGATCCGTGATGGATCTGCCATATACGCCGCCGCCCACCTTCTGGCAGCCCTCTTCGATATAGCTTTCGATCATCACGCCTTTGACCAGGGCATGAATGTCGGGATTGAGCTTCCTGCTGTGCATGACTTCCTTTACGATACGGATCTGCTGTTTATGCTGCTTGTCCGAATTGCTGTGGTTGGCGTCGATGATGCAGGCCGGATTTTTCAGCTCCCTCTCGTTATAAAGGGTCAGAAGCAGGTTCAGATCCTCATAATGGTAGTTGGGAATGTTGCGTCCGTGCTTGTTGGTCGCGCCGCGCAGGACGGTATGCGCCAGGTCGTTTCCGGTGGTGTTGACCTCCCAGCCCCGGTAGATGAAGGAATGGGGGTGCTGGGCGGCGTAGACGGAATTGAGCATGACGGAAAAATCGCCGCTGGTGGGATTCTTCATCCCGGCAGGAACGTCAAAGCCGCTGGTGGCGAGCCTGTGCTGCTGATCCTCCACGGAACGTGCGCCGATGGCCACGTAGGAGAGGATGTCTGAGACATATCTCCAGTTTTCCGGGTACAGCATCTCATCTGCGCAGGTGAGGCCGGATTCCTCCACCGTATGGATATGCATCTTCCGCATGGCGATCAGACCGTGGAGAAAATCGGGCTTTTTTTCCGGATCGGGCTGATGGACGAGACCCTTGTAGCCGTCGCCCGTGGTGCGGGGCTTGTTGGTGTAAACCCTGGGGATCAGGATCAGCCGGTCCTTCACCTTCTCATTGACCCGGGCGAGACGGGAAACATAGTCGCAGACAGCGTCCTCGTTATCCGCGGAGCAGGGGCCGATGATGACAAGAAATTTATTGCTTTTTCCGGTAAAGACGTCGCGGATCTCCCGGTCGCGTTCCTCCTTGAGCCGGACGATCGGCTCCGGCACCGGATAATCCCTGCGGATCTCCTCCGGCGTGGGAAGCTTTCTGACAAATTCAAAGCTCATTTTCTGTATTCTCCTCATCTGTAAAATGGAAAACGATCCTATCAGACCGCGTCCATTATAATATAGATGGGCGCGGCTTGCAAGTCTGACTACTCGCTCAGGCAGTAGCGCCTGAGCGGGAGAAAGCTGAACAGAGCGGTGAAAAGCTGCCCCAGAAGCATGCCGGTCAGATAGCCCTTTATGCCGCAGGAGGGGATGGCCTGGAAAACGAAGAGGAGCCGGAGCAGGAGGCCGGACATGCTCAGGCCGAAGGTATAGCCGGTCTTTCCCAGACCGTGCAGGATGCTGGTGAGAGCTGTGTTCAGATACAGAAAAGGGCAGAGAAAGCCCAGCATCACGATGAGCTGGCCGGCCAGGCGGCTGTCGAAGAGAAACTGTCCGATCCACTGGCCGGCGAACAGAAACAGGAAGCTGCAGAGGACGCCGAGGGCGAGACAGAAGGAGGTGCATTTTCTGACGGTCCGGCCGATCATCCGGCGGTTCCCCGCGGCGTCCGCTTCGGAAACGGCGGGCATGAGCAGGACGGAGACGGAATTGGTGAGGGTCCCCGGGAAAAAGATCAGGGGGAGGGCCATTCCGGTCAGCACGCCGTAAACGCTCAGGGATTCGCTGACGGAATAGCCGTAGACCTGCAGCTTGGCGGGAATGCAGGCAGCCTCTATGGCCTGAAGGAGATTGATGCACAGCCGGTTCAGGCACAGAGGCGCGGAAAAGGCCAGCATCCGGCGGGGGAGGGAGGAAGAGAGCAGGCCGCGGCAGGACAGCGGAAAAGAGAGCTTCGGGCGAAAATGCAGACAGACTGCACTGACGGTAAAGAGCATGGAGGCAAGCTCTCCGATCACCGTACCGGCGGCAGCGACGGAAACGGACAGCTCCTGACCGTTTCGGAGTGCCGCAAGGGAGATCAGCCAGACGCTCCCGATGCGGACGAACTGTTCCAGCAGCTGTGCCGCCGCGGGGACGGAGGCTTTGCGCAGCCCGTAAAAATAGCCGTTGATGCAGGAATGGACGGCGGAAAAGGGAAAGGAGAGCGCGGCAATGCGCAGAAGCGGGGCGCAGCGCGGCTCAAAGAGCAGCCGTTCGGCGAGAAAGCCGGAAAAGCTCCATACGCCTGCCGTACACAGGAGAGAGGAAGGGACGGAAAAGAGGAGTCCGGTGAGCAGGACCCGGACCCGTCCTGCCCGTCCCTCCTCATCGCCGCTTCCGGCGGCGAAGCGGGAAACGGCATTCTGGATCCCCGCCGCGCTGAGGGAGAACACCAGGGACATCACGGGACCGATGAGCTGATAGATCCCGATATTTTCTTCTCCGAAGAGCCGGGAGAGAAAGATGCGGTAAAAAAAACCGGCCAGACGGCTGATCAGCCCTGTGGCGGTCAGAACAAGAGTACCGGCGATGAAGGGATTCCGAAACTTTCGGACCAGAGAAGGAGGACAGGCGGAGAGGGGATTTTTTTTACGGGAATTCAGCATGGGGTTACCGCGAAAGTCTTTTTGGAAAATATATGCGGAACCGGCGGTTGACAGAACGGATGGGCAATGGTATAGTTACATCTGGAAAACGAAGTGACTTGGTAGGAATTAAAACACGGCGCGGCAGGGCAGGAGAGGGCCGTGTTTTCAGGATAGGAAAAAGAAAAGGAGAAGACAGATGAAGCAGCTGATCTATCTGGACAATGCGGCGACCACACGGACGGCGCCGGAGGTGGTGGAGGCCATGCTCCCGTATCTTTCGGAGCATTACGGAAATCCGAGCAGCATTTATTCGCTGGGGACGGAAAGCAAGAAGGCCGTGAACGGGGTTCGGGAAATCATTGCCGAAAGCCTCGGCGCGGCGAACAATGAGATCTATTTTACCGCGGGGGGAACGGAGAGCGACAACTGGGCCATCAAGGCAACTGCCGAGGCTTATGCGCAGAAGGGAAAGCATATCATCACCTCCGCCATTGAGCATCACGCGGTGCTTCACACCTGCGAATATCTGGAGAAAAGAGGATTTGAGGTCACTTATGTGGGCGTGGACGAGAACGGCATCCTGAAGCTGGACGAGCTGGAGCGGGCCATCCGTCCGGATACCATCCTCATTTCCGTCATGTTTGCCAACAACGAGATCGGAACGATCCAGCCCATTCAGGAGATCGGCCGGATCGCGAAGGAACACGGGATCCTGTTCCATACGGACGCGGTGCAGGCCTACGGAAGGCTTCCCATCGATGTGGACGAATATCAGATCGATATGCTCAGCGCCAGCGCCCACAAGCTGAACGGGCCGAAGGGGGTCGGCTTCCTTTATATCCGGAAGGGCCTGAAGACCCGCTCCTTCATTCACGGCGGGGCGCAGGAAAGAAGCCGCCGTGCCGGTACGGAGAACGTGCCGGGCATCGTGGGCCTGGGAGCTGCCGTCAGGCGGGCCTTTGCCGGGATGAAGGAATCGACGGAGAAGGAGCTTGAACTGCGGGATCATCTGATCCGCCGGATCGAGGAGGAGGTCCCCTACTGCCGCCTGAACGGCGACCGTACCCGGAGGCTTCCCAACAACGTGAATTTCAGCTTCCGGTTCGTGGAGGGGGAATCCCTCCTCATCATGCTGGATATGAGAGGCATCTGCGCTTCCAGCGGATCCGCCTGCACTTCCGGATCCCTGGATCCTTCTCATGTGCTGCTCGCCATCGGCCTTCCTCACGAGATCGCGCATGGATCGCTCCGGCTGACGCTCAGCGGGGAAACGACAAAGGAGGAGCTGGACATTACGGTGGAGGCCATTAAGGAGATCGTGGCAAGGCTGAGGGATATGTCGCCTCTGTATGAGGACTTCATCAAAAAGCAGAAATAGGAGAGGTCGCCGGAAGCGGGGAGCGGACGGCTTTCGCGGGCGGCGGGGCGCCGGCTGACAGGAAAAAAGCGAGGTAGAAGAGATGTACAGCGAAAAGGTAATGGATCATTTTGAACATCCCAGGAATGTGGGAGAAATAGAGAACGCCAGCGGCGTGGGAACGGTGGGAAATGCCAAGTGCGGGGATATCATGCGGATCTTTCTGGATATCAGCGACGACGGCATCATCCGGGACGTGAAGTTCAAGACCTTCGGCTGCGGGGCCGCGGTGGCCACCAGCAGCATGGCGACGGAGCTGGTGAAGGGAAAGACGGTGCAGGAGGCCATGCAGGTGACCAATCGGGCGGTGATGGAGGCGCTGGACGGCCTCCCGCCCGTGAAGGTGCACTGCTCCCTGCTGGCGGAGGAGGCGATCCACGCGGCGCTTTGGGATTACGCGCAGAAAAAGGGGATCGTGATCGAGGGCCTGGAAAAGCCGAAATCCGACATCCATGAGGGAGAAGAGCAGGAAGAGGAAGAGTACTGATGGGCCCGAAGGTGGTCGTGGGAATGTCCGGAGGAGTGGACTCCTCCGTGGCGGCCCTGCTGCTGAAAAAGCAGGGTTATGAGGTGATCGGCGTCACCATGCAGATCTGGCAGGACGAACAGGCGGACAGCGGCTGCTGCGGCCTGAGCGCGGTGGAGGACGCCAGAAGAGTGGCGGAGCATCTGGACATCCCCTATTACGTGATGAATTTCAAAAAGGAATTCCGGCAGCATGTGATGGATTATTTCGTGGAGGAATATCTGCGCGGAAGGACGCCGAATCCCTGCATTGCCTGCAACCGGTATGTAAAGTGGGAGGCCCTTCTGAACAGAAGCCTGTGCCTCGGGGCCGATCATATCGCCACCGGCCATTACGCCAGGATCGACCGGCTGGAAAACGGCCGTTTCTGCGTCCGCAGCTCCGTGACGGCAGCCAAGGACCAGACCTATGCCCTCTATGCTCTGACGCAGGAGCAGCTTGCCCGCACGCTGATGCCCGTGGGGGCCTATACCAAAGAGGAGATCCGTCGGATGGCCCTGGACGCCGGGATCCCGGTCGCCCACAAAAAGGACAGCCAGGAGATCTGTTTTATCCCGGATCACGACTACGCGGCCTTTATCGAGCGGGAGCGGGAGGGACGGGTCCCGGGACCCGGCAATTTCGTTTCCGCGTCGGGCGAAGTGCTGGGACGCCATAAGGGCATCACCCATTATACGGTGGGACAGCGCAAGGGCCTGAACCTTTCCATGGGCCGGCCTGTCTTTGTGACCGCCATCCGGCCGGAGACCGACGAGGTGGTGATCGGAGACGCACAGGATGTGTTCACGGACCGGCTGACCTGCACCGGCCTGAATTTCATGGCCATTCCGGATCTGACACAGCCGCGCCGCGCGTCTGCCAAGATCCGCTACGCTCACGCGGGAGCGCCCTGCCTTCTGGAGCGCATCGGAGAGGACCGCGTGCGCGTGACCTTTGACGAACCTGTGCGGGCGGTGACTCCCGGCCAGGCCGTGGTGTTTTACGACGGAGAGTATGTGCTCGGCGGAGGAACGATCGAACAGGCCCTGAAATAGCGGGAGGCCCCGTTTGAAACGAGGCCTTCACTTTGTTTTATGAAGTTTCTTTCGCAGAACTGCAGCGCATATTTTCTGACCGTCACAATTCCGTATTTCCTTCAGCTGCTCTTATCATACCGGAGAATTGTGACGGGAATATGTACGGATTCCAAAGAAATCATAAAAAAGAGCCTGAAAATTTTTAAGAAAACTTAAGAATCTTTGTCGGATCTTACGCATAGAGCCGGCGCCGGCAGAAAAGAAAACAGACATTTACACGGACGCAGAATTTCTTTATAATGTAGGCAGAGATCAGGCCGCCCCGGAAGGGGGAGGCAGAAGGAGGATATATGAAGCTTACGATTTCAGACAAAAAAGGAGTGCCGGTTCAGGAAGGAATGATCGGCCTGTTTTTTGAGGACATCAATTACGCGGCGGACGGCGGTCTGTACGCGGAGATGATCGAAAACCGGTCCTTTGAATTCCTGGACTGCTACGGGACGGTGGGCGACTACTATACGAAGCAGGACAGCGGCTACGGCTGGAGCGCCACGAAGGAGCACGGGGAAGGGCGGATGGAATATGTGATGGGAAGCCCTGTGGACCGGGCGAATCCCCATTACCTGCGGTTTACGGCAGGGCTTGCCGGACAGGGCTTTGCCAACAAGGCCTACGACGGCGTGAGGCTGGAAAAGGGGAAGGCCTACCGGGCGTCCTTCTATGCCAGATGCGTTTCCTTCCAGGGAGATTTTGAAGTATCCGTGGTAAAGGACAGGAAGGTATACGCGAAGGCGGAGGTTTCCTGCATCCATGTGCCGGAACAGACCTGGCAGAAGTGGAACCGGTATGAAGCGGTGCTGACCGCCGAAGAGGATGTGCGGGGGGCGCAGTTCGTGATCTCCCTGACACAGCCCGGCGTGGCGGAGTTTGATTTCATTTCCCTCATGCCCCAGGACGCGGTGGCAGGGATCTTCCGGAAGGATCTGTTCGAGCTGCTGAAGGGCTTAAAGCCCGGCTTCCTGCGCTTCCCGGGCGGCTGCATCATCGAGGGAAACACGCTGGAGAACCGCTACCGCTGGAAGGAGAGCGTGGGCAGACCGGAGGGCAGAAGGAACAACTTCAACCGCTGGGCGGTGCACGACACGAAGCCGGAGAACGGCTTCCACACCTGCTATTCTCACTATAACCAGTCCCTTGGCATGGGCTATTATGAATATTTCCTGCTGTGCGAGCTGATCGGCGCGAAGCCCCTTCCCGTGCTGAACGTGGGCCTTGCCTGCCAGTATCAGTCCTACGAGCTGGTGGAGATGGACGAGCCGGAATTCCAGGAGTTCATTCAGGACGCGCTGGATCTGGTGGAATTCGCCAACGGCGCTCCGGACACGAAATGGGGAGCCCTGCGCGCGCAGATGGGCCATCCCGAGCCCTTCGGCATGACCATGATGGGGATCGGAAACGAGCAGTGGCAGACGGAAAAGGTCGATTTCTTCGCCCGCTACGAGGCCTTTGAAAAGGCGATCCATGAGAAGTATCCGGATATGCTTCTGATCGGTTCCGCCGGCCCGGATATCACCTCGGAGCGCTACGACGCGGCCTGGAAATTCTATCATGAAAAGGCTCCGGCGCGGAAAAACTTCGTTTATGCGGTGGACGAGCATTATTATGTGAAGCCGGAGTGGCTGTATGAGCATGTGGATTTCTACGATGAGTATCCGAGAGACGTGAAGGTATTTTCCGGCGAATACGCGGCCCATCCGGTGAACGGGATGAACCGTCCCGACGCCAACACCCTGGGCGGCGCTCTGGCGGAGGCGGCTTTCCTGACCGGCCTGGAAAGAAACGCGGACGTGGTGGTCCTCGCTTCCTACGCTCCCCTGTTCGCCCGCGTGGGCTATGCCCAGTGGTCTCCGGACATGATCTGGTTCGACGACGCGCGCGCCTACGGCACGCCCAGCTATTTCGTCCAGAAAATGTACGCGGAAAACATGGGAACCGTGACCCTTTCCATGGACGGCCAGGAAAAGGAGCTGAGAAAGGAAAACGTCTACGCGAATGTCTCCCTGGATGAAAAGACCGGAGAGATCATCATCAAGGCGGTGAATCACAACGCACAGCCCGCGGAGCTCGCCCTGGAGCTGGCGGACTTCGTACCCGCCGGGACCGTGCGGCTGCAGAGCATTTCCGGAAAGGAAGAGGATTACAACTGCATCACCGATCCGGAAAGAGTGACGCTTCAGGAGGAAGAGGCCGCGTTTTCCGGCACGCTTTCCCTTCCCGCAAACGGCTTCGTGGTGGCGAGGATCCCGGTGAAGGGCTGAGAAGGGTTCCTGCTAAGGCCGGTGCCGGTCACCTGCTGACCGCCGCGTAAGAAAAGTGTTCCTGCCTGAACCCGGCCCGTCCACCGCCTGCGGCGATGGACGGGCCGGGCAGCTGTTTGCCGGCTGACCGATTGTTTGCCGGCTGACCGGCGAACAGATACCGCTTCTTCGGCATACGGCAGCTTCTGCGGCAGGCCTCTGCGGCATACGGCAGCTTCAGCGGCAGCTTCTGCGGCAGAAATCAGAAGAATGGCATTTTGACCCGTAGAGGCGCTGATTCCTTTTCATGGGGCGGGGAAATACTGCTGTTGATTCCTTTTCGCATATCGAAAAGCCCCTGATTAATACCCGGCAGGATACTCCAATACGGTTAAAAATAAAGAATCTACATTGTATAACCGTACAAAAAGTTGTAAGTGACGGTTAAAAAAAGAATTTTCTGATTCTTAACCGTACTTTTTTCCTGCTAATATCATTAAGTACGGTTATATATCTGATTTTTTTATCTGTAACCGTACTTTCGGGCTATTCGGTACGGTTAAAAACAGATTTTTCAATTTTTTAACCGTATCACACTTTGAAAAGTACGGTTCAGAATAGTATTTTCCGGAATTGGATCCGTAAAAAATGGATTTTTGTACGGTTACAAGGCTATTTCTTCATTTTTCAACCGTATATGGGCGAAAGGGTTCTGTGGAAGACCCTGCGGAATGTTTTCCTGTAGAAATTCGTAGAACATTTCGTCTAATCCCTTACCCTGTGAGCAGTAAATGGTCCGTTGCTGTTCAGCCAGGTCTGCGCATTTCCTGCGCAGACCGTACGAAAACGTACAGGCAGGAAGCATCCGGCCCATCGCGAAGCGATTGGAATGGCCGGATGCCGTTACTGTTCTGCCGAAGGCTGAACAGTAACGGAGCAGGAGGAAAGCCCTGGAAAAGAACGAAAAAGTATTTGACAAATTTCCCACCGGGTGGTAATATACCTCCCGTAAGGCGAAGAGGTCTGAAAAAGACCGCTTCGCCTCTTTTATTTGTCCGGATTTTCCTGCCGGAATTCCCCGGCCCCTTTTGGCGGATCTCACACAGGAATAGCCGGATTTCTCCGCAGAGGGTGGATCAGAGGCGCCGCATCCTTTGTGATCAATCTGAACGGGAGGTAGAAGTTATGAATGCTGTCATGATCATTGATACTTTCTGGGTGCTCCTCGCAGCGATCCTGGTGTTCTTCATGAATCTGGGATTTGCCGCGGTGGAGGCGGGATTCGCGAGATCGAAGAACACCGTCAACATCCTTTCCAAGAATTTCATCGTTTTTGCCGTTTCGTCCCTGGGTTTTCTGCTGCTGGGCTGGGGGCTAATGTTCGGAGGAGACAATCCCTTTGTGGGAACGAGCCATCTGTTTATTCTGGGCGGGGCGGATCTGTCCTTCTATGATAACACGCTGACTTCAAACGTTCCCTTCTGGGGCAAGTTTTTCTTCCAGCTGGTGTTCTGCGGGACCGCGGCGACCATCGTTTCCGGAGCGGTCGCGGAACGGATCAAGTATGTGGCGTTTATACTGTTTTCCTTTGTGCTGACCCTGATCCTTTATCCCATCGTGGGACACTGGGTATGGGGCGGCGGCTGGCTGGCCGACATGGGCTTCATGGATTTCGCGGGAGACGCGGTGGTGCATTCCCTGGGCGGCTGGGGCGCGCTTTCCGGCGCTCTGATCCTCGGCCCGCGCATCGGCAAGTATGGAAAGGACGGAAAGGCGAAGGCCATTCCCGGACACAGCATGTCCCTCGCGGTGATCGGCCTGTTTGTCCTGTGGCTGGGCTGGTTCGGGTTCAATCCGGGTTCCACCATGAGCTTTCAGAATCCGGCGGATGTGGTCTCCATCCTGATGACCACGAACACGGCGGCCATCGCCGCAGTGCTGACCTCTACGGTCACCTCCTGGATCTATCTGGGAAAGCCTGATCTTGGCATGACCATCAACGGCTGTCTGGCGGGCCTTGTGGGAATCACCGGCAGCTGCGCCTATGTAAGCGTGCTCAGCTCCCTGATCATCGGAGCCATCGCCGGTGTGCTCGTGGTTTTTCTGGTGGTATTTTTTGACAAGATCAAGATCGACGATCCGGTGGGAGCCACCTCGGTGCATCTGGGCTGCGGAACCTTCGGGACCCTGTGCGTGGGACTGTTCGCGCAGGAAGGCGTGACCAGCCTCTCCACCAGAAACGGCCTGTTTTTCGGCGGCGGCTTCGGCCTGCTGGGAATTCAGATCGTGGGCATCCTTGCCATCGGTGTTTTCGGCTTCGTGACCACCGCGCTGGTCTGGGTCGTCCTGAAAAAGACCATCGGCATCCGCGTGACGGCGGAGGAAGAGATCGCGGGCCTGGATATCGGCGAGCATGGAAATATGGCTTATCCGGATTTCGCGCCCATATCGGCCGCGCCGGTTTCCGGAATCCCTGCGAAAGAGGAGGCCGACCGGGTGGCCGCGGCTGTCGCTTCCGTGCCCGGTACGCCTTCTGAGGCGGCCGGAAAGCCTGCGGATGAGCTTCCCGTGATCCATAAGGAGAGGACGGCCGGACCGAAGATGACCAAGGTTACGATCGTGACCAACCAGTCCCGGTTTTCCGAGCTGGAGAGCACGCTTTCCAGGATCGGTGTGACAGGCCTTACCATCAGCAACGTGTTCGGATACGGCATGCAGAAGGGGCATGAGGCGTGGTTCCGCGGCGCTCCTGTGGAAAGCAGGCTGCTTCCCAAGGTGAAGATCGACGTGGTGATCTGCAAGATCCCCGTGGAGACGGTCGTGAACGCCGTGCAGAAGGTGCTCTGTACGGGAAACGTGGGAGACGGAAAGATCTTTATCTATGACGTGGAAGATGTGGTGAAGGTCCGTACCAACGAACGCGGCTACGACGCGCTTCAGGATGAGGAATAAGAGGAGAAATACGGCAGCCGCCGGGTCCGGGACGACCGGATCCGGCGGCTGCTTTTGACGGAAAGCCAGGAGGTGCGGAGCAATCGGTTTTCCAACGAGGAGGCAGGCGGCCGGCAGCCCGGAGCACGCGTGCATGCGCCGAATCATCGACATCTGCCCGGCGATCGACATCCGGTCGGCGGCCGGCAGCCTGACGGAAGCGTCCGTTCAGCTCTTTAAAAGGTGCGTAAGCAGATGCGCCGCGTAAGCGGAAAGAAGGGCCCCGTTCTTCAGAAAGGCGTCGTTCGCTTCAAAATAGCCTTCCCGGAAAGACGACGGCTTCCCGCCGCCGTTTTTCCCGGAGCCTTTTCCGGAAGAAGGGAGGGCCGGCATATGGCCGCTCCGGCCCCGGCTGCCGGCCGTCCGGCCGGCAGAGGCGGAACGGCCGGCGGAGCCGGAATGGGCTGCGGAGTCGGAATGGGCTGCGGAAGCGTGACGGGCTGCGTCCGGCGCGGCCTTCCCGCGCCGCCCCGGAGCCTGGCGGAAGAAAAGCGGAGCGAACAGAGTTTCCTCCGGAGCGCTTTCCTTCGTGCCGCAGGGAAGAAACAGGGGGAGGAATTCTCCCGTCCTGCGGGTATAGCAGGTTTCCGGCGTGGCGGGGAGCCGGTGGGCCTTGTCCACGTAAACGGCAACCGACCGGTGGATGGCGCAGTCCTCCTCCGGCAGGTAGGAATAATTTTTATAATCCGGATAGAAATGCTTCAGTTCTCCGCAGAAAACGGGAGCTTTCAGAAGCCCGGAGCGTTCCTTCCCGGAAAAGAAGACGCCGTCCGCGTGCAGGGCGAGAGGGCGGGGGAGAGAAAGCGGCAGGCGGACGGGAAGGAGAAGTTCTTTTCCCGGGTTTCCCGCATAATCTGTACAGGAGGCAAGCTCCGTCCTGCCCGGCTCCGCCTCCGCCCCGGCAAGCGCCGGATAGGCCAGCATGGACAGGACGGAAAGCATGCCGAGGATATCGTCGGCGTTGTGCAGGAGCATGGCCTTAAGGAGCCGTTCGTCCCGGCTGATTCGATATTCCTGATACAGCGCGATCAGCTGACCGCCGGTAAAGGGATCGGCCCGGTGGCTTCCCAGAAATTCCTCCAGAGCCTTCAGCCTGCAGCTGGAAAGCTTCAGCGCGTTTTTGAAGGGGCTGATCTGGCGGTAAAGGTCGGTCTGTTCCATTTCCGGAAGGGCGCAGGACAGACCGTATTTCCGGCATCTCGCCTGAAAAAAGGGCACGTCGAAGGTGGTCCCGTTGAAGTGAAACAGCCTCTTTTTCCCGGAAATGCGTTCGGAAAAGGCGGAAAGGAGCGCTTCCTCCTCGGACAGGTCCTCCGCCAGATACTGGCAGAGCACAAAGCGGCCTTCTTCCTCAAACGCCGCGCCGATCAGATACAGGACGGCGGATTTCGGAGAGAGGCCCGTGGTTTCGATATCAAAAAAAACAGCGTCCGAAAGCCCGCCCGTACAGGCTTCGGCCAGCGATGCAAGGGATTGTGAGATGGGTTCTGTTCTTGTTTTCATGGCCGCATTATACCACAAATTTTGGGTTTCCTGTAGTATTTTGACGGAAATTAAGGTATGATACTGGTAATCGGGTTCCTGTTCAGACAGGTCTGCGCATTTACTGCGCGGACCGTACAAAAACGTACAGGCAGGAAGCATCCGGCCCATCGCGAAGCGATTGGAATGGCCGGATGCCGTTACTGTTCTGCCGAAGGCTGAACAGTAACATAATCGGGTTCCTGTTCAGACAGGTCTGCGCATTTACTGCGCGGACCGTACAAAAACGTACAGGCAGGAAGCATCCGGCCCATCACGAAGCGATTGGAATGGCCGGATGCCGTTCCTGTTTGGGCCAGTGCCTGTCACTTGCCGGCGAACAGGGC
Source organism: uncultured Lachnospiraceae bacterium (assembly GCA_944380025.1). GTDB lineage: Bacteria > Bacillota > Clostridia > Lachnospirales > Lachnospiraceae > Eisenbergiella. The sequence goes on from CALWGL010000035.1 coordinate 14,629, forward strand.
CGGTATCTTTTTCCGACAGAAAAAAAGAAAGGAAAGAAGGCTATGGCGAAGGCGAAGTTGACATTCATGGGCGGCATCCATCCGTACGACGGCAAAGCCATGTCCAGGGAAAAGCCCGTCAAGACGGTGCTCCCCAAAGGGGATCTGGTGTATCCCCTGTCGCAGCATATCGGCGCTCCGGCGAAGCCTGTGGTGCAGAAGGGCGACCGGGTGCTTACGGGCCAGAAGATCGCGGAAGCGGACGGATATCTTTCCGTCCCCATTTTCAGCAGCGTGTCCGGGACGGTGAAGGCCGTCGAGCCCCGGCGTGTGGTCACGGGCGACAATGTGATGAGCATCGTGGTGGAAAATGACGGGCAGTATGAGGAGACCATGTATCCAAAGGCAAAGCCTCTGGAAGCGCTTACGCGGGAGGAGATCCTTGCGTGTGTGAAGGAGGGCGGCGTGGCCGGAATGGGCGGCGCGGGCTTTCCCACCCATGTGAAGCTGGCGCCGAAGGAACCGGAAAAGATCGAATACGTGATCGCGAACTGCGCGGAATGCGAGCCCTATCTGACCTCGGACTACCGGCGTATGATCGAGGAGCCGGACAGCCTGATCGACGGGCTGAAGGTGATCCTGTCCCTGTTCCCCAATGCCAGGGGAGTCCTGGCGGTGGAGGATAACAAGCCGGAGGCCATCCGCCTTCTGAAGGAAAAGACGGCGGGGGAGGCGCGCATCTCGGTGGCGAAGCTTCCGACCAAATATCCCCAGGGCTCCGAGCGTCAGCTGATCTATGCGGTGACGGGACGCGCCATCAACTCCTCCCAGCTTCCCGCGGACGCGGGCTGCATCGTGGATAACGTGGATACCATCGTGGCCGTGAACCGGGCGGTGCGGGAGAGAAAGCCGCTGATCACCCGGATCGTGACGGTGACGGGGGACGCGGTGGCGGAGCCGCAGAATTTTCAGGTGAGGATCGGCACCAATTATCATGAGCTGATCGAGGAAGCGGGAGGCTTTGTGACGGAGCCCGCGAGGATCATATCCGGCGGCCCGATGATGGGCTTCGGCATCTTCGACCTGGACGTGCCCACCACCCGGACGGCTTCGGCGCTTCTGTGCCTGTCAAAAGATGAGGTGGGGACGCCCTCTGCCTGCATCAACTGCGGGCGCTGCGTGGAGGCCTGCCCTTCCCGGCTGGTGCCCACGCTGCTGGAGCGGTATGCCGTCCATTATGATACGGAAATGTTCCTGAAAAGAGACGGGATGGAATGCTGCGAGTGCGGCTGCTGCAGCTATGTCTGCCCGGCGAAGCGTCAGCTGACCCAGGCGATCAAATCCATGCGCCGGATGATCCTGGCGGACCGGAAAAAAACGAAGGGAGGCGGCAAAGGATGAGCGGACTGATGAAGGTATCATCCAATCCCCATATCCGGGACAAGGCGTCCACGGACAAGATCATGGGGGCGGTGATCGTCGCGCTTCTGCCGACGACCCTGTTCGGCATCTGGAATTTCGGCATCCGGGCGGCGCTGATCATCGCCGTGACCGTTGCGAGCACGGTGCTGACGGAGCTGATCTATGAAAAACTGATGAAAAAGGAGGTCACCATCTGGGATCTGTCCGCCGTGGTGACGGGACTGCTCCTGGCACTGAACCTTCCGGTGAGCGTTCCCTGGTGGATCGGCGTGATCGGAGGCGTATTCGCCATCCTGGTGGTGAAAATGCTGTTCGGCGGGCTGGGGCAGAATTTCATGAATCCGGCGCTGGGAGCCAGATGCTTCCTGCTGATCTCCTTCGCGTCCATCATGACGGATTTTTCCTGCGACGCCTATACGGGGGCGACGCCCCTTGCCTCCCTGCGCGCGGGAGAGAGCGTGAACGTTCTGGACATGGTGATCGGCCGGGAGGCGGGCACCATCGGCGAGACCTCCATGCTCTGCATCGTGCTGGGAGCCTGTCTTCTGATCTGGCTGGAGATCATCGACCTGCGGATCCCGGGAACCTATATCGTTTCCTTCGTGATCTTCATGGCGCTGTTCGGCGGTCACGGACTTGACCGGTATTATCTGTCCGCGCAGCTGGCCGGAGGCGGACTGATGCTTGGGGCCTTCTTCATGGCCACGGACTATGTGACCAGGCCGGTGACGAAGAAGGGGCAGTACCTGTACGGCATTTTCCTCGGCGTGATGACGGGGATCTTCCGGGTGTTCGGAGCCAGCGCCGAGGGCGTTTCCTACGCGATCATCCTGGGCAACCTCCTGGTGCCCCTGATCGAACGCGCCACGCTTCCGAAGGCTTTCGGGAAAGGAGGGGAGCGCTCATGAAGGGAATGCTGAAAGACACCGCCATTCTGTTTGCGATCACGCTGATCTCGGGACTGATCCTGGGAGCGGTCTATCAGCTCACCAAAGAACCCATCGCCGCGCAGGAGGAGAAAGCGAAGACCGAAGCGCGGCAGGAGGTGTTCGCGGACGCGGCCTCCTTTGCGGACACGGCGGACTTTGATCCGGAAGCGGCGCAGGCCGTGCTGGATGCGGGCGGCTTTTCCGGCTGCGGCATCGACGAGTGCGCCCTTGCGCTGGACGGGGATGGAAACGGCCTGGGCTGGGTGCTCACCGTGACGGCCCATGACGGGTATGCGGGAGATATTCAGTTCACCATCGGCGTACAGAACGACGGCACCCTGAACGGCATGTCGATCCTTTCCATCTCCGAGACGGCCGGACTCGGCATGCGGGCGGAGGAAGTGCTGGTCCCGCAGTTTGCGGGAAAGAAGGCGGAGCGCTTCGTATATACCAAAAGCGGAGCGGCCGCGGAAAATGAGATCGACGCCATCAGCAGCGCGACCATCACCACGGAGGCCGTGGTGGACGGCGTCAACGCGGGGCTGTATTATTTTCAGACGGAGCTGACGCAGCAGACCGGAGCGGCGCAGCCTGAAGCGATGCAGTCTGAATCGGCGCAGACCGAAAACGCGCAGTCCGGTCCGGCGCAGTCTGAAGCGGCGCAGATCGAAACAACACAGTCCGATCCGGCGCAGGAAGGAGGAAACGGCGGTGAATAGAGTGACAGAACGGCTGTATAACGGCATCATCAGGGAAAATCCCACCTTTGTGCTCACCCTGGGCATGTGTCCCACGCTGGCCGTGACCACCTCCGCGGTGAACGGACTTGGCATGGGGCTTTCCACCACGGCGGTGCTGGCCCTGAGCAACCTGATGATCTCCGCCTTAAGAAAGATCATCCCGGACAAGGTGCGCATCCCGGCCTTCATCGTGATCGTCGCCAGCTTCGTTACGGTGGTGCAGCTTCTCCTGGAGGCCTATGTGCCGGCCCTGAACGCGTCCCTGGGGATCTATATCCCGCTGATCGTGGTAAACTGCATCATCCTGGGACGGGCGGAAAGCTATGCTTCCAAGAATCCGCCGATCCCCTCCCTGTTCGACGGCATCGGCATGGGACTGGGCTTTTCACTGGCGCTGACCTGCATCGGCGCGGTGAGAGAGCTGCTGGGAAGCGGCGCGGTCTTCGGCTTTTCCGTGATGCCCGATTCCTTTGTTCCTATTTCTATTTTCGTCATGGCGCCGGGCGCGTTTTTCGTGCTGGCTTCTCTGACCGCCCTGCAGAACTGGGTGAAGATGAACGGAGAGAAGAAGGGAAAGGATATGTCCCGGTTCGGTTCCGGCTGCGGCTCCGACTGCTCCCACTGCGGGGAAAAGGGCTGTGCGGGACGCGCGTCTGAAGAGGCCGGCGGAATGCCTGCCGGAGAGTCGGAAGGGAGGAATGCGTAATGTTTGCGGAGGTAAAAGACCTGCTTCTGATCCTGATCAGCTCCGCGCTGGTCAGCAACGTGGTCCTGAGCCAGTTCCTCGGGCTGTGCCCTTTCCTGGGCGTGTCCCGGAAGGTGGAGACGGCGGCGGGCATGGGAACGGCGGTGATCTTCGTCATCACCCTTTCCAGCGCCGTGGCGGGCGTGATCTACAGGTTTGTGCTCCTGCCCCTTGACATCACCTACCTGCAGACCATCGTGTTCATCCTGGTGATCGCGGCCCTGGTGCAGTTCGTGGAAATGGTGCTGAAAAAATACATGGTATCCCTGTACGAAGCCCTTGGCGTGTACCTGCCTCTGATCACCACCAACTGCGCCGTGCTGGGCGTTGCGCTCACCAACGTGCAGGAGGATTACGGGATCCTGGCGGGAACGGTGAACGGCTTTGCCACCGCTCTGGGATTCACCATTTCCATCATCATCCTGGCGGGGATCCGGGAAAAGATGGCTTATAACGATATTCCGAAGCCCTTCCGCGGCATGCCCATCGTCATGGTGACGGCGGGGCTGATGGCCATCGCCTTCTGCGGCTTCTCGGGCTTACTGTAAGGAGGGAGGCAGATATGATCTCAGGCATCATAACAGCGACCGTCCTGGTGGGCGGCGTGGGCCTTTTTATCGGCCTGTTTCTGGGCGGCGCGGCCATCTGGCTGCGGGTTCAGACCAATGAAAAGGAGGAGGCAGTGCTGGAGCTGCTTCCCGGAAACAACTGCGGCGGCTGCGGCTATCCCGGCTGCTCCGGCCTGGCTGCGGCCATCGCGGCCGGGGAAGCGCCGGTGAACGCCTGTCCCGTGGGAGGGGCCGAGGTGGGGAAAAAGATCGCCGCGGTCATGGGCGTGGAGGCCGAAGAGAGCGAGCGCATGGTGGCTTTCGTCCAGTGCCGGGGGACAAAGGACCAGGTGAAGCTGGATTATGAATACAACGGCATCAAAGACTGCCGGATGCTGTCCTTCGTGCCGAACGGAGGCGCGAAATCCTGCGGCTTCGGCTGCCTGGGCTACGGCAGCTGCGAGCAGGTCTGCCCCTTTGACGCCATCCATGTGTTCAACGGCGTGGCAAGAGTGGACCGGGAAGCCTGCAGGGCCTGCGGAAAATGCCTTTCCGTCTGTCCGAAGAACCTGATCACGCTGATCCCCTATTCCGCGAAGTACGCGGTGGCCTGCAGCTCCGGCGATAAGGGCCCCATCACCATGAAGGACTGCCGGGCGGGCTGCATCGGCTGCGGCATCTGTGAAAAGAACTGCCCGGCCGGGGCGATCCATGTGGAAAACTTCAACGCTACCATCGATCAGAGCAAATGTACGGGCTGCGGCATCTGCGCGGAAAAATGCCCGAAGAAGGTGATCGTGCTTCCGGCAGGAAGCAGGCGCTCTTAAGGCAGAACAATCAAAGAAACGGAGGAGGAAGAGATGGCGGACGTAACGCTTGGAAAGACACAGATCACGGTAAATAAGAACGGCTTCGGCTGTCTGCCGATCCAGCGGATCAGCAAAGAGGAGGCGGCGAAGCTGTTGAGAAAGGCCAGAGAGAAGGGGATCACCTTTTTCGATACGGCAAGGGCCTATTCGGACAGCGAGGAGAAGCTGGGAGAGGCCTTCGGCGGAAACTGGGACGATACCTTCTATGTGGCCACGAAAACGGCGGCGAATACGCCGGAGGAATTCCGGAGGGATCTGGAAACCTCTCTTGGGAACCTGAAGAGGGATTATGTGGATATCTACCAGTTCCACAATCCGGACTTCTGCCCGAAGCCCGGGGACGGAAGCGGCCTGTATGAGTGCATGCTGGAGGCGAAGGCGCAGGGAAAGATCCGCCACATCGGCATTACGAACCACCGGCTTTCCGTGGCCCACGAGGCCATTGACAGCGGCCTGTATGAAACGCTGCAGTTCCCCTTCAGCTATCTTTCCGGAGAACAGGAGCTGGAGCTGGTAGCAGAATGCAGGGCGGCGGGGATGGGCTTTATCGCCATGAAGGCCCTTTCAGGCGGCCTGCTCAACAATTCCGCGGCCTGCTATGCCTGGCTTTCCCAGTTTGACAATGTGGTTCCGATCTGGGGGATCCAGCGGGAGAGCGAGCTGGATGAATTCTTAAGCTATGTGAAAAATCCGCCGGTTCTGACGAAAGAGCTGCAGGAGCTGGTGGAGAAGGACAGAAAGGAGCTCCAGGGCGATTTCTGCCGGGGCTGCGGCTACTGCATGCCCTGCCCTGCGGGCATTGAGATCAACAACTGCGCGCGGATGTCCCAGATGATCCGCCGTTCCCCTTCCGCGGGCTTTCTGACCCCGGAGGCGCAGAA
>CALWGL010000036.1 GCA_944380025.1 uncultured Lachnospiraceae bacterium
CCGGAATCCGGGAACTGCGCGGCGATGGGATATGCCATGCAGTCCGGCATCCCCTACGGAACCGTTTTTGTAAAAAACTCCTATATCGGTCGGACCTTTATCCGGCCGGGACAGAAGGCAAGGGAAAACAGCGTGCAGGTCAAGCTGAACGCGCTCCGGGAAGCGGTGGAGGGAAAACGGATCATTCTGATCGACGACTCCATCGTCCGGGGAACCACCTCGGACCGGATCGTGCGTATGCTGCGGGAAGCCGGGGCGAAGGAAGTGCATATGCGCGTCAGCTCGCCGCCGTTTCTCTGGCCCTGCTATTTCGGGACGGATGTGCCCGCAAGGGAGCAGCTGATCGCCTATAACCGGAGTATCGAAGAGATCCGGAAGGTGATCGGGGCGGATTCCCTGGCCTACCTGCGTACGGAGAGGCTTTCGGAGATGGCAGGCGGGAGGGGGATCTGTACGGGCTGCTTTACCGGAAGCTATCCCATGAACCCGCCCCGGGAGGATATCCGCGGAGAATATGACCGGTAGACAGCAGGACGGGACCAAGAAAGGATCAGAAAAGAACGAGAACAGAAAGGAATCAGATATGAGCAATACGGACAGATATGTAAGCCCGCTTTCGGAGCGGTATGCCAGTAAGGAAATGCAGTATATTTTTTCACCGGACAAGAAATTCCGCACCTGGAGAAGGCTGTGGATCGCGCTGGCGGAGACGGAGAAGGAGCTGGGACTCCCCATCACGGACGAGCAGATCGCGGAGCTGAAGGAGCACGCGGACGACATCAACTATGACGTGGCGAAGGCCAGGGAGAAGGAAGTGCGCCACGATGTGATGAGCCATGTGTACGCCTACGGCGTACAGTGCCCGAAAGCGAAGGGCATCATCCATCTGGGAGCGACCTCCTGCTACGTGGGAGACAATACGGACATCATCATCATGACGGAAGCCCTGAAGCTGGTGAAGAAAAAGCTGGTGAACGTGCTTTCCGAGCTTGCGTCTTTCGCGGACCGCTATAAGGACCTGCCCACGCTGGCCTTTACCCATTTTCAGCCTGCCCAGCCCACCACGGTGGGAAAGCGCGCTTCCCTGTGGATGCAGGAGTTCTGCCTGGATCTGGAGGATCTGGATCATGTGATCTCCACCATGAAGCTGCTTGGCTCCAAGGGGACCACGGGAACCCAGGCTTCCTTCCTGGAGCTGTTTGACGGGGACATGGACAAGGTCAACGCCCTGGATCCCATGATCGCGCAGAAGATGGGATTTTCCGCCTGCTATCCGGTATCCGGACAGACCTATTCCCGCAAGGTGGATACCAGAGTGCTGAATGTGCTCGCCGGCATCGCGGCCAGCGCCACCAAGATGTCCAACGACATCCGCCTGCTGCAGCACCTGAAGGAGGTGGAAGAGCCTTTTGAAAAGAGCCAGATCGGCTCCTCCGCCATGGCCTATAAGAGAAATCCCATGCGCAGCGAGCGCATTGCCTCCCTGTCCCGCTATGTGATCGCGGACGCCCTGAACCCGGCGATCACCTCCGCCACCCAGTGGTTTGAGAGAACGCTGGACGATTCCGCCAACAAGCGCCTGAGCGTTCCGGAAGGCTTCCTTGCCGTTGACGGCATCCTGGATCTGTGCCTGAACGTGGTGGACGGCCTGGTGGTATACCCGAAGGTGATCAGAAAGCACCTGATGAGCGAGCTGCCCTTTATGGCGACGGAAAACATCATGATGGACGCGGTGAAAAAGGGCGGAGACCGCCAGGAGCTGCATGAGCGCATCCGTGAGCTCTCCATGGAGGCAGGAAAGCGCGTCAAGGAGGAGGGCCTGGACAACAACCTCCTGTCCCTGATCGCGCAGGAGCCCATGTTCATGACAAATGAGGAGGAGCTGGCAGAGGCCATGGATCCTTCCCGCTATGTGGGCTGCGCTCCCGCGCAGGTGGAACGCTTCCTGAAGGAAGTGATCGCTCCTGTGCTGGAAGAGAATAAAGAGCTTCTGGGCGTGAAGGCGGAGATTAACGTATAATTACACCTTATTTTTTATATAATAAATATTGATTTTACTTATGATTCGGGATAGGATATAATCATAAAGTAAAAGACAGGGAAAGCGGGTTTTTTACAAAAGGTAGAAAGCCCGCTTTTTATGAGATAGGAAATGTTGAATGCCGCCTGCGGCGGCAGGAAAGGTTGGATTGCACTGACGTGCAATTTCACATGATTCAGATGTCGCCTGCGGCGGCAGGAAAAGAGGGAAAAAATGGTCAAAGCGGTTGTAGGAGCTAACTGGGGCGATGAGGGAAAGGGAAAGATCACGGACATGCTGGCCCGTGAGGCAGACATCATCATCCGGTTTCAGGGGGGAGCGAACGCGGGACACACGATCGTGAACGATTACGGAAAGTTCGCGCTGCATACGCTTCCGTCCGGTGTGTTTTACGGACATACCACCAGCATCATCGGGAACGGCGTTGCGCTGAACATCCCGATCCTGGTGGGAGAGATCAGGTCCATCGTGGACAGGGGCGTGCCCATGCCGAAGATCCTGGTGTCGGACCGGGCGCAGGTGGTGATGCCCTATCATGTGCTGTTCGATCAGTATGAGGAGGAGAGGCTGGGCGGAAAGTCCTTCGGCTCCACCAAGTCCGGGATCGCGCCGTTTTATTCGGATAAATTTGCCAAGATCGGCTTCCAGGTCTGCGAGCTGTTCGATGAGGAAGGGCTGCGCGGGAAGCTGGAAAGCGTCTGCGCCACCAAGAACGTGCTGCTGGAGCATCTGTATCACAAGCCGCTCCTGGACGTAGATGAGCTGTATCAGACGATGATGGAATATAAGGAAATGATCGCGCCCTATGTGTGCGATACCGCGAGCTTCCTGGATGAGGCGCTGAAGGAAGGAAAAAACATCCTTCTGGAGGGGCAGCTGGGCACGCTGAAGGATCCGGACCACGGCATTTATCCCATGGTGACGTCTTCCTCCACCCTGGCGGGCTACGGCGCGGTGGGCGCGGGGATCCCGCCCTATGAGATCCGGCAGGTGGTAACGGTCTGCAAGGCCTATTCCTCCGCGGTGGGCGCGGGCGCTTTCGTGTCCGAGATCTTCGGAGAGGAAGCGGATGAGCTGAGACGCCGCGGCGGAGACGGCGGAGAGTACGGAGCGACCACGGGACGGCCGCGCCGGATGGGCTGGTTCGACTGTGTGGCGTCCAGATACGGCTGCCGTCTGCAGGGGACCACGGATGTGGCCTTCACGGTCCTGGATGTGCTGGGATATCTGGATGAGATCCCGGTCTGCGTGGGCTATGAGGTGGACGGAGAGGTGACGGATCAGTTCCCGGTCACCTGGAAGCTGGAAAAGGCGAAGCCGGTGCTCACCAGACTGCCCGGCTGGAAATGTGACATCCGCGGCATCAGAAAGTATGAGGAGCTTCCGGAGAACTGCCGGAAATACGTGGAGTTCGTGGAGCAGCACATCGGCTATCCCATCACCATGATCAGCAACGGCCCCGGCAGAGACGATATCATTTACCGGGAGAGCCCTTTGAAAAAATGAGACCGTACGCCCCGGAAATATGCCTGACATGGAGGTAGGTATGGTTCAGAATCTGGAATATTACAGGGTCTTCTGCCATGTGGCCCGCTGCGGCTCCCTCACCCTGGCGGCGAAGGAGCTCGCCGTCAGCCAGCCTGCGGTGAGCCAGTCCGTCCGGCTTCTGGAAAGGGCGGTGGGAGCGAAGCTGTTCATGAGAAGCGCCAGAGGCGTGAAGCTCACCCGGGAGGGAGAGCTTCTGTACAGCTACGTGGAAAAGGGCTATGAGCAGATCGAGCTGGGAGAGCGAAAACTGAAGCAGATGATGAATCTGGAGCTGGGGGAAATTCACATCGGGGCGTCTGACATGACGCTCCGTTTTTTCCTTCTGCCCTATCTGGAGCGTTTTCACGAGCTCTGCCCCGGCATCCGGATCGTGGTGAGCAACGCGCCGACACCGGAAACGCTGGTCTCCCTGCGGAGCGGGAGGATCGATTTCGGCGTGGTGAGCACGCCCTTTGAAGCGGAGGGACTGCAGTGCGAGCAGGTAAAGGAGATCGAGGACATCTTCGTGGCAGGACGGCGTTTCATTCAGTATAAGAACCGGACGCTGGATCTGAAGGAGCTGGAGCATCTGCCGCTGATCCTGCTGGAGAAAAACACCAGCACCAGAAGCTGCATGGACCGCTTCCTTGCGGGAAACCGGGTGGAGGTAGCGCCGGAATTTGAGCTTGCCACCAGCGATATGATCGTCCAGTTCACCCTGCGTTCCCTGGGCGTGGGCTGCGTGGTGCGGGATTTTGCCGCCAGAGAGCTGGCGGACGGGACGCTTTTTGAGCTCCGCTTCAACCAGATGATCCCAAGGCGGCATTTCTGCGTGGTGACGGCGGACGGGGAGCAGCCCTCCGCCGCGGCAAAACGGATGCTGGAGCTGATCCGGACGAAGGATCTGCCGGAAAGGAAGGAAAATGATTCATACGATTATTTTTGACATCGGAAACGTGCTGACCGTGTTCGGCTGGAAGGATTTCCTGAGAAGCTTCGGCTTTGATCCGGAGACGGAGGAAAAAGTGGCGAAGGCCACCATGGACAATGTGTTCTGGAATGAATTCGACAGGGGACAGCTGAGCGATGAGGAAATGCTGGCGGGCTTTATCAGAAACGATCCGTCCGTGGAAAAGGAGATCCGGCAGATCTTTGAAAATATGCACGGGATCCTGACCCGGGCGGACTATGCCATCCCCTGGATCAGGGAGCTGAAGGCGGCAGGCTATCAGGTGCTGGTGCTTTCCAATTTTTCCGACAAGGTGGCGAGGGACAATCCGGACGCCCTGGACTTCCTGGAATATGTGGACGGCGGCATCCTTTCCTACCGGGACGGGGTGATCAAGCCCGACCCGGCGATCTACCGGCTGCTGATCAGCCGGTATGATCTGAAGCCGGAGGAATGCGTATTTCTGGACGACACGCAGAAAAATCTGGACGCGGCGGAGAAATTCGGCATCCACACCATCCTCTTCAGGGGGATGGAGGAGGCGAAGGAAAGGCTGCGGGAGCTGGGCGTGGATTAAGAGCCTTCCTGCTCTTCTTTTCTCTTTTTTACCTGCTGATAGAGCCAGATGTAGATCCACAGCAGGATCGGGAGGCCGATGGTCGCCACCAGGCAGGCCTGGAACAGCCGGTCCGCGCCGGGAAAATCCAGAAGCGCCACGATCAGGGTGGCCACGTACATTCCGACCAGAAGCACGATGCAGACGATGGCTGCGATCTGTTTCGGGGTGATCTTTCTTTCGTTCTTTTGATTCATACAGTCTCCAATCCGGAGCCTCCGCTTCTGCGGAGGCTCCTTTCCGATGGACCGCACTGCGGCGGAATGGCGTCGCTTACGCGACACGCCGCGCAGGCGATTTTCGATTGTTTTTTCCTATATTTATATAGAAGCGGCAGATCCGGTTCAGGCTCAGTCGTCCACGTCGAAGGCTTCCAGGCGGCTCTTTTTCGGGAGCGGCCTGCTGTCCCCGTGCCGGACGAAGAGCATGGTGAAGAAGGCGGTGACCACGAACAGCGCGGCATAGGGGAACAGGATGAAGTAGCCCACATGCTCCAGCAGGAAGCCGGACAGGATCGGTGTGACGATCTGCGCCGCCATGGAGAAGGTGTAGTAAAAACCGGTGAATTTTCCGATGTCCCCGCCTTTGCTCATTTCCACCACCATGGGGTAGGAATTCACGTTGATGGCGGCCCAGGCGACACCGACGAGGGCGAAGAGGACGTTGATCCATACATGGTATTCCTTCACCGTGGCTCCCAGGGCGAACATGGAAGCAAGCAGGGCCACGCCGCCCAGGATGGTCTTCTTCCTTCCGATCCGGGAGGCGATGGATCCCACGGGGATATAGGAGAGGATGGCGGCCGCGGTGGCGATCAGCAGACAGTTGGCGAAGCCGCCGCCCTGGATGCCCCAGTAGATCTGGGCATACCGGGAAAAGGCCGTGGTCACCGCGTTGTAGCCCATGAACCAGCAGGCCACGGAGATCAGGATGAGGATCAGACTCTTCCGGACGGCGGGATCCAGCGCGGTCTTTGCCTCCGGGACGGGATCCTGCTCTGCTTTTTCCGGACGGGCCGCGGCCCCGCCCGCTTCCGTCTCTGCCAGTCCGGCGTCGATTTGTTCCCGTTCCGTGCGCAGGGGATTTTCCCGGATCTTCCATAATAAAAGAAGGACGGAAACCACCATGACCGCCGCGACGATGAGGAAGATTGGGAAATAGTCCGGCTTTCCCGTCTTGGGAACGAGGACGGAGATCAGGAGCAGGGAAATGACCCCGCCCACGGCGCCCATCAGGTTAATGATGGCGTTGGCTTTGGAGCGCAGGGGCTTCGGCGTCACGTCCGGCATCAGGGAGACCGCCGGGGAGCGGTAGCTTCCCATAGCCACGAGGGTTACGAGCAGGGCTGCCACGAACAGGGCGAGGGAGCCGATGTTGTCCGCAAAGGGAAGGAACAGCATGGCGATGACGGCGGCCGCCGTCCCGCACAGGATGAAGGGCATGCGCCGGCCGATCCGGGTATGCACCCGGTCGGAAAGGCTGCCGAAGACGGGCAGCATGAAGACGGCGAGCACGTTGTCGATGGCCATGATGCCGCCGGAAATGGTGTCGCTGACCTGAAAGGTGTTTTTCAGGATCAGAGGGATCAGGCTGTCATACAGCTGCCAGAAGGCGCTGATGGACAGAAAGGCAAGGCCGACCAGGATGGTCCGTCTGGTATTCAGTTTCATAGTGAGGAAACCCCTTTCTTGCGTTTTTCTCTTTTATGATAGCCTATGAAAGAGGAAAGGGCAACGGAATTCAGGATTCTTTTCTGGAAAAATCTCCCGTTTTCCGGGCGGAAATATTGTATACTTGAGACAGCGCCGCCGGGAAAGGCCCGGCAGAGTTTTTTTTGGAGCGCGTATAAAAACGGCGCGGCAGGGTATCCCAATAACAGAAGTACGGAAAGGAGAAGAGGAGATGACAGAGTATTTCATGGAAGAGAGACAGCTGGAGCAGTTCAGGCAGATGCTGGAGGAGGAAGAGAGGAGCAGGAGGACCGTGGAGAAATACCTCCGGGACGTGAGAGCCTTTCTCCGGCAGCTGGGGGAGGACGGCAGGATCAGCAAAGCGTGTGTGATCCGCTACAAGGAACGGCTGCTGGAGAAATACAAGGCCATGAGCGTGAACTCCATGCTGGCCGCCCTGAACCATTTTTTTCAAGGAGCAGGGCTGGTATGACTGCACGGTGAAGCTGGTGCGGATCCAGAGAGAATCCTTCCGCAGGCAGGAGAGGGAGCTGTCCCAGGAGGAATATTTCCGGCTGGTGGAAGCGGCGGAGAAAAAAGGAAACAGGCGGCTGAGCCTGGTGATGCAGACCCTGTGTTCCACCGGAATCCGGATCAGCGAACTGCCCTTCATCACCGTGGAAGCGGTGAAAAGAGGGAGCGCGTCCGTGCGGCTGAAGGGGAAGACGCGGACGGTGCTGCTGCCGGAGGAGCTGTGCCGGAGGCTGCAGGTATACGCGGAGAAGGCCGGGATCACGGAGGGGAGCATTTTCGTGACGAAGAGCGGACGCCCGGTGGACCGCAGCAACGTGCTGCATGAGATGAAGAACCTGGCAGAGGCGGCCGGGGTGGAGAGGGGAAGGATCTTCCCCCACAATCTGAGACATCTGTTCGCATATACCTATTACCAGACAGAGAAAGATATCGTACATCTCGCGGACCTGCTGGGCCATGCCAGCGTCAACACCACGAGGATCTATACGATGACCAGCGGAAGGGAACAGGCGGAGCAGATCGGACAGCTTGGGCTCCTCTGGGAATACAAAAAAACCGCATAAGGTTTATTATGCGGTAACCGAAAAGTACATATCGCTGAACTTGAAGCCTATTATACCTTTATTGGAAAAAAAGTCAATCGAAGATAAGAAAGAAATTACCGTCAAACCGTAACAGGCACGAAAACAGGCTGAGAGGGAAAAAAGCGGCGCATGACAACAGGACCATAGAGCCAAAATCCTCCGTGGTCTTTTTTGTGATGGGCTTTTTTTCGGTTTCTTTCAGGTCGGCAGCACCCTGAAATGACCATGCGGAAAGGGAATACCTCCGCAGGGCCGTTTTTTGCCTCCGCAGGGCGGAAGGGACGCCGCATAATAAACCTTATGCGGTTCCGGTCTGTGCAGAGAACGGACGGAAACGATAACAGAGAGGAATGGAGTAGGGAAGATGCGGAGAAGAGTAAAAAAGATCATGGCGTTCCTATTGGCGTTTGCTCTGGTGATGTCAGCGGCTGGAAGCGGGAAGCTGACGGTGCTGGCGGAAACCTCTGCACAGGAAACTGCGGTGGAAACGCAGTCACAGTCCGCGGTACAGAATACGGATCTGCAGGGCGGATCCGGAAGTTCCGGCCAGCCGGAGCAGCCGCTGGAGGAAGAGGTGCAGACCGGAAATACCGGAACGGAGAACACAAATAACGGGAATGTTTCTTCGGAACAGAACGGGCAGACAGCAAGCGTTCCGGAAAGCAGTTCGTCTGTGGAGCCGTCCTCTTCGGAGAGCGGCATGACGGGCTCCTCTGAAACGGGGGCAACGGAATCATCGTCCGGGTCGGAGAGCACATCCGAATCGGAGAGCACGACGGAGAGTGCATCCGAATCGGAGAGCACGACCGAAAGCGCTTCTGAAACGGAGAGCGTAACGCAGACGGAGGAAATCTCGGAGGAAGAAACCACAGAGACCGAGACGGAAACGGAAGAGGAAACCACTGAGACGGAAACGGAGACGCTGACGGAAGAAGAGGGCGACGGAGCGGAAACCATGGAATACACTCCGGAAAGCCAGCCGGAGGGGATCCACGTATGGGCTTATGCAAAGGAAGGTACTTTCCCGGAAGGAACGAAGATGCTGGTAAGCCGTCTGGACGGCAGCGCGAAGGAGGAAGCCGGAGCGAAGCTGGATGAGAACGGTGTGGAATACGACGGCTTCTTCGCGCTGGATATCAGCTTTGAGGGGCCGGATGGAAACAAGATCGAGCCGGAAGAGGGAAGCGTGGAGGTGCGCTTTGAGGTAGACGCCTCTTTCCTGCCGGAGGAAGCGGACACGGACAGCCTGGAGGTTCAGCATCTGGACGAGAGCGGCGACAGCACGAACGTGGAAACCGTGGCGACAGCTGCGGAGGGAAGCGTGAGCGTGAATTCCGATAAGGTGAAGGCTGCGTTTGCGGTGGAGAGTTTTTCGACGTTTACGATTACGTGGTCGGAGGAGGGTTTGCTTTGGGAAACTACATATTTTAATGTGACTGTGCACTATGTAGATGAGAATGGAAATGAAATTGAAGACGGCTGGCGACAGGACATTCAAATTGAAAACGTAAGTAATTGGGAGGATGAGACTTTTGAGTTTGAAGATTATGCGTCTCCGATCTTCGAATATGAATATCTGGAAGCACGATTTTCTCAAAGTGGATTTAGCAACGCTCAAAAAGTGGTTCAGATGGTGGCAAGCCAGTCTGGTAGCCACTATGGTACAACCAGAATCTTAAGGTTTTACAATTCACAGGATGCCTCCAAGGGTTCTCTCATTGCTGAGATGAAATCCGAGCGGCAAACACAAACGGCGGACATTTATCTGGTTTATCAGAAAACCGGAGGCGGGAGCGGAAAACCGGAACCGGCAGATAGCACTCCGGAATATAAAAAATATGTGGCCGCACGGGAGGACGGAACCTATGACCTGACGCTTACTGTGAAGGGTGATATGGATACCACAAGTGTAACTCCGCAGATGGATGTCATCTTTGTTCTGGATACTTCTGGAAGTATGGCTTATGACATGAATGATGAGAGCGGAAGAAGCGGTGAGCGAAGGACAGCGGCAAACAATGCCATTACATCGCTTGTAAACGAACTGGCCGGAAATGGGGAAATTGATACGCGGTTTGCTCTTGTAACTTTTGCTACAGGAGAAGATGTAGAGCAGGGATGGACTTCATCAGCACAGGAAATCAGAAGAAGTCTTCCTGGAAGTTCTGACGGAGGAACGAACTGGCACGGAGGAATCCTGGAAACAAAGGATCTGCTGAGAAATTCCCGGTCTGATTCGATAAAGGTTGTCATATTCGTATCAGACGGCGAGCCTACCTATTATTATAATCAATATGGGACACTCAAGGGGGCAGGAGATGTAGATGCGGACGGCAGCATCTTGGGGTATCCCACCTCGAATCCTGGAGCATGTTCCAATGCGGCCTACAATGAAATCAGGGACATGCAGGCGCATTATTTTTACACGATTGGAGTAGGCCCTGCCTCAAACTATGGGAAACTGAAATACCTCGCTGACAATGCTGCTTCTGTGGGAACAAAAGGCTTTTATGAAGGGACAGATGCGAGCAGCCTGACGGAAGCGTTTGAGGATATTCGGGAGCAGATTACGGAGTATAAGTTCTCTGGCGTTTCCATTGAGGATACGTTGAGCAGTAATGTGGATATTGTAGCTGGTTCTGAGCTTACAATAACGGTACTGAATGAAAATGGAAATGTGGTAAATAAAGGGACGAATTCCATAACACTTTCAGACGGCACTACAATTACCGTTTCTCGGAACGGAAAACAGATAAGATTGAATTTCCCGGAAAATTATGAACTGGAGGACGGATGGACTTATCAGGTTACGGTAAATATCGAGCCAACGCAAGAGGCGTATGAGGCATACCGGCAAAACGGCAATACCTATCCGAATACAGGAGATTCCAATACGGATGCGCCTGGAGTGCAGGAAGGAAACTATATTTCCTCCGGAAAGCAGGGAGTTTACAATACGAAAGCAACCCTGACTTATACCTACAATGGAAAGGAACACAGTAAAGAATATCCTATGCCGGTAATCCCGCTTAAGCTGGGGACTTTGGTCATAGAAAAAACGATCAGAGGGCTGGAAGCAGACAGTGAGGCTCTGCCGTATCTGATAGAAAATCTGAGGTTTATCTGGGGCCTGAGCAATACAGAGAGTAGTTCAATTCTTTTAAAAGATTTTGAACAACAGTCAGGTGAAACAGAATTGACCTATACATGGAAGGCTGAGGGGCTGGCACCGGGAAGCTATCAGGTCAGCGAAGAAAATGCAGATATCCTGGCAGAATTTAATCTCACTTTGGATGAAGATCAGTCCTGTACAGAAGCTCAGACCATAACAGTTCAAGAAGGAGAGACAGCAAAAGTCCAATTTACAAATGTTTATAAGCCATCGGAACAGATTCTGACGGTTACCAAAGTGGTGAAAGGAAATATGGGAGACAGCGATGAGGACTTTTCTTTCAAATTAAAACTGGAAAAGAGTGCGGGAGAAGCTTATCAGGAAAAAATCTTTGTAAAGCGGGATAAAGGAACTGACTGGGAAGACCTTACTGTCGGATTGGATGGGAGTTATTCATTCACGCTGAAAGATACAGAAGGAATCCAAATCAGAATTCCTTACGGATATCATTACACAATATCGGAAGTGCTGGAAGAGTATAGCGGATATGTTGTGGATATTAAGTATATAGATGGGAACGGAAGTGAAACAACAGGAGATTCCAGTCTGTCGGGTGACCTTACATCGGATCTTTCAGTGACATTTACCAACACAAAGAACATCGCCCCTCCCACCGGCCTGAACGGAAACACAGCTCCGTTTGCTGCCATGCTCCTGACGGCCGCTGCCGGAAGCCTGTGGTTCGGTTTTATCGGACGCAGGAAGCGTTCTGCCTGAACCGCAGAGGTGAACGATGTCTGCAAAGAATATGGAGGATATCGCTGAACTGTTTCAAAAACTCCGGTTCCGGAAAAAGCTGATCGGCGGCGTGGACGAAGCGGATGTCTGGCAGAAGCTGGATATGCTTCAGAAGGAATACCGCGCCGCCTACGAGGCACAGGAAGAACGCCTCGGAGCATTGATCGATGAGCGGGACGATATCATTGATCGGCTGGAAGGCCAGCTCAGAGAAGCGGAGGAGGGCGGGGATGAAACATAAAAAGAAAAACCGTAGGCGGAGCAAAAGGAAAAGCCCGCCGAAGGCCGTGCAGTCCGTGCTGACGCCGGAAGAGGTCATTCTTGCCAGAAGGCGTAGTCTGGCAGGACAGGAGGAAGTGATTTCCTTTTTGACTAGGCTTACCTTTCTGGCAGCCCTGCTCTGGATCCTGTTTGGGCTCGTTTTTGGAATCATGCCGATGAAAAACGATGATATGATACCCCGTATCAGCGCAGGAGACCTGATGCTGTACTATCGGCTGGCGGATAACTGGCGCGCGCAGGATGTAATCGTTTTTAAAAAGAACGGAACGCCGTATACCGGACGGATTATCGGAAAAGGCGGAGATACCGTGGAGATTACAGAGGACGCCCAGGTGGTCATCAATGGAAGCTATGTGGCGGAGAGCGATATTTATTATTCCACGCCTCGGTATGACAGCGATGTGCTCTATCCCGTGAGCCTTGCGGAGGACGAGCTGTTTGTTCTGTGCGATTACCGGCAAGGAGCAAAGGATAGCCGCTATTTTGGCCCGGTGAAGCTGTCGGAGGTAAAGGGAAAGGTGATCACCGTAATCCGTAGGTCTGGCCTGTAGCAGACAGGAATCACTGGAATATTACAGCGTCGGGAGAACGGCAGACTGTTTTGGCGGTTCCAGGAGAAAACGCTGTGATAGATCCGGCCCAGAATATGTGCCGGATAATAGAAAATCATTAGAAAAGAGAGGAAGAATGTTATGAGTCTGAAAAACAACAAACATTTCCGCCGCTTCGCGGCAGCCTTAATGGCAGGAACAATGATGGTCTCCATGTTTGGGATGACGGCGTTTGCGGAAGGAAACACAGAGGGGCCGAATTACCCCACAGATGTGACGATTACCAAACAGGTTACCAAAGAAGAGAAGCATTATGCGCCGAACACAACATTTCAGTTTACGATAGAGCCTGGAACTGCTGTGGCAGCATCAGAGGACAATGATGCCATTTATGCAGGCCCTGAGGGCGGTGCCTATTTTGCGGAGGGAGTGAATAGCATTGCTTTTTCTCCAAAGGCAGAAGATATAGGTAAATCTTCTGTGGAAGGTGTGACACAGATTTCCCTGAATAATGATATTTTTAAGAAGGAAGGACCTGGTATCTATCGTTATGTTGTAAAGGAAGTATCGGGAAGTTATGAAGGTATTACGTACAGTAAGGACGAAAAGAATTTTGATGTTTATGTCATTAGCGATGGGGAAGTATTCGCTTATACCTTTACAGATACAGCGAGCGATGACGGCAAGGACGATGGTATTTTTATAAACGATTATACCAAAGATAATGAAGACACAACCGGACCGCATGATTTGACGATTATCAAGAAGGTCACTGGTAATCAGGGAAATAAAGGTCAGGATTTCAAGTTTACAATCACAGTGAATGGTACTGAGGGTGAGGCATATTATATTGTGTGCGGAAATGATGCTCACATGTTAATGAGTGGGGATTCTTATGAAATTAATCTCAAGAATGGTGAAGACGCAATTGTATATGGACTGACAGAGTCAGATAAAGTCACAGTAACAGAAGATGATTATAGTACAGACGGATACGAAACCTCTTATCAGATTGGTCCGAAGGAGTCGGTAGACAGTAATGAAGCGAAGGACGTATCAATAGCAGAAGATACCAATATTATCTTTACGAACCACAGACAGGTAACCACCCCTACCGGCGTGATCCTGAATATCGCTCCCTACATTGTAATGGTAGCTCTTGCAGGCGTGCTTGCATTCGTATTCCTTCGCAGGAGAAACAATAACTTCTGAGATCGGTAAGCGAAACGATATTCTGCGGAAAGGATGCGCGGAAGCGTTCTTTCCGCAGGCAGGAAAGGATACCCACCCATGGAAACAGCGGCCAGATGCGCCAGATTCGGAAACAGAATACTGAACGGGATCGCGGTGCTTCTGATCGTCCTCCTGTTCCTCTATGGCGGCTACTCCCTCTGGGATACCGCTATGATCTACCGGGGCGCGTTTGTTTCCGGCGATCTCATGAAATTCAAGCCTGCTTCGGCGGAGGAGGCGGATAATCCCACACTCTCCGAGCTGCAGGCCATCAATGGGGACGTGCGCGGGTGGGTGACCATCGACGATACCCACATCGATCATCCCGTGGTACAGGGCGAAACGAACATGGATTACATCAATAAGGATGTATACGGAGAGTTTTCCCTGTCCGGCTCCATTTTTCTGGACAGCTCCAACAGTCCGGATTTTTCGGACAGCTACAGCCTGCTGTACGGACATCATATGGAAAACGGCGGGATGTTCGGGGATATCGTGGAATTTGTCAGAGAAGATTTTTTCAATGCGCATACAACGGGTACTCTGTATGCGCCGGGCGGCACATGGAACATCGAACTGTTTGCCTGCCTGGAAGTGGATGCCTATGACAGCATGGTATTCAATCCGACGGCCCAGGAGGAAGGAAATGCGGAAAGCCTTCTGGAGTATATCCGTGAAAACGCGGTGTGCTATCGGGAGATCGGAGCAGAGCCGGAGGATCAGATCATTGGTCTGTCAACCTGTGCCGAGGCGGAGACAAACGGCCGCGTGGTGATCTATGGCCGTCTGAATCCGGTAAAGGCACAAGAAGGAGGTGCATAAGAGCATGAAAGAAAAGCTGCAGCAGGTCAGAAAGCTGCTGCTCCTTGCGGTGCTTGGCGTAACGCTGGCAGCGCCTGCGCAGATACAGGCAGCGCCGGAGCAGCCCGCTCCGGAAGAAGAACCGACAAAGCCGGCGGCCTACGAGTGTGACATGACCATACCCGTGACAGTCCAGGTAAACGGCAGCGGGATTCCGGAGGGAAATGAATATACCGTAGTCCTGTCCACAGAGGCTAAAGACGGAGAAGAGACACCGGGAACGCCTATGCCGGCAGGCGCCGTAAAGTCAGAGGACGGAACGA
Source organism: uncultured Lachnospiraceae bacterium (assembly GCA_944380025.1). GTDB lineage: Bacteria > Bacillota > Clostridia > Lachnospirales > Lachnospiraceae > Eisenbergiella. The sequence continues at coordinate 15,022 of CALWGL010000036.1, forward strand.
AGTGGGTGGTCAGTGAGTCGATCGCAGACGGAGGAACGGTGAATTTCCAGATCCGTTACACCGCGCCCGGCGATTACAGCTACACGATCCATCAGGAAGCGCAGCCGAAGGATCATTTTTCCTATGATACTGCGGTCTATCATGTGACGGTTCGTGTCACCAACAATTTTGACACCGGAGGACTGAACGCCGAGATCTGGGGATACCGGAACGAGGATAAGGAGAACAAGGTGAGGGAGTTCATCTTCCAGAACACCTACTCCCGCCCTGCCGATCCCGGATCTTCCGATGACGGCGGAGGCGGCGGTTCCCATGAGGACGATACGCCCGTGGTGCAGCCCGCTGCGGCGGTCAGTGTGACGCCGCCGGCGCAGGTGATCCTGCCGCCCGCGTCCCAGACGGGAATGGGTCCGCAGACGGGAGATGAGGCCAACGTGATGCTTTGGGCAGCGGGAGCGCTGCTGGGAGCGGCCGCGCTGGTGATCCTCATCTTTCTGGGAAAGAAAAAGAAAGAAGCTTAAGGCAGCGCGGAGAAACAGATGCAGCCGCCGCAGGAGGGGAGGGTGACAGGCTCCCTCTTTTGCGGCGGCTGTCTGTATCCGGAGAAAAGGCTGATAAAGGATGAACAGCAGAGAAATGACTGAAAAGAAGAAAAAAAGCGGCGGCCGCAGCGTGACGGATCTGACCGGCAGGCGTTTTGGCCGTCTGGTGGCGGAATATCCCACCGAGCGCCGGGACCACAAGGGTTCTGTTTACTGGCACTGCCGCTGTGACTGCGGGGGAGAGGCAGAAGCCACGGAGGACGGGCTGGTATTCGGCAACAACCTAAGCTGCGGCTGCCTGAAGCGGGAGAACCAGAGGAAGGTATCGCAGCAGCTGCACCGGATCGACGGCACCTGCGTGGAATGGCTGGAGAAAAGAAAAAGCCGGAAGGACAATACCAGCGGTTTCCGCGGCGTCTATCTGATGAAAAACGGCCGCTACCGGGTGACCATCGGCTTTAAGGGAGAGCGTTTTTACCTGGGGACTTTTTCCACCATGGAAGAGGCGGTGCAGGTCCGCAGGGAGGCGGAGAGCGAGATCCATGACGCTTTTGTGGAGCTGTATCACAGGTGGAAGGAGCGGACGGCCGCCGACCCGGAATGGGGGAAGAAGAATCCCCTGATCTTCCGGGTGGTGAAGGAGCCGGGCGGCTCCTACCGGGTGATCAGCAGCCCGGTCCTGGGCTGAGCCGGGCTGCCAGCAGTCCGGCTCCGTGCCGGTACAGAAGATCAGCAGCCCGGTTTTACGCTGAACCGGTAGATCACCAGGGAAACCGCCGCAGTGATCAGCTCCGTGATCCAGAACGCGTGCCATACGCCCACCGCGCCAAGGAACAGGCTGAGGCCGAAGGCGATGGGGATGATGAGGATCAGATAACGGCACAGAGAGATCAGCAGGGAGGGCACGCCCTTGCCCAGTCCTTCCAGCGCGCCGGAAGAGGCCACGGAGACGGCGGAGGGCAGAAAACCGATGCAGATGATCCGCAGGGCCAGCGCGCCGGTCTGAACCGTGGAGGCATTTGCGGTGAACAGCCCCATCAGCGGGCCCGGGATGACCAGACAGAGCACGGTCCCTGCAAACATGATGACCGCCGCGAGGGCGAGCGTGGTCCGGTAGATGGAACGCACCCTTTTGTGCTCGCCCGCCCCGTAGTTGTAGCCGATCAGCGGACGCATGCCCTGCACGATGCCGTTGGCGGGCAGGTAGAGGAAGGTCTGCAGCTTATAATAGACGCCGAGCACCAGCACATAGGCCTGGGAATATCCGGCCAGGATGGCGTTCAGCGAAGAGATCAGCAGGGAGGGGAGCGCCAGGTTCAGGACCGCGGGAATGCCGATGCCGTACAGCCGGAGGCACATTTCCTTTTGAAACGAAAATCCTTTCAGGGAGATGCGCACGGGAAGAAGGTCCCCGCGGAAATAGTAAACCAGATAGACGGCCAGGGTCAGCACCTGTCCCAGACCGGTAGCCAGGGCCGCGCCGCGGATCCCCATTTCCGGAAAGGGCCCGATGCCGAAGATCAGCACGGGATCCAGGATGATGTTGCAGATGCAGCCCGCCAGCATGGCCGTCATGGACACGGCCATTTTTCCCACTGCCTGGAAGATCTTTTCAAAGGCAAGCCCAAGGGCGATGATGACGGAGAAGCCGAACACGATATTGGAATAGGCAAGCCCCATGGAGATCACGGCCTCATCCGGGGTAAAAAGCCGCAGAAATCCGGGCATGACCAGGATGCAGCCCACGGTCAGGACGACTCCGTGCAGCACGTTGAGCACCAGTCCCTGCGCCGCGGCGGCATCCGCTTTTTGCTGCTCCTGCGCGCCCAGATAGAAGGCGATCACCGCGTTGATGCCGATGCCGAAGCCGATGGTGACCGCGTTGACCAGGTTCTGCACCGGGTACACCAGCGAAAGCGCGGTCATGGCGTCCTCGCTGATCTGCGCCACGAAAAAGCTGTCCACGATGTTGTACAGCGAATTGACCATCATGGAGAGCACCATGGGAAGTGACATCCGAAGCATCAGCCCGAGGACCGGCTGCTCCTTCATATAAGTCTGTTCCATTTCTTTCCATCCTTTCTGTCTGATTTCTGTTTCGGGCCGGATCTGAAGCACAAAAAAACACAGCCCCTTCTTATGAGACTGTGTGGCGAAAAATGGAGATCCTGTCCAGAAAAGTCCACTCCCGTTTTTGATTCCGGGTTTTAGAGCTTTATTCTAGCATGGAACCGGAGGGATGTCCATACTTTTTCCGGGAAGCTTTGGCGGACCTTTGGCGGATAGTTACTGTTCAGCCTTCGGCAGAACAGTAACGGCATCCGGCCATTCCAATCGCTTTGCGATGGGTCGGATGCTTCCGCGGAACTCTTTCTCCGGGGCTTCCACGGAACTTTTCCGTCCATGTACGGTTGAAGAACGAAAAAAAGGATTTTCAACCGTACAAAAATTCATTTTTTACGGATCCAATTCCAGAAAATGCTATTCTGAACCGTACTTTTTATGGTGTGATACGGTTAAAAGATCAAAAAATCTGTTTTTAACCGTACCGGATAGCCAGAAAGTACGGTTACAGATGAGAAAATCAGATATTTATCCGTACTGATGATGCGCTGATAGCGAAATAGTACGGTTAAGGATAGGAAAATCGTTTTTTTAACCGTCACTCAGGACTTTTTGTACGGTTAAGGATCCGGAAAACCTCATTATAACCGTCACAGGAGATTTTTGTCCGTATAAGACGCTGCTTTTTCAGGATCTGAAAGCGGAAAAAAGCCATTTTCATATTTTACAGGTTCTGCCTGCATCTTTATCGCGGAAAGCGCGGCCGCCTTCCGCGCCCGGAGCAAGCCGCCCGGAGCAAGCCGCCCGGAGAAAGTCGCCCGGAGAGAACTGTTCTGAGAGCCGCCCGGGAGGAGCCGTCCTTCTGTTCCTGTCACTCCCCTTCGTCCTCGGCCATCCGGTAGCCCACGCCGATCTCGGTGAGGATGAAGCGGGGCTCTGCCGGATTTTTTTCCAGCTTCCGGCGGATGTTCGCCATGTTGACGCGCAGGATGCGGTTGTTGTCGTCCGCGTAGGGGCCCCAGACATGGGAGATGATGGCGTCGTAGGTCATCACACGGCCGGAGTTGACGGCGAGAAAGGAGACGATCTTGAATTCCACCTGGGTCAGATGCACGGGAACCTCGTCCACGGTGATCAGGCGTTTTTCGAAATCGATGCGCAGGCCGCCCGCATGATAGGCGCGGGAAGCGCTGGAGCCGGCGGCCATCTGTGCGCCGTGGCGCAGGGCGGTGCGGATGCGGGCCATCAGCTCCGGGGAGCCGAAGGGTTTGGTGATATAGTCGTCCGCGCCCAGATCCAGAGCGGTGACCTTCTCCCTTTCCTGGGTGCGGGCGGAAATGACGACGATGGGAATGGCGCTGTAGGCGCGGATCTGGCGGATCACATCCATCCCGTCCAGGTCGGGAAGGCCCAGATCCAGCAGGATGATCTCCGGGCACTGGGAGGCGGTGAGGGAGACGCCCTCCCGGCCGAGTCCCGTGGTGATCGTCCGGTAGCCCTGGGCCTTCAGGGTGGTTGCGATGAAGTCGCAGATATTTTTTTCATCTTCAATGATCAGTACGGTTATCTTATTCTGCATGCGTGTCTCCGTATTCATCCTCCTGCCGCGGCAGCGCCATGGTGCGCACGTTTACCCCGTTCACCTCGATGCGGTCGTTTACGGTGATGACAAGGCATTCCTTTCCGTCGATGATCCGGGTCTCGATCAGATCGGTGCGCTCCGGGTTCACCTTGATGACGATGTCCGGCGTTTCGATGCTGAAGCTGCGGCCTCCCGCGATGTTGGACGCGAGAAGGGCGGTATCCTCTCCGGCGGCCGCGTCGTAGGCTTCGTCGAAGGTTTCCAGCTTTTCCTCCGGCACGCCGCTCAGTTCAAAGAGCCGTTTCACGTCCGGGCGGGTGAGCACCAGAGGATCGGGGGAGTCTTTGGTTTCCTCCACCAGCTCCGTGAGCTGCTCATGGATGTTCCGGACCATTTCATAGTCCGCGTCCTCCCCCAGGGTGTCGGCGATCAGGGTGTTGAAGGATTCCTTCTGGCTCTTCGCGGTGAGGGGAAGGGGACAGCCGAACATGCTCTGCATGAAATCCGGCTGCAGCTCCTCGGCCTGTTTGGAAAAATAGAGCATGCCGTGGATATCACTGCTCCTGTCGTTGAAGGAGGGAAAGAGGAAGCCCTTTACCGGCGGCTCCACCACCCAGTCCCGGATGCGGTTCTCGATCTGGTTATGCTCCGTGTTGTAGAAGAGGCCGGGCTTTGACAGCTTGACGGGACAGAGGCTGCACAGCAGGTACTCATAGACCTCGTCGGAGGCGTCGAACATTTCGGAGCCGTCCGTGGATTTTCCGGGAATGTCGTAGGCTACATGGATCAGGATGATGTAATAGTTTTCCGGAAAATAATAGTTTTCAATGATCTTATTGTAAAATTCCTCCAGCAGCGCATCGTCCTGCAGGCGGCTGTCCCGGAGCTTCAGCAGAAACTCCTGCGGACCGCCCGGATTTTCCGCGTCCAGGGGAAATTCCAGGTTCAGCAGGTTCTTTCCCAGGGTTCCGGAAAGAGTCTGCTTGAAAATATTGAAGTACTTGAAGGTTTCCTCCTCGGGAAGGGAAAGGAAGGCTTCCTTCAGCGTGGTTTTGATATTTTTTTCTCCGTCCACATAGCAGCCGCAGATGCGGGAGATGGAGCATTTTTCATGGGTATACTGTTTTCTGATCTCCAGGATCTCTTTTTTGTTCATGTCTGTTTTTCCTTTTCATCAGTTTTGATCTTCCCCGCAGGAGGGGGAGGCAGGGAGCGCGCCGCAGGCGTTTTCTCCGGTCAGCAGGCCGAGAAAGTTTTCAAAGCACACGCCCTCCTGTTCCGGGATGCCGAGCCGGATGGATTCGCTGATGCAGACGCGGACGAAGGCGGCGGCTTTTTCCACAGACCGGCCGAAGGGAACGCCGTTCACCGCGTCCGCGGCGATGATGGAGGCGAAGATGTCCCCGGTGCCGTGCCAGGAGTGACCCGCCGAATGGGTCCGGTTGACCCTGGTGCTCAGCCCTTCCGAGCGTTC
>CALWGL010000037.1 GCA_944380025.1 uncultured Lachnospiraceae bacterium
CTCATAACCCCATACCACCGCTCCGCGATCTGACGTATCCCTTCCAGCGAAGGATGCGTCAGGTCCTGGGAGATCATCGCAGGGTCGTTCAGAAGCTCCAGCCCGTCTGTAAACACCATCCGCTTCCCAACGGCATATTTTTTCACAATGCTCCGGAAATCCGCCGCTTTCTGCGGATCGCTCCCGAAGCAGCCGAAGATGCTGGTCACAAAAACAGGCCGCTCATCCGCCCCCAGCACCGCCAGAAATTCTCTGACACGCTTTTCAAAAGTCTCCCGGCTGTACTTCTCCAGCATGTTGATGCCAAGCTCCACGGAGGCGAAATCCCAGTCCCGGCGGCTGACGAGATATTCCGCAAGGGCCTTTTCCGCCCGCGCGCTTCCCGCCGAGCCGAGGTTGAGATAATCACAGCCGAATCTCTGCGCGATCCGGAAGGGATAGGTGCAGGGCATGGCAAGCGCCAGGCTTCCATGGGTGATGGAGGAGCCGTATGCCAGATAGGTCCTTGACGGATAATCCTCCGGCGACGGCGCTTCCACTTCCCCCTCCACGCCAAGATAACAGCAGGTTCCATAGGGCAGGACCACCCGCACCACCTCCGGGCTAAAGGCCAGCCCCCTTTCCTTCGTGACCTCTTTCAGGAACGCCAGATTCTTCGGTTTCTCCACTCTCAGGGCCGTTTCCCGCGTCAGGATCGTTCTGCTGGAATTCTCCCAGCCTCCCTGAAAGGAACCGTAGTAAATATAAGCGGTCTGCGCTTCCGCAGCTTCCTCCGCCCGCAGCCTTATCGTCGCCGCATCTCCTCTGATCTTAAAACGCAGCTCCACGCCCGTGCCGTATGCGGCAACAGAGGCAGCTCCCTCCTCCATCCGTTCCGTTACTGACAGCGGGAGCCGGGACATCCGCCAGCCTTTTTCCGTTTCCGTCATTTCCTCCACGTTGTGAAAGTCGATTCCGTCTTTAATCATCCTGTTTCCTCCCTTTTCTCTCAGAGCTTTCCCTGCCGCAATAAAAAAGGCAGCGGCATATTTTTAAAATACACCGCCGGCCTGTCGCCTGCAATTTCTAAATTTACGGATTTTTTTCTTTTTTTACAAACTGTATGAGAAACGATCCCGCATCACTCATTCCACCATCCCATAGGACGCCATCCGGATCTTCCTGACCGCCTCCGTGGTTCCCGCTCCGCACCGCTGGATGAAGTAAAGGACAGCAAGGTCATCCGCCGGAGACATGCTCACATAGGTTCCGGTCCAGCCGTCCCAGCCGTATTCACCCGGGCTGGCGTTGGCGCGAAGCGCCGTCTGGTCCGTCAGCACCCGCATCAGGCAGCCATAGCCGTAGCCCCTCAGGGCGTCCCAGTTAAAATCGATCAGCTGAGCCGGGGTGAGGCGGTTCTGCGTCATGAATTCCACCGTCCGTTTTCCCAGGATCCGCCTTCCCTTAAAGCTGCCCTTCTGCAGCATCATGCAGGCAAAATGAGAATAATCCTCCGCCGTGGAAACCAGGCCCGCCCCGCCGGATTCAAAGGCCACGTCCTCTCCGTAGTATTCTCCCAGGTAGCAGCCGGTATAGGGCGAAAGTCTCTTTTCTTCCGCATCCCACTGATAGATCTGCGCCAGGCGCTCTCTTTTTTCCGCCGGGACGAAAAAGCCCGTATCCGGCATGTCAAGAGGGTCAAACAGCTCCCTTCGCAGAAAATCTCCGAACCGCATGCCGGAGACGACCTCCGCCACGCCGCCCAGCACATCCGCGGAAAGGCCGTACATCCATTTCTCTCCCGGCTGGTTCAGAAGCGGGACCGCGGCGATCCTGCGCAGATATTCCTGCGTATCCACCCGTTCCCCCCGCATCCTCCTTCCGATCAGCTCCCGGTAGATGCCCTCCATTTCCAGGCCGGGCTCCGTGACGCCGCCGGGGCCGGTAATTCCGGAAAGCATGTTCATCAGATCCCAGAGGGTGATCTCCCGGGACGCCTTTTCCAGTCTTCCCGGCCCCTTCCATACCTGCATCCCGGCAAACTGGGGCAGATATCTGCTTACAGGATCGGAAAGCTCCAAAAGCCCCCGCTCCGCCAGGAGCATGACCGCCGCGGATGTGATGGGCTTGGTCAGGGAAAACAGGCGGAAAATGGTATCCTCCTTCATGGGAAGCTTCTTTTCCAGACCCGCACAGCCGAACGCTCCGGCGTACAGCTTCTCCCCCTTTAAAAGCACCAGCGCGCATGCGCCGGCGATCCTGCCCGCTTCGACCTCCTTCTGAATGATCCGGTCCACCGCCGTTTTGTATTCCTGCCGATTCAACACATTCACCTCTTTCTTCTGTTCCGCCGTCCGGCCTTCCCTCCGCCGTCCGGGCGGTAAAGCGCACCCTGGCAAAGCTCCGCCGCCCGCGCGGCAAAGCGCACCCTGGCAAAGCTCCGCCGCCCGGGCCGGGAATCCGGCCCGGCTCAGATCTCCGCCGTGTATTCCTTCCTGCCCTCCACATGGGGGATCAGGACCTTTCTGTCCGGATGTTTGATGCGGATGTGATAGCGGCAGCCCCGGAAAAGGCGTTCCACCGTCACGTCCGTCCAGCCCTCCGGCAGGCAGGGGGCGATCTGAAGGCCGTCCCAGACAGGACGGATCCCCAGCAGATACTGTGTCGCTGCCAGATACATCCAGGCAGCCGTTCCGGTCAGCCAGGAAACGTTGGCCAGACCGAATTTATCGCTCTCCGGGCCGAAGATGTTGGAGGAATATACATAGGGCTCCGCCCGGTAGCGCTCCTGTCCGGCCTTTTGCTGCGCGGCCATGGGAAGAAGCTGATGATAGTATTTCCAGGCATTCTCTCTTCTGCCCAGCATGCACTCCGCGATGATCGCCCAGGTATTGGCATGGCAGAACACGCTTCCGTTTTCTCCGCAGCCCGTATTATAATAGGTCAGCGGATCCTCCTTTGACGGATAGTCCTTCATGGCGGGATGGATCTTTTTGATGCCGAGCTCCGTATCCAGAAGCCGCTTTACGCTGTCCATGGCAGCGATCTGCTTGTCCGGATCTCCCAGACCGCTGATCACCGCCCAGCTCTGGGCATTGAGCCAGATCTTTGCCTGCGGCTCATTCACCGAACCGATGAAAACGCCCTCGTCCGTGATGCAGCGCCGGAACCATTCTCCGTCCCAGGCCAGGGTGTTCATCAGCTCCCGCTGTCTCTCATACAGCCTGCGGCATTCTTCGGCAAAAGCGGTCTCCGCCTGCGCGGCGCGTCCATCCTGTGCGGCATGTCCGTCCTGTGCGATGTGTCCGTCCTGCGCGGACACATATTCCTGCGCCTCTCCGGAAGCGGCGATCCGCTCCGCCAGCTCCTCCATCATCCGCAGAACCGTGCCGAACTGCATGCCCGTCCAGATGCTCTCGCCCTTTCCCTTCCGGCAGACCTTGTAAAGCATGTCGTTCCAATCGGAGCAGAGCATCAGCGGAAAGCCATGCTCTCCCATATGCTCCTTCGTAAAATCAATGGAACGCTTCATGTGCTCCCATACCGTCGCGCTGCCGCCGTCGTAAAAAGGGATCCGGGTTTTCAGATAATCCAGCCGTCCTTCCTCCACAGCCATATGATACCCATCCATTACCAGCCAGAGATGGTTGTCGGAGTGGATCCTGGTGACCGGCTCCCACCCTTCCGTGGGGAAGAAATAATGGTTGCAGTGCCCGTCCGCATACTGCTGGGTGAACAGCAGGTTCAGCTTTTCCTTCGCCCGCCGCGCGTCCAGAGGGATCATGGCGAGAATGTCCTGGGCCGTGTCCCGCATGCCGACGCCCCGGAAGGTTCCGGTGGCGTAATAGCTGATATTCCGGGAAAACAGGAAGTTGCGTTCCGCCTGGTACGGGTTCCAGATGTTGATCATCCGCTGCGCGTCCGGGTCGGGGAGGGAACACTGAAATCCCTCAAAGAAGTCCTTCCAGCTTTCCCCAAGCCTTCTCAGCGACTCCTCCGCAAAGCCTTCTTCCCGGCAGTGCTCCACGCTTTTTCTGATCTCTTCTTCCGTCATGGCGCAGCCAAGGTAAACGCAGATTTCCTTTTTCTCCCCCGCCTTCAGCTCCACGGGGATCTGCAGGGCAAAGCAGGGATCTCCGCCGTACATGGTGGAGCCTGCCAGCTCCCCGCGCTCCACTCCCACCGGATCTTCCTCGCTCCGGTAGCTTCCCACAAACACGTCCCTGTCACAGTCAAAGGAACGGATCGGCGCATTGCAGGCAAAATAGACCAGGGGCGTCTCATCCGGCTTCGGCTGATCCTCCACCCCGTAGCGGTACACCAGAATGTCGTCCATATTCCAGGCGGAAAGCTGATGCTTGTTGTAGCACTGCCACTGCAGCTCCCGCATGAATTCCATCATGCCGAGCTCCACGTAGGGAAAGAGGGTCAGCTGTCTGTCCCGCCCGGAAGAAAGCTCCAGCCTCCAGACCATCGCATTCTCCATGGGGCTGACGAAGCAGGTTTCTCTCACCCGAAGCTGGTCCCGCTCCGCCTCGTATCTGGTATAGCCCATGCCGTGGGCGGCTTCCCATTTCTCCGGCTTCCGCGCACAGGGCTCGCAGGTGGGGCTCCAGACCTGATCTCCCTCTTTGATATAGGTGTAAAAACCGCTTCTGTCCGTGGGCAGGTGAAAAAAGCGGTAATGATTGATCCGCCAGATCTGCGGGGACTTGTAAAAGGCGACGCCGCCTCCCGCCTGGGAGATCATGGCATGGAAGGTCCCGTTGGACAGATAGTTCATCCAGGGCGTCGGCGTTCTGTAATCGTCTATCAGGATCTCTCTCTTCTCATCGTCAAACCGGTACATTTCCCGCTCCTTTCACACAGCGCAGCCACTCGCCTGCCAGCAGCCCGTTCCCTGCCGGCGTCAGATGAATGCCGTCCACCGACCAGAAGCTGGCCGGGGCTCTCCGGCAGGCATCCTCGAACAGCTGTCTTGAGGGCACCAGCACAGCGCCGTACTTTTCCGCAAGCTTTCCGACGATATCCGCCTCTTTTCGGATGCGTCCGTACCATACCTCCCAGTTTTCGATGATATCCGTGCCGTAGGATACCTCCTCCGGCTTCAGGCGGCACAGGAAGGGCTCGCAGAGCACCAGCGCCGCGTCCGGTCTTGCCTGCTTCACCTCGTACAGCATCCTGTCGTAGATGAAGCCGAATTTTTCCGGATCCGCGCCCTTATTCATGCGCAGGTCGAAGCCCACGTCGTTGACGCCGCAGAGGATGCTGAGCACCTGAAAATCCACGTTCAGGGTATCCTCGATCCATCTGGCGTACAGATCCATGATCCGGTTTCCGTTCACGCCGTGATTCAGCACCCGGACATCGGGGTTTTCACTCATCAGGACCTGGGCGATGTGATTCACATATCCCACTCCCAGAAACCGGTTCGGGTCATTTCCGGGCTCCTTGTCCCGGCAGGCATCCGTCAGGGAATCTCCCTGAAAAAGTACTGTCGTCATTCTTTTTTCCTCCATTCTCAGACTTCCGGAACGTCCCCGGGCGGGGACCGGCACATTTTCCGGTTCTTTTCATTCCGTCCGTTCCACCACGCAGTTTCCGTACATATGGGCCGCCATCAGAGGCGTCACGGAATGAAACAGCGTACAGGGATAGCGATATTTTTCCAGCTCCGGAAGTCTCAGCTCCGCCTCCAGCCAGAAATGCTTCGTATCCGGCTCCAGCCCGAGCTGTGAAAGCTCCACCTCCGCTTCCCCGCATCCGCCGGGAACCGTCACGCTCCGGATCTCCTTTACCTTCGGTTCGTTTTTAAACACCAGCGTGATCTCCAGCGGGCATCGAAGCTGCGGCGCAGCCTCATATCCGCCGTTTCGGTACAGCACCGCGGGCACCACGCCGAAATCCGTCTCCTCCACGGAAAATACCGCCTCTCCCTCCTGTCTGGGCACCGGCTGCGCCGCATGCAGGATCAGGCTGCAGTCCTCTCTTTTCAGAAGCTCCGAAGAAAGATGCAGTCTGCCGTTTCGGATCCCCATCCGGAGGCTTCCCGGCCGTTCGCCGAAATAATTTACGAAGGGCAGGCAGACCGCCTTTTTCTCCTCCCATTCCCGAAGCACACAGTCCAGCGCAAGATACTGCCATGCGCACCGGATCTCCGGATCCTCCGACTGCAGCGCCAGCACATATTTTCCGGCGCTCAGGCGGACGGGACAGGCGATCCTTACCTCTTTTCCCGCGGGAAGCCGTACCGTCCTCGTGCTCCTGTCATATTCTCCCAGATGGGCCGGGGAGATCTCCAGCCGGATCTTTTTTTCTCTCTCCTCCTGCGAAGGATTCGTAAGGCTCAGGATCACCGTTCCCGCATAGGAGCCGTCTTCCTGCAGAGTGAAGGGGCCGTCCGTTTCGAGACGGGTACGGATCATGGAAAGCGGCTCCGCTTCCGGATCCTTCCGGAAGGATACGCCGTTTACGTGCTCCAGACACAGCAGGCCGCAGCTTTCCGCGTCATGGACGGTTTTTCCGAGGATCTTTATCTTTTCAAAGCGCACGCCCTGAATATCGTGCTGCGCGCTGTAGCCCTGCAGCCTGGAATCCGACAGCAGCCTGTCCAGACCGGGACGGCCGTTCACCTGGATATTGGAAAACGTGATATTGCGGATATCTCCCATCCGGTTATCCCGGTTCCAGTAGGAGGGCGCGATCCGGATGTCGAAAAGCTGCGCGCCCGGCGCGTCCTCGATGCGGATGTCGTCAAACACGATATCCTCCACCCTGGCCCGGTCCCCGTGGTGGATCCCCATCAGCGGATATCCGGTGGGAGAATGCAGCACATCGATGTTCTCAAACCGTACGTCTCTCACATGATCGGCCCGAAGCTCCACGCCCACCTCCATGGGCCTTGCGAAGTCATTCCACAGGATACAGTTCCGAAATACGACGTTTTCCACATCTCCGGTATCCAGCGCCTTAACGACGAGGGAATCGTCCCACACCCGGGTGAATACGCCCTGCACCAGCACATTCCGGGAGCCGCACACATCCACCCCGTCGGAATTTCCCCGGCAGCCGATGATCTTCACGTTATCCACCAGAACGTTCTCACAGCCGTTGATCCGCAGGCTCCAGTCGTTGCTGTCCGTGATGGTGATGTCCCGGATCGTCAGATCCTTACAGTACATGGCGTTGACGCAGCGCTGATAGACGTTTCTCATCTCCAGGGGATATTTTTCCATGGTGAGCACGCCGTAGCCGCAGACCGTCACGCGGTCGCAGTGATCCAGGTCCAGCTTTCCGTTCACATAAGCCCCTTCCTCCAGATACACCACCGTATCATCCCGCGTGACCGTAAGGATCCCCGCGTCGTGCACTCCCGCGGGGAAGTAGAGAAGCCTTCCCTCCTCCTTTTCCCTCTCCCAGCAGGCCGGCGCATCCTCATATGCCGGCTTTTCCGCCAGGACCAGCAGATTATCCCGGCAGGATCCGTTGATCTCCAGGGAAAATTTTACCGGGCCGTCCAGCCGGATCCGGATCGTCCCGTCCTTCAGCTCCGGCTTCAGCCCCAGGCTGAGCGGCCGGATCACGGCGCTGTGCACTTCTGCGGCGCTTCGTACCGTCAAAAACGTCGGGCCGCTTACGGGAAACTGCACATACTCCATCTTCCGGTTTTCCAGATAGGGGGACGGATAGATGGAGGCCGTCCTGATCTTCAGTTCCGTATCGTCCTGATATACCTTATAGTTCATCTTTTCCTCCGGCTTATCATACAAAAGGCGGAAGAGGCCTCTTTTACTCCTCTCCCGCCCGCAGTCTGCGGATCCGCCGCGGCCCTGCCGGCCGCGGCCTCCGCCTGTTTCAACTCTTTTTACGGCTGTCCTTTTCTTACCAGGAAGTGATGTTGTTGGCTTCCACGTATGCGTCGATCTGGCTCTGCAGCTCCGCGATCAGGGTGTCCACGCCGGCGGCCTTGCGCTCCGCGATCCACTGATCCAGGGTAGCCTCCCAGTTGTCTCCCGTGTAGCCCTTGCTGATCATCGCGCCGTATTCGTCGTCGATGGCCTTCAGCGCCGCGCAGATATCCTGAACGTTGCTGTTGTCAAAGGTGAAGTTGTTGAACGGGCTCACGATGGCATCCTTCTCCTGCTCCAGCAGCTCGTCATAGTAGCCGGGGGTGTCCGCCTGGGTCACCAGAGAGTTCTTACAGGTTCCGATGGACCATTTCCAGAGACCGTAATCCGCATCGGAGGTTCCCTGGGAACCGTAGGACGTGGTGATCGTTCCGTCGCCGTTGTCCGTGTAATGCTCGCCTTCCACGCCGTAGATCAGAAGCTGATACAGCTCAGGCTCGGTATACAGGGCATTCAGCACCATCATGGCGCGTTCCGGCTCGTCCGCGCAGTACGGGATCGCCACGGCGCTGGCATCGCCCTTGCTCAGATAGCCCTTGTCCTCGATCTGCACCAGGGAAATGTCCACGCCGGCCTGTGCGGTATACATGTCCGCCGTGCTGGGAGTCAGATCGTTGTGCACGTCGATGACCGTGGTATTGGGGGTAAACTCGCCGCCGGTCACAAAGCTCAGGGTTCCCTTTTCCAGAGAAGCGATATCGGAACGGATATAGCCCTTCTTGTAGAAGTCAGCGGTATTCTCCGCGAATACGCGGTAGTAGTCCGTATCGATGGCGTCAATGACCGTAAAGGTATCGTCCTTATGCACCACGCCCACGTTGTTGTCGCGGATCTGCAGGCTGTTCTCGGAGGAGAAATGCTGCGCGTAGCACCAGTCATAGAAGATGCCGGTGTTCATGCCCGCGTACAGCTTGTCGTTGTCCTGCAGCGCCTTGAAGTAGATATCCAGCTGATCGAACACCGCCTGGAAATCTTCCGGAGAGGAATAATCATTCCACCACTTGGACACGACCTCCTGGGTATCCTCCAGCCAGGTGTCTCCCGCCAGCTGCGCGAATTCCGTAGGGATCTTGAAGGCGCGCACGTTGCTGTACAGGCCCTGCCAGCTGATCAGGTAATAGAGCAGATCGTCTTCGGAATAGCGGTGCATGTCAAGGATCTCGTCTCCGAGCTCCTCCTTGATGCCCTGGCCGTACTGTTCCACCAGATCATCCAGAGGCATCAGGTTTCCGTCCTTGATATCGTCCGTGATCGTTCCGGTCACCCAGCTTGCCACCCATGCCAGGTCAACGCCTTCTCCGGACGCCAGCATCTGGTCAAATTTCTCCGGATATTCGGTCGTGGTCATGCAGGTGATCTCCACCGTCGTGTTGGGTACATATTCCTGAAGCTTTTCATTGAACAGCTCCCATACCTCGTCGGAGTCCTTCTGCTTTCCGGGGCCTCCCAGCCACAGCTGGATGGTCACAGGCTCCAGCTCCTCTGCCGCCGCCTGCTCGCTTCCCGCTTCCTCGCCTGCCGCTTCCGTATCCGCCGCGGCAGCCTCCGTGCTCTCCTGTGCCTGCGTCGCCTCAGACGCCGTGTCCGCGCTGCTTCCGCAGCCGCCCAGACATGCCGCGGCCGTCATGGCCGCCGCCAGGAACAGACTTAACGCTTTCTTTCTTTTCATCACTCATCCTCCTTACTCTTTCTATCCCATCAACAGCCCGTAACGGGCCGCGACTTTCTTTCCCCCGGCCGTCCGGCAGCCGGTCCGCGGCCGGTATATGCCGCTTTTTCCTCCCGCAGGGCAGTCAGCCCTTTACCGCTCCGATGGTCAGGCCCTGTGAAAAATACTTCTGGAAGAAGGGGAATACCACCAGCATCGGGCCTGCCGCCACCACGCAGAGCGCGAATTTCAGGGATTCGCTCGGCATGCTGCTGGTCCCCATGGTAACGTTTCCCATGGCCGTCTGGGAAAGGTTTTTCAAAAATTCCGCCTCGTCCATCAGCCGCTGCAGCAGGTACTGCAGGGTATAAAGATTTTCATCCCGGATATAGATCATGGACGTGGTGTAGTCGTTCCACTTTCCCACCAGCGTCATGAAGCCAAGGGAAGCGAACACCGGCGTTGACAGCGGGACCACGATCTTGAAGAAGATCGTCAGCTCCCTCGCCCCGTCCAGGTGGGCCGATTCAAACAGCGATTCCGGAAGCCCCTTGAAAAACGTCCGGAATACCATGGTATTCCACGCGCCTCCCGCGATGCCGGGAAGGATATAGACCCAGAAGCTGTTGCTGATGCCGTAATACTTGGCGTACACGATGTAGTTGGGGATCATGCCCGCCGAAAACAGCATGGTGAAGAAAATGATGATCGTAACCGGCTTGCGGAAGCGGAAGTTGCTTCTGGAAAGCGGGTACGCCGCCATTCCGGCCACCACGCAGGCCAGCAGCGTTCCGATCCCGGCCTGGGCGAAGGTCACGATGTACGCCCGCACCATGCGCGCTCCGTTATGGAACGCCGACTGATAGGCCTGTGTGGTAAATTCCTTCGGGATCAGGCTGAAGCCCTTTCCCGCCGTCAGCCAGCTCTCGCTCGTAAAGGAGGCCGAAACCACCAGCAGAAGCGGGATGACGAAGCAGGCGCACATCAGGATAAAAAACAGATTCAGTACGATATCAAAGGTCCGATGCCTTTTTTTGCTGATATTGGTATTGTTCATGCCGCGCCTCCTAAAACATGGAATTGTCCGGAGAGATCTTCCTGACGATCAGGTTGGTCCCGAGCACGAGGATCATTCCCACCACGGACTGCACCAGTCCCACCGTCGCGCCCATGGCGTAGGTCCCGTTCTGCAGCGCCCGGTAAACGTAGGTGTTCAGGATATCCGTCGTCTCATACAGGATCGTTGAATTTCTCGGAATGATATAAAACAGGTCGAAGTTTCCGTTGATCAGGCTTCCCGCCCCGAGTATGGTGAAGATACATACCAGCGGGATCAGGTGCGGCAGCGATATGTAGCGCATCTTCTGGAAGCGGTTCGCTCCGTCGATCTCCGCCGCCTCATACAGGGAAGGATCGATTCCCATCAGCGAGGCGAAATACATCATGGAGCCCATTCCGATCCCCTTCCAGATATTCACGATGGTCAGGATCACCGGCCAGTAGCCGAGCTTCATGTAGGCGTCCACCGTCTGCGCCCCGAACAGGCTCAGGATCTGATTCATCAGACCGCCTCTGGGGCTTAACACCGCATAGGTCACATATCCCACGATAACCATGGACATGAAATTGGGAAATGTGATGATCGTCTGGTAGGTCTTTAACGCCTTCCTGCTTCTGACTTCAAAAAGCAGCAGCGCGATGATCATGTTGGTGATCGGGCCTATGATCATGAACCAGGCGCCGTATGCCACCGTATTGCGCAGGATCCTTCCCATGGAGGTGGAGGTCACCATCCATTTGAAGTTCTCCAGTCCCACCCATTCGCTTCCCAGGATTCCCCTGCTGAACTTATAGTCCTTGAAGGGGATCGTGATCGCGACTCCCATCGGGATATAGTTGAACAGGATATAGGCCAGAAGAGCGGGCACGCACAGAAGCAGCAGCTCCCAGCTCGCCTTGTCCTTCCAGATACTCTTTTTTCTCACGCTATACGTGCCGTTTTTCTTTTTTCTTACCGCATTTCCTCCCATTCTTTCTCACCTCTCAAATCCGTTTCTTTTGTGCCGTTCCGTTTCGTTGGCTTTATTATGCGCTTTCCCGCCTCTCCCCTCAACCGGGGGAGAGGACATGGAAGTAGAAAAAGAGGACAACCCTTCCGCCCGAAGGAATTGTCCTCTTTTTGTAACAGACAGCCAGGTCTGCGCATTTCCTGCGCAGACCGTACGAAAACGTATCGTCAGAAAGCATCCGGCCCATCGCGAAGCGATTGGAATGGCCGGATGCCGTAACAGTTCTGCCGAAGGCTGAACTGTTACCTCTTTTTCTCCATGGCGTTTTTTCTTCTGTCTTCCGCTCCTGCCGCGCCGTTTTCCCGCAGGGTCATAGGGTCCTGAAATGAATGGTCACGCGCAGCCCGCCTTCCTCTGATCTTCCCACGGAAAGTCCGTATTCCTCTCCGAAGATCAGCTTCAGGCGCTGATCCACGTTGCGCATCCCGATGTGGCGGCTCCGGGTGATCGCGGATTCGTCCAGCTGCTCCGTCAGCTTTTCCAGCTCCTCATCCGAAATGCCCATTCCGTTGTCCGTCACATACAGATAAATGTCCTCCCCCTTCTTCTCTCCGCGCAGCCAGATCCGTCCGTCGCTCCTCTTGTGCGCCAGACCGTGCTGGATCGCGTTCTCGATCAGCGGCTGCAGAGTCAGCTTGACGATCCGTTCCCGGTTCAGCTCCTCCGGGATCTCCTGATGCAGGCTCACCCTGCCGTGATAACGGAATTCCACCAGCTTCACATACAGCTTCACATGCTCCAGCTCCTCCTCCAGAGGAACCAGATAGTTTTCCGTGGCCAGACTGATCCGCATCATTTTTCCCAGGGTATAGATCATCTCCGTGACCTTGTTGTCCCCGTTGAACAGGAGCGCCGCCGTATTGCCGATGACCTCCAGGGTATTGAACAGAAAATGGGGGTCGATCTGGGTCTGCAGGGCGCAGATCTGGGCGTTATGCAGGCTGACCAGACGCTCCTTCACCTGCTCGTTCAGATCGTCCCGTTCCTTTTTCGCGGAAAGGATGCTTCTCTGGATGGCCTCGATCTCGTCCACATGCTCTTTACGATCCCACTCCGTCAGCATGGACATGTCCGAAAGCAGACGGATGGTCCTGCGGATCGGCCGGTATACCCACACCGCAAGGAGGCTTGCCAGAAACAGACAGACCACGCTGATGAGGATCGCGATGTTTCTCATCCTGCTGTCCGCCGCCCGGTTCTGCTCCGCGAATTCCTCCATGGTGCTCAGATACAGATACCGCAGCCCGTCGTCCTCGGAACGGATCCCCGATACCACGTAGCTGGTGTCCCACAGCGTACAGATCACCGAAAAGCCTTCTTCCCGTTCCGTCAGTCCCCGAAGCTCGTCCAGCTCCTCTTTCTCCTGAAACAGCCGGTACTCATCGCTGTAGACCAGCGTTTCCAGGGTATCGTCAAAGATCAGCAGTCTGGGGGCATAATCCGTATTCCGGTAGCGGCCGCTCCCGATATAATCTCCCAGCTTTTCCACGTCGATGTTGATCGCCGCAAGCCCCGCGTTGTTTCCCCTTCCCAGGCTGACCGGATACAGGACGCTCAGAAGATAGGGGTACTGACCGTTCTTCGCCCTGGCAAGCAGCTTCACCCGTTCCGGCATGTCTCCGGAAAAGGCTTCCAGCGCTTCCTTATCCTGAAATTCTCCGTAGCCGGAAACGCCCAGCTCCGACACCACCTCTTTCGGCCCCGCAAAATACAGATAGATCGAATCGATGTAGTCGTTCGCGTTCCGGATCAGGGCCAGCATCTCGATCAGGCTGTCCAGCGTTCCCGTGGTATCATCGTTGACCGAAGACCTGGTGGCAAGATACTGGACGTTGCTGTTTCTCGAAAGGCTGTAGGCCATGTTTTTCACCGAAAGGATCACGGAATTCACATTTTCATAGGCCTGTATGAGGGACGCCTCGTTTCTGCGCAGGATCTCCTGTCTGGTATTTTCCCGGAGCTGTCTTCCATACCAGAAGGACAGACCCGTCGCCGGAAGCACCAGGCAGACGAACAGCAGCAGGAAATACCTTACCAGGATCCTGCTGAAACGGTAATCCTTCAGATAGGACAGCCCGCGCCGGAATCGTCCGGAAAACGAATCCTCTCTGTATTTTTTTCTTTCGGGAACGGTCCCTCTGTTTTTTCTCATGCTTCCGTCTGTCTCCGTCTCTGATATTCCCTCACCGTACAGCCCACTCTCTTTTTGAAGATCTGCTGAAAATATTTTTCATCATGGTAGCCCACTGCCGAGGGTACGTCCGCCGCGTCCATCCCTTCCTCATCCATCAGACGCATGGCCCCCTCGATCCGCACCCGGACCAGATAATCGGTGAAGGTTTCATTCATCTCGTTTCGGAATCTCCGGATGAAATGTCTGGGACTTAAATGGACAAAATCCGCCACATCCCGGTAGGTGAAATCATCTCCCAGATGATTGTTGATGTAATTGCACGCCTTTGCAATGCTGTCGTCCGCCGCCGGCCGCTCCGTTTTCACCAGTCCGCGCGATACCAGCTCGTCGTTCATCCTTCGTAAAAGCGTGATCAGCCCCTGCGGGCCGTCCTCATCCTCCCCGGAAAGCGGGACCGTCCTCAGCTCTTCTCCGAAACGTTCCGCCAGATCCGGAGCCCGGTTCACCAGACGCACCTGCAGCTGATCCAGGAGCCTTTTGGCCAGGATCTCCCTTAACTGCGCGGGCGCGTCGCTCATCAGCGGCTTCAGCCTGGCGTAGGCAAGCCAGGTCTTCTCTCCTTCTCCCATCACGGAGCCCGCCACCGCCCTGGTAAGGGAAAGGATCTGGTCGTACTCCTCCTCTCCAAAGCTCTGCAGAAGCTGCTCCTCATGGGCAGCCTCGTCCAGCTCTGTTTTGATCTGAGCGAAAACACTTCTCAGCTTTTCATAGTCGATGGGCTTGAGAAGATATTCATATACATGGCACCGCATGGCCTCCCTGGCATATTCAA
Source organism: uncultured Lachnospiraceae bacterium (assembly GCA_944380025.1). Taxonomy (GTDB): domain Bacteria; phylum Bacillota; class Clostridia; order Lachnospirales; family Lachnospiraceae; genus Eisenbergiella. The sequence continues at coordinate 14,570 of CALWGL010000037.1, forward strand.
ACTCCCGGTAGCCGGACAGCAGCACCACCTTCATCCAGGGATATTTCTCCCGGATCTGCCCCGCCGCCTCCAGGCCGGAAACCTGAAACATGCAGATATCCGTAAGCAGCACGTCCGCCCGCTCCTTTTCCAGAAGCTTCAGCACGTCGCTCCCGTCCTCCAGCAGAGCCGCCACCTCAAAGCCCATGGCGTTCCAGTCGTTGCGGTAATACAGTCCGGCCCGGATCAGGGGCTCGTCGTCCGCGATGATCACCCGATACATTGTCGTTCCTCCGTTCTCCTGTCTCCCCCGCGGGCCGCTTTCCGGCCCGTTCCTCTTACCAGAAAGCCGCCCCGTATACTCCGGCCGCGTCCGCGCCCCAGCTTCTCAGGATGGAAAGCCTTACCCGCAGGATCTCCTCCCCTTCCAGCGCAAACGTCACATGCCGTCTTCGATTGTCCCGGACCTGCCGGATATCGCTTCGCTCTCCGGAAGCGTCCCGATAGGTCACAGTCACGTCAAAATCCCGCGCCAGACAGCCCGGAAGGCCGTCCAGAGGCTCCTTTGTCAGATCCGTATCAAAGGTAAAGGCCAGATGTCCAGCCCTCACCGGCTGCTTCGCGGTCAGCGTCAGCACGGCGGGAAAGCCCTTCTCCCCCATCCAGAGATTGGGCTGTCCGTACGGACGGCCATGGGGAGAGAGCACTTTTTCGGCGGCGTACAGCCTCTGCTCCGGCGCCAGGCCGCAGAAAGCCATATTCTCCTCCCGGTTATACCGGTGATCCAGATACCGGTATCCGGTTTCCGGAGCCAGCGGCACGCTGTCATGGTTGCAGGTTCCGCAGTTTCCTTCGGGAAACAGCCGGAGCGTCACCGCGCCGGTCAGGCCTTCCCGGCACATCCCGGCCTCCAGCGCCTCATTCGCTTCAAGCGCCAGATAGACCTTGCCGTCCCTTCCCGTCCGCGCGTCCGTCCGCAGGCTCATCCATCCGGAAAATCCCGCGGGGACCGTCTGCTCCCTTCTCTGCGTCCTTCTCTCCGGAAGGAAGGTTTCCCTGTGATCTCCCTCCAGGATGGCGTACCCAAGAGTCTGCTCCTCCTCCGTCGTGTTCACGAGCCACACGCTGACGCTTTCCAGCCGGTCCGTTTCCAGCATCAGGGCAAGCCCCAGATCCTGATCCAGCCTTCTGCAGAAGGAGATTTCCGTGTTTTCAAACCGCTTTTCGCTGTCCGCCGCCGCGGCAAAGCAGTCCGTCAGCCGTCCGCTGTCCGCATATCCGGGTATGGTCTGATCCGCCCGGACCAGCCGGTCCTGAAGCAGCCTGCAATGATCGGAGGCAAGCTTTCGCGGCGTGACCTGCAGCTCCTTACAGCAGGCCGCTGCTGTTCCCACCGCCTGCCCCATGCAGCCGCAGGTCGCCATCACCCTGGTGGAACCCAGCGCGATGTGGGATACGCTCACATCCCTTCCGGCGAGCATCAGATTGTCGATGTCTTTGCTGTACAGACACCGGAACGGGATCTGATATATGCCCGTCACGGGGATGAAATCCGTGGCCGGGGCCGGATCATAGATGCCGCCCGGCGCATGCACATCCATGGGCCAGCCCCCGATACACACCGCGTCCTCAAAGCTTCTCTTTTCCTCGATGTCGTTCTGCGTCAGCACATGATCCCCCAGAAACCGTCTGGATTCCCGCGCGCCGGATTTCGCGTATACCCGCTTCAGCACATAGTTATCCGCCTCCGGATATTTTCCGCTGTTTTTAATGTAATCCCAGATCCCGTAGACCAGACGCCGCAGCTCCAGGTCGATGTCCTCGCTGTCATAAATGATGTCCAGCTGTCCGCCGTATTCAAAGGACCAGTGCGCGCCCTTCACGGAAAGTCCCCGGTGATAGCCGGGACGGTTGATATTTTTGATAAAATCCATGTCCTTTACGTCCCTGGCAAAGGCCGGAGGCGTAAAGGAGACTTTATGTCCGCAGTCTGCCGTCTCAAAATAGAAGGTATTTCCCATGGTGCAGGAATCCGCCTCTTCCGGCGCCTTCCTCTCATGGAAATCTTCTTTTCCTTCTCTTCCTTCCGTATAGCGCGCTCCCGCCTCAAACGCCAGCACGCCGTTTCCGGTGGCGTCGATATACATGGGACTTACCAGCTCAAAAACCACGTTGCTTACCGCGTGTCTTGCAAAGCAGCGGCAGATTTTCCCATTTTCCACATCACAGCCGAAGATCCCGGTGTTCAGAAGCAGCGTGATATTTTTCTCTTCATAGATCATGTCGAAATAGACCGCGTCCAGAAGCGCCAGGCGGTCGTAGCCGCCTCCCCGGTTGTAAGCCTCCATCCGAAGCCGGATCTCCTCCGCAAGGCCGCCCTCCCTGGCATAGATGGACGCGTTCAGCCCCAGATGGCTGGCTCCGTTCATGGGGATCCCGATCTCGCTGGAGGCGTTCCCGCCCAGCACGGACCGGTCGTTGACCAGCACCACCCGAAGCCCTTCCCTCGCGGCCGCCACCGCGGCGCAGATCCCCGCGATCCCCGCGCCCGCCACTGTCAGATCGCTTTCCATGCGCCTGATCTTTTCTCCGCCCTGTCTTCCGTTCATTTTTCCCGAAGCTCCTTTCTCCTCATGCCCTTCCGGCCGTTCACGATTCCGTTCCAGTATAAACCTTGAGCCGGGCGAACTTCAATATAAGAAAATTCCGGAAAAATGGGAAAATAGTACGATGCCGCACTCCGCTGAATGGAAGCCGCCCCGGCGCTTCCTGCGCCGGGGCGGCCCTGTCATGCTTCTTTTTCTGCTTCGTTCTGTCCTTTTTTCACGCTTCCTTCGGTCCGTTTTCCAGAAGCTCGATGACCGTCTTCAGCTCCTTTTCGGCGGACAGATAGGCATATCTGCCGCTTCCGTCCGAATATTCGCCCTTCTGCTCCAGCGTCATGCCGAAGTCCCGGCAGTTTTCGATGGCCTGCTCCATGCGCATGCCGCCCACGTTGAAGGCCAGATGATGGATCCCTTCCCCGTGGGTGTCCAGAAATTCCCGCCAGGTGGAAGGGGCCTCGTTGGGCTGGATCAGCTCGATCTGAAAGCCCGGGAAGTTGAAGAAAGCGAGCAGGCTTTTGGCCTCCGGGGCTTCCTCCCCATGATACCGGGTGCGGGTGATGGCATACTCTCCGGAATCTCCCACCGGTGGCTCCTCCATGCCCAGAAACTGCGCCCATTTCTTTTTGGCCTCATAGATATCCCTTACCACAAAGCCGATCTGCACGACCGCGTTCGTTCCCACGATACCGCTCATAATTCCTGCTGTCCTCCGTTTTCTTCCTGTTTCTCTCCGGCATCCTCATCCAGATAGCCCTTCAGCTTCAGATAGGCGATGATCAGCTCCACCGCTCCGTCCACGCCGGTCTGCGAGGTATTGATCATCAGCGCCTTGTTCCGCTTGTCACCCCAGATCTCATCGGTATAATACTGATAGTAATTCCGGCGGATCTTCTCCGTCTTCCGGATCATCTTCACCGCCTTCTGCCGGTCTCCCAGATGATACAGCCTTTTGATCCTGCGGACCTTGTCCTCCATATTCGCATAGATGAAAACATTGACCACATTGTCCTGATAGGCCAGGATCACATCCGCGCAGCGTCCCACCACCACGCAGGATTCCTCCATGGCTTTATGCAGGATGAAATCCGCCTGCATGTCAAACAGCTTTTCATTCAGATTCTCCGACTCAAAATCATAGGGAATCAGCGTATCGCGGAAGGAAGAGGATTTCGTCTCCGTATGGTTCATCAGATCCTCCACGCTGATCCCGCTCTTCCTGGAGATCTCGTTCAGAATGATCCGGTCGAGGAAAGTAAAGCCAAGCCGCTCGGCCAGCTTCTCTCCCACCTCATGCCCGCCGCTTCCGTATTCTCTTCCGATGGTGATCGTAACTTTCCTCATACCCTTCCTCCTCCTTTTCTTTTCCTGCTCCCGCAGACATATGCCGAAGCCGGCATGCGCCCGCGGCGGCCTATGCTCCTTTATTCTGCCAGGTCAGAGGTGCAGTGGCAGCACTTCACCGCGTCGATCGGGATCTCGCTCTTGCAGTAAGGGCAGATCTTCGTGGTGGGCTTCGCCGGCGCTTCCTCTTCGTTTTTCTTCTTAAATCCGAGCTCGGAAACCTTGTTGATCAGCTTGACCAGCAGGAAGATCACAAAGGCCATGATCACAAAATTGATCACGGAGGTGATAAACGCGCCGTAGCGGATCTCCACGCCGTTGACCGTCAGGACCAGATAGCTCAGATCCATATTCGCGACCAGCCCCAGCAGGGGAGAGATCACATCGTTCACCAGGGAATTCACGATCGCCTGGAACGCGGCGCCGACGATAACACCGACTGCCATGTCGATCACATTTCCCCTCATGATAAAGGTTTCAAATTCCTTCAGAAACTTTTTCAATCTTTCTTCCATCCTTTCTCTTCTGTACGGACAGAGCCGGACGCTCTCCGTTCACTTATCTCCTTTTTTTATTCTACCATGAATCCGCATCCTCTCCAAGCGGGAACTTTCCTGTTAAAGAAGTTTTTTCTGTGGTATACTCAGGATACGGGCGCGGAATCGGTAACAGAGGCGTCCGGAGAAAGGCGGTTTCCTGCTGATGAAGAAAAAGCTCCTTTTCCTCCTTCCCCTCGTCTGTCTCCTGCTGCCTGCGGCCGGAGTCATCCTCAGAGGGATCCTTCCGGAAAAAACACGTTTCATACGGGTCTCCGAAGCCGTGTCCGAAAACAGTTCACGGCCTCAGGCCGCTTCCAATCCCCATTCCACGCTCAGCGTTCCCTCCTGCGTCACCAGGATCGGGGACGACTATTTCATCGTGGATACCTATCACGACCAGATCATCTTCAGCGACAGTCTGACGCGTCCCATAAACGAGTGGCAGGTCGCGACGGACCAGATCGCGCGCGGGCACACCATCGCCGGGGACGGGACCGTGTATCTGGCGGACGATACGGAAAACAACCGGATCCTGATCCTGGAAAAAAAGGACGGCGCGTTCCTCCTGACCCAGGAATTTACCGATATCGGGACCCGTCCCCACTACGTGGTCTATGACGAAGCGACGGCGCGTTTTTATGCCTACAGCTCCATGACCGGCGAGCTCTATGTGTTCCGGCGCGTGGAGGATTTCCCCGTGGAAAAATCCTCCATGGAGAAGTCCTCCACAGAAAAGTCCTCCGCGGAAACATCCTCCCAGGTGGTGCTGGAGGAGATCCGGCGCATCGAAAAGCTGAACGGCGTATACGTCCGTTCCTTCACCATTCTGGGAGACGAGATCTATTTCGTCTCGGGCGCTTCCTCCATCATCCGGGCAAAATTAAAGGACCTTTCCATTCTGGAGGAGTATCCGGTCCCCGCGCAGATGGCGGGAATGATCCAGCTGGAAAAGATCCAGGATTATTTTTACATCACCGTTTCCACGGATGCCGCCGGGAATCAGGACTATGCGACCATCCTGCGCACCCGGGATCTGGGGCTTCTTGCATCCGGCGGATATGAAGACATCTATTCTTATTTTGTGGGCGGCGGGACGCCCTATTATATGGGAAGCTTCGACGGGCATTATTACCTGACGGAGCACCGGATCCCCGGCTGCTCCGTCTGGCAGTTCGATGTGATCGAAAATGAGATTACGGATGTGACGCTGCTGTACTGACCGCTGTCTGCGCGGTCTCACGGAGCCGGTTTCTCAGGAAAGAGAGGCCGGCTCTTTTTTTCCGTCCTCCGCCGGCTTCCTTCCCTCCGCCGGCTTCTTTTCCTCCGCCAGGTTGACGATCAGGATCCCGGCGCAGACCAGCGCCAGCGCGGAAAGACCGGTCCAGCCGAAGGCCTGGCTTCCCTCTCCCAGCAGGAGCGCGGACAGAAGGAAGCTGAACATGGGATTCATGAAGCCGAACACGGCCACCCTGCCCACCGGATTGTATTTCAGCAGAACACCCCAGAGGCTGCAGCCTCCCGCCCCGCTCACACCCACATAACGCAGCCGCGCCCACCCACCGCCGCCTACCCC
>CALWGL010000038.1 GCA_944380025.1 uncultured Lachnospiraceae bacterium
CATCACGCCGGACAATTTCCGTGATCTGGCAGTGGCCTTCCATGTACAGCTTCCGGAGCGCTTCCTTTACGAGAAATAAAGATCTTGGGAACCGGCCGCCTGCCAGCAAAATCTGTTTCTTTGTCTGGCGCGGCCGGTTTCTTCATGATATAATCTCGGGGAAAGCGGATATCCTGTAAGGAGAACCGCAATACAGACGCCGGAGGATCCGGCATGGAGGAAAAGATGAAAAAAAGCATATTGTATCCGGTCATCGGAGCCGCAGCGCTCATCGCTGCATTTATCTGCTATTACATTACGCTGCCGGCGATCAACATTCATTCCAGCGGCTTCTGGTTCTTCCTGATGGGGGCGGTGGCGGCCGTCATGCTGATCTATACGATCCGAAAGACCGGAAAAGAGATCGCATACTCCGGACTGGATTCCGTGAGGCTGTCTCTTGCGGAGTATCCTCTGCTGAAGTGGCTGGGGATCCTGTTTCTTGCGATCCTGGCTGTCTATGGGATCGGGACGCTCCTGTCTTCCCCGGTGATCAACGCGAAGAGATATCAGCAGCTGATGAGCGTGGAGACCAGGAATTTTTCCGAGGATATCAAAGAGGCGGACTATCGTTCCATCCCGCTTCTGGACAAGGATTCCGCAGCCCTTCTGGGCGACCGGAAGATGGGAAGCCTGGTGGACATGGTCTCCCAGTTTGAAGTGGCGGACGACTATACCCAGATCAACTACAACAACGTTCCGGTTCGTGTTACTCCGCTGGTCTACGCCAGTCCCATCAAGTGGCTGACCAATCAGAGGGACGGCATTCCGGCCTACATCCTGATCGACATGACCACGCAGGATACGGAATGCGTCATGCTGGAGGAGGGCATCAAATATTCCAAGTCGGAGTATTTCAACCGGAACCTGTACCGGCATCTGCGCTTCCGGTTCCCGACCTACATCTTCGGGGACCAGCTTTTCTTTGAGATCGACGACAGCGGCGTGCCCTACTGGGTATGCCCGGTGAAAAAGTTCAGCATCGGCCTGTTCGGCGGAGAGACGGTGGGCCGGGTGGTCCTGGTCAACGCCGTTACCGGAGAATGTACGGACTACGCGGTGGAGGACGTTCCCACATGGATCGATAAGGTATATTCCGCCGAACTCCTGATGCAGCTCTATGATTATTACGGCCTGTATCAGCACGGTTTTTTCAACAGCATCCTTGGGCAGAGAGACTGTCTGGTGACCACCAACGGCTATAATTATCTGGCGCTGGACGACGATGTGTGGGTGTATACGGGCGTGACCTCGGTGAACGGGGATCAGTCCAACGTGGGCTTTGTGCTCATGAACCAGCGCACCATGGAGACCCGCTATTATGAGGTGGAGGGAGCTACGGAGCTTTCCGCCATGTCGTCTGCGGAAGGGCAGGTGCAGAATCTGGGCTACCGGGCGGGCTTCCCGCTTCTTCTGAATATCGCAGATGAGCCCACCTATTTCATGGCCCTCAAGGACGACGCCGGTCTGGTAAAAAAATACGCCATGGTCAATGTACAGAAATATCAGTGGGTGGCCATCGGGGATACCATTGAGGAGTGCGAGAAGGATTATAAGGAGCTTTTGTCCACCAACGGCATCGTCAGTCCGAACCAGGGAGAGCGGCTGGAGATTTCCGGCGTGATCGAGCTGATCGCCCCCGTGGTGCTCGAAGGGAATACCCATTATTATATCGGCATTTCCGGCAGCGACGAGCTGTTCGACGCGGATCTTTCCGAGGAAGGCCTGTATGAGATCGTCCGCTTCCGCGAGGGAGACAGGATCAGCCTGGTGTATGAGGAAAATTACGGGCTGAATCCGGTGCGGGAGATCAGACAGTGATCCGTGGCTGCTATTCAGCCAGGTCTGCGCATTTGCTGCGCAGACCGTACAAAAACATAGAGTGAGGAAGCATCCGGCTGTGAGACTGCCCTCGAAGAGGGCTTGACAAACGTGTTTGCTGCCCTTACAATAGGTTAAGTCGAACTGGCTCTGCTTCGCCCGGTAAGAGGCAGAAAAGAAAAACAGACAGCGATGATGAGGAAGAGTAGAAGGCAAGCGTTCCAGAGAACCGCCGGATGGTGCGAGGCGGCAGCGCCCAGCTTTGAACTGGCCTCAGAGCCCCCTTTGCCAAAGCGGCGCAAGTAGTAAAGGGCGGGATCTCCCGTTACAGAGGCAAGAGTGCATGCCGGCCGGAAGGCGCGGCGTGAAGCAGAGTGGTACCGCGGAAGATTCCCTTCCGTCTCTGAGAGTGGAGACGGAGGGGTTTTTTATTCGATATTCAATGGAAAGGCTGGTTGCAGAAATGGAAAAGGTTTACAACCCGAAAGAGATCGAAAGTAAGTGGCAGAAGATCTGGGAAGATGAAAAGGCTTTTGCCGCGGTCAACGATTACAGCAGGCCCAAGTATTACGCGCTGGTGGAGTTCCCCTACCCCTCCGGACAGGGACTTCATGTGGGACATCCCCGTCCGTATACGGCGCTGGATATCGTTGCAAGAAAGAGAAGGATGGAGGGCTACAATGTGCTGTACCCCATGGGATGGGACGCGTTCGGCCTTCCCACGGAGAATTATGCGATCAAGAATCATATCCATCCGAAGATCGTGACGAAGAACAATGTGCATCATTTCAAGGCACAGTTAAAGTCCCTGGGCTATTCCTTTGACTGGGATCGGGAGATCAACACCACGGATCCCAATTATTATAAGTGGACCCAGTGGATCTTCCTGAAACTGTTTCAGGCGGGGCTTGCCTACAAGGCGGAGATGCCCATCAACTGGTGTACCTCCTGCAAGGTAGGGCTTGCCAACGAAGAGGTGGTGAACGGCCGCTGCGAGCGCTGCGGAAGCGAGGTCATCCGCAAGGTGAAGAGCCAGTGGATGTTGAAGATCACAGAATACGCGGACAAGCTGATCGACGGCCTGGACGGTCTGGACTACATTGAGCGGGTCAAGGTTTCCCAGAAAAACTGGATCGGCCGCTCCCAGGGCGCGGAGGTGGATTTCTCCATTAAGGGAAAAGAGGAGAAGCTGCGCATTTATACCACCAGACCGGATACCCTGTTCGGCGTGACCTACATGGTCATTTCTCCCGAGCATCCTTATATTGAAAAGTTCGCGGATGAGATCCGGAACATGGACGAGATCCGCGCCTATCAGGAGCAGGCGGCAAGAAAGTCCGATTTTGAGCGTTCGGAGCTTGCCAAGGACAAGACCGGCGTTATGATCCAGGGGCTTACCGCAGTCAATCCGGTGAACAATGAGGAGATTCCGATCTGGGTTTCCGACTACGTGCTGATGAGCTACGGAACGGGCGCCATCATGGCGGTTCCCGCCCATGACGAGAGAGACTGGGAGTTCGCGAAGAAGTTCGGCATGCCCATCATCCAGGTGGTGGAAAGCAGCACAGGCCCGGTGGATGTGAATGAGGCGGCCTTTACGGACGTGGCCACCGGAAAGCTGGTGAACTCCGGCTTCTTAAACGGCATGGAGGTGACGGAGGCGAAGAAAGCCATCACCGAATATCTGGAAAAGAACGGCATCGGCGTGCCCAAGAAAAACTACAAGCTCAGAGACTGGGTATTCTCCAGACAACGCTACTGGGGCGAGCCCATCCCGATCGTGCACTGCCCGAAATGCGGCTATGTGCCCGTGCCGGAGGATCAGCTCCCGCTGGAGCTTCCCGATGTGGAAAGCTATATGCCTACGGACAACGGGGAATCCCCGCTGGCTGCCATGAGAGACTGGGTGGAGACCACCTGTCCCTGCTGCGGCGGACCTGCGGAGCGGGAGACGGATACCATGCCCCAGTGGGCAGGCTCCTCCTGGTACTTCCTGCGCTACATCGATCCCCATAACGATCAGGCGCTTGCGGATCCGGAGGCTTTGAAATACTGGCTTCCCGTTGACTGGTATAACGGCGGCATGGAGCATACCACCCTGCATCTGCTCTATTCCCGGTTCTGGCACCGCTTCCTGTACGATCAGGGCGTGGTTCCCTGCCCGGAACCTTATCAGAAGAGAACCTCTCACGGCATGATCCTGGGAGAGAACGGGGAGAAGATGAGCAAATCCCGCGGAAACGTGGTAAATCCGGACGATATCGTAAATGATTTCGGTGCGGATACCCTGCGTACCTACGAGATGTTCATCGGCGCCTTTGAGTTGAGCGCCGCCTGGAGCCAGGAGGGCGTGAAGGGCTGCCGCCGCTTCCTGGACCGTGTCTGGAAGCTGCAGGAGCTTTTGACAGACGAAACGGGTTATTCCAAAGAGCTGGAAACGAAGATGCATCAGACCATCAAAAAGGTTTCCGGCGATTATGAAAGCCTGAAGTATAATACGGGAATCGCGGCGCTGATGGCGCTGATCAACGATTTCTACAAGGCCGGAAGGGTGACGAGGGGTGAATTTAAGACCTTGCTCATCCTGCTCAACCCGGTTGCCCCTCACATCACCGAAGAGCTCTGGGAGATGCAGGGGTACGGCGGAAGGCTGTATCAGGCATCCTGGCCCGTCTGGGATGAGGCGAAGACGGTGGAAGCCGTGATCGAGGTTGCCGTGCAGGTAAACGGCAAGGTGCGCGCCACCGTGAAGCTGCCTGCCGACGCGGATAAGGACGCGGCGATCGCCGCCGGAAAAGAGGCGGTGGCCGACAGGCTGACCGGAAACATCGTAAAGGAGATTTACGTGCCCGGCAAGATCATCAACATTGTGTGCAGGTAAGGAGCGGAAATGACGGGAAGGGAAAGATCCCGTCTGTCCGCTGAAATGGAAAATCAGCCGGCCTCTCTGTTCCTCTGAACGGAAAGACCGGCTGATTTTTTCGCGCATCGCGGAATCGGATGGAGGAAGGAACTTTCCTGTCCGATCCAGGTGATCCTGCAGTGCTGCCATTCAGCCTTTGGCAGAGGGCCTTGACAAAAAGGGAGAAATATGTTTTTTTATATATAGTTATTAAAATACATTTAAAAAGATAATTATAAAGAACGGAAGCCGGAAACAGAAAGGAGGAGGGGGCGCATGGCCAGTACGGTAACGGTACGGGGAATGAATCAGGAGATCATCCGAAATTGTCTGAAGGGGCGGGAGCAGGTGAGCAAGACGGATCTGGCTGCGCTGACCGGGCTGAGCTTTCCTACAGTGAGCAGGACGATCGACCATCTGGTAAATACGGGGGAGGTGGAAACTGTCGGAGCCGGAAGCTCCAGCGGGGGAAGATGCGCCATGCTTTACCGGCTGAATCCTTTGCATGCCGTTTATCTTCTGCTTACCATTGAGCGCGGAAGGCTTCGCTGGAAGCTGAAGGATTTGGGCGGAAATGTCCTTGCTCAGGCATCGCGCCAAAGAGAGGGGAGACTGTGGGAAGCGATCGGGGAGACCGCTCAGAGCATAAAAGGGCTGTATCCGCAGCTTCGCGCGGTGGTGATCGGCGCGGCGGGAATGGTATCCAAAGGGCGTCTGATGCTGTCGGAAGGGGACCAGGAGCTGGAAGGAAGGGATCTGGAGGGATTTTTTTCGGAGAGACTGGAAGTCCCGGTACGCGCGGTCAACGATATGAACGCGGCGGCCGCGGGCTGCTGGAGCAGGACCGGGATGGAGCGGGGCGCATGTGTCTGCCTCTATCTGGGAGGAAACGGAATGGGGGCCGGGATCGTCCTGGACGGAAGGGTCTGGTCGGGAGCGGCGGATTTCGCGGGAGAGCTGGGCTTTCTTCCGGACATGAAGGAAAGACTGCAGCCCTGGAAAGATACGTTCAGCGCCCGGGGAATGCAGGAGGTATACCGGCGGATCATCCAGACCTACGCCGTCCTTCTGAATCCGGAAAGAATCGTTCTGTATACAAATCCGTTTCTTGAGGGGATGATGGAGGAGCTGTATGAGGACTGCAGCCGGTACCTTCCGGAGTACGCCGTTCCTTTGCTTGAACTGTCGGATGATTTTGAACGGGATTACGAAATGGGAATGATGGAGATCGCCGGAAAAACGGAGTGGCGGCAGAAAACGGAGTTTATGGTTTAAGGAGAAAGAGATGATGAAGAAAAAACACATTATTTTTGACGTGGACGGAACGCTGGTGGATTCCCGGGATGCGATCCTTTCCTCCCTGCAGGCGATGCTTCAGAAAAAAACGGGGAGAAAAACGGAAAAGGAGCAGCTGACCTTTGCCCTGGGGATCACCGGGGAGGACGGGCTCAGACAGCTGGGGATCCCGGAAGGGGAAATGGCTGACGCCATGAAGCTGTGGCTTTCCCTTATGCCGAAATATGGGGACCGGGTCAGGGTGTTTCCGGGAATCCGCGAGCTGCTTGCGCAGCTGAAAGAAAGAGGTTTTCATCTCGGCATTGCGACCTCCCGGACGAAGGCGGAGCTTTCCGCGGACGGAGCCTGCGGACTGGCGGAATGCTTTGACATGATCATCTGCGCGGACGATACCGAAGGACACAAGCCTTGCGGAGATCCGGTGAAGGAGTACCTGCGGCGGATGAACGCGGACCCGGAGGACGCGGTCTATATCGGAGATACGGAAAACGACATGCTGTGCGCGAAGGACGCGGGCGTGGAAGGAGCGCTCGCCCTGTGGGGCTGCGTCAGCGCCGCGCACATCCGGGCCGATTATTATCTGAATCAGCCGGCGGCGGTGCTGGAGACCTTCGGAGGGGAGGCCGGTTTTACCGGGAATGAGGGGAAGGACTGGCCGCAGCTTCTGAAATGGGCCATGGAGCTTCAGTTCATCGCCCAGGCAGGGCTGACCTATTCCAGAGACCGTTTTGACCTGGAGCGCTTTGAACGGATCCGGCAGATGGCGGCGGAAATGACGAGCGCATCCACAGGGGAAAGCTTCGGTCGGGTGGAGGGCCTGTTCCAAGAGCAGTGCGGCTATCAGACGCCTAAGCTGGATACCCGCGCCGCGCTTGTGGAAAACGGAAGGATCCTGCTGGTGCAGGAGAGCGACGGAAGATGGGCGCTTCCCGGCGGCTGGGTGGACGAGGATCAGACCATTTATGAAAATACGGTCAAGGAGGTACGGGAGGAATCCGGCCTTACGGCCGCGCCGGTCCGCCTGATCGCCCTGCAGGATCAGCACCGGCGCAATACGCCGCCCAATCTGTTTTCTGTCTGCAAGGTTTTTGTGCTCTGCGAGCCTGTGGAGGGGGAATTCAGAGAAAATGCGGAGACGCTCCAGTGCGGATGGTTTCTGCCGGATGAGCTGCCGGAGCTTGCGCGGGAGAAGACCACGGAGGAGCAGATCCGGCTCTGCTTTGCCGCCGCAGCCGACCCAAACTGGGTGCCGCTGTTTGACTGACAGGCTGGTGCAGCGTTACCTGCGCTGCATCAGCCTCATGATCTGGTTCATTTTCAGGATTTCTTCGGGCGTGCTGTATTTGCGGATCGCCTCGATGATCGCATTCATTTCCCTGGAAGAGAAGGCGATATTCGCCGATCGGCTTCTCTGGGCCAGGGCCATGAGAAAGGGCAGCAGCTCCTTCTGGGACAGCTCCCTGCTTTCAAATACCATTTTCTGTAAAAAATCCAGCTTTTCCTGCGGGATGTCGCGAAGCGACGGCTCCGTCATCCAGCGGGGCTTTCCGGCCTGTTCTGCCATGATACATTCTCCTTTTGATCTTTTTTTCTGTCCGGGCTTCCGGCATCCTCCACGGTCTGAAAGCCCTTCTGAAGCAGCTGAAACAGCTCCCTCTGGGAAGGGGAGAGCATTCCCGCCAGCAGCTCTGCCGGATCCGGAAGGGGATCCGCGCTTTTGCCAGGGGCGTCGTTTCCGTTCTGCACTTCTTTAACCTGGACTTCTTTATCCCGCGTTTCTTTGCTCTGTGTTTTCGCATCCTGCGGGGAGCCGGAATCCGTATCCTGTGAGGAGCCGCCATCCGTATCCGGCGGGAAGCCGCCGTCGGTATCCTGCGGGGAGCCGGAATCCGCGCTCTGTTCTGCGAACAGCTCCAACAGAGGCTTTATCTGCTCATACATCTGCATGGCGTTTTGGAAGGACATAAGCTGATCCAGCATGACCTGCAGATCCGGCGGGCAGAAGCCGCGGATTTTGGCGCACAGATCCGGAAAGGAAAGGGAGTCGGGAGGGGCATGGAAGGCCTCCGGATGAGACCGGACAAAGCCGATCGTATAGTTCAGCTCCAGAAGCCGGATGAGAACGGCAAGGCTTCTTTGCGTCTGAGGGGGACAGAAGGGAAGCAGAAGCTTCAGGATCTGTATCTGATTGGTGGTATACAGAGTGTCAAAAGCCTGTATGGAATCCGGTCCCTGTTTTTCCATTTCCCCCTCCTTTTCCCTTCTCCTTTACATCCTATGTAACAGAAGAGGGCATGAGAACTGCCGCAGGGGTACGGAAAATCTGCCGCGGCGAAGAAACGCCGCGGCAGCCGTCAGATCAGTCTGAAAACGTCTGAGGAACGTCTGCGGATGGTCAGCAGCAGAGGCTGTTTCCGCCGCCGCAGCAGCACAGCAGGATCAGGATCCAGATCCAGCTTCCGCAGCCGTTTCCGGAATCGCCGCATCCACAGCCGCATCCATTGCCGTTTCCGAAGCCGTTTCCATTTCCGCAGCAGCACAGCAGGATCAGGATCCAGATCCAGTTTCCGCATCCGTTGCCTGCCGCCGTACAGCCGCAGCTGTTGTTAGTGGAACTGCCGCATCCGCAGCCGCTCGCAGTTAAATCACTCATGTCTGTTGCCTCCAGGATTGGTTTTTATGCTTTATTCTATGCCCCCGGCCTGTCTGTGTTTCCGCGGGAGGATTCCGGAATGCGTTCCCTGCGGATCAGGAAGGTCTGCGGCACGGCGAACCGGAAGCGGGAATGTTTCATAATGTAAGAAAAAAGGCTGAGATACATTTCATGGACCGTGCAAGAAAACTGATTCATGCAGAAGAGAGAGAAATTTTTCCCTATGACGGCTCCGGGGTCACGGCGGCGATCCTGGATACGGGGATCGCCATGCACCCCGATCTTGCCGGAAACGTGATCGGCTTTAAGGATTTTGTGGGAGGAAGCCGTCTCCCTTATGACGACTGCGGACACGGGACGCACGTGGCGGGCTGCCTGTGCGGGAACGGTTCCTGCTCCGGCGGAAGATATGCCGGAGTGGCGAGAGGCTGCCGCATACTTGCGGGAAAGGTGCTGGATGAGAAAGGGGACGGGACCATTTCCCATATGATAGAGGGGATCGACTGGGTATTGAAAAACAGGAGACTGTATCAGGTAAGGATCCTGAATATTTCCGTGAGCATAGGAGCTGATCCGGCGGGAGGTGAGGCTCTTTTTCACAGGCTGGCAGAAATGCTTGAGGAAGCCTGGGCGGAAGGCCTGTTTGTGGTAACCGCGGCGGGAAACCTGGAGCCGCCGTCGGGAAGCCTTTCCCGTCTGAGAAAAGACAGCCATGCGGTGACGGTAGGCAGCAATGACGGGACAGACAGCAAGAGACGCCCGCTTTCCGGTGAAGCGTGCAGGAAAAGAAGGGGGGTTGACGGGGCGGAGAGGATTCCTGACCTTACAGCGCCGGGAACGGGGATCGTTTCCTGCAACGCTTTTTTCCGCCGGACGGCAGGAGGGTGCCGGAACGCCTATACGGAAAAAAGCGGGACCTCCATGTCCACGCCCCTCGCGGCCGGGGCTGCGGCGCTCTGTTTTCAGAAATATCCGCAGGAGACGAACGAGCAGATCAGACAGCGGATGCTGCGGTCTGCTTCCGATCCGGGAGAACCCAGGGAAAAGCAGGGGTATGGGATGCTGAACGTGGCCCGGATGCTCGAATGAAGCCATGAAATTCGGGATTGACATGGGTTGAATAATTGTATACAATAATACACGGATTAAAGAATTCACGCATTGCAGACCTGAAGCTGCGGAAGGAGCGAGCTGACATGAATACCAATGAAACCTTTTCCAATCGCCCGGTGACCATGAATGAGAAGAACAATCTTCTTGAGATCGAGGAGCATATGTATATCCTGGACGACGTGAAGAAGCCGAACGTGTTCCGGAATATGTTCCCCTATTCGGAGATCCCGAAGATCCCCTTCAACGACAGGATCGTGCCGCACAACATGCCGAAGGAGATCTGGATCACGGATACCACCTTCCGGGACGGACAGCAGTCCCGCGCCCCCTATACCACGGATCAGATCGTCACCATCTATGATTATCTGCACCGGCTGGGCGGCCCCAACGGAATGGTGCGCGCCTGCGAATTTTTCCTTTACAGCAAAAAGGACAGGGACGCGGTCTATAAGTGCATGGAAAGGGGCTATCGGTTTCCCGAGGTGACCAGCTGGATCCGGGCGAGCAAGGAGGATTTCCGCCTGGTGAAGGAGATCGGCATGAAGGAGACCGGCATTCTGGTCAGCTGCTCCGATTATCATATTTTTATGAAGCTGAAGATGACAAGGAGGCAGGCGATGGAGCACTACCTGAGCGTTATCCGCGACTGCCTGGAGGAGGGGATCAGCCCAAGATGCCATCTGGAGGACATCACCAGGGCCGATATCTACGGCTATGTGGTTCCCTTCTGCATGGAATTGATGAAGCTGATGGAGGAATATAAGATCCCGATCAAGATCCGCGCCTGCGATACCATGGGCTACGGCGTGAACTATCCCGGGGCCGTTATCCCCAGAAGCGTTCCCGGCATCATCTACGCCCTGCACACCCATGCGGGCGTTCCCCACGCCCTGCTGGAGTGGCACGGCCACAATGATTTTTACAAGGCCGTTACCAATTCCACCACAGCCTGGCTGTACGGCTGCTCCGGCGTGAACGCCTCTCTGTTCGGCATCGGAGAACGGACCGGCAACACGCCCCTGGAGGCCATGGTATTCGAGTACGCCCAGCTGAAGGGGGATCTGAACGGTATGGATACCACCGTCATCACGGAGCTTGCGGAGTATTATGAAAAGGAGATCGGCTACCACATTCCGGAGCGTACGCCCTTTGTCGGGAAGAACTTCAATGTGACCCGCGCCGGGATCCATGCGGACGGTCTCTTGAAAAATGAGGAGATTTATAATATATTTGATACGGAGAAGTTTCTGAACCGTCCCGTGATCTGCGCCGTTTCCAACACCTCCGGCCTGGCGGGGATCGCCCACTGGATCAACGCCCATTACGGACTGAAAAATGACCGGGCGGTGGATAAGAATTCCCCGCTTGTCCATGCGGTGAAGGAATGGGTGGATCAGGAATATGCCGGCGGACGGGTGACGGTGCTTACGGACGATGAGCTGACCGCAGTGATCGAAGACGCCTGCCGGAGGCTGCAGATCAGCCTTGGAGAGGGCGGCGCGCAGGAGGCGGGTGCGGGTATCCATGAGTGAGAAGAACGCGATGCAGGAAAAAAAGACCATGCTCACCCAGGCAGCGGAGACTGCGGATAAATATTCCCTGCGCGGCAGAGTGTTCCACCGCCTCCGGGAGGACATCCTGAATGGAAGCTACCGGGAATATGAAGAGCTGCGGGAGGCGGCCATCGCCGAGGAGATGGGCGTCAGCCGCACCCCTGTCAGGGAGGCGCTGAGACAGCTGGAGCTGGAAGGACTGGTTCAGATCATTCCCAATAAGGGCGCTTACGTGACGGGGATCACGGTGAAGGATGTGAAGGACATCTATGCCATCCGTTCTCTGCTGGAGGGTCTGTGCGCCAGATGGGCCACGCAGAATATCAGTCCGGAGCAGATGGAGGAGATGGAGGAAAACGTCTATCTGTCCGCATTCCATGCCGGAAAGGGCCACGCGGAACAGCTTACCGAGCTGGACAACCGTTTTCATGAGATCATGTACGAGGCTTCCGGCAGCAAGATGCTGGAGCATGTGCTGCGGGAGTTCCACGAATATGTCCTGCGCGTGAGGAAGAAAACCCTTTCCGACGGCGCGAGAAGCGTCCAGTCCAATGAGGAGCACAGGCGGATCATGGAAGCCATCCGCGATAAAAACGCGGAGCTGGCGGAGCAGCTTGCGAACGCACATATCAGAAACGCCTATTCAAACATGGTAAAGAGCGGCCTGTACGAGGCCTATCAGGAACCGGAAAACACCTGAATGGAGGAAAACCACATGGAAAAGATCAAAATGACGACGCCGCTGGTCGAGATGGACGGGGACGAGATGACCCGGATTCTGTGGAAGATGATCAAGGAGGAGCTGCTGAATCCTTTCATCGAGCTGAACACGGAATATTATGATCTGGGCCTTGCCCACCGCAATGAGACGGACGATCAGGTGACCGTGGAATCCGCGGAAGCCACGAAGAAATACGGCGTCGCCGTCAAATGTGCCACCATCACGCCCAACGCTGCCCGTATGACGGAATATGACCTGAAGGAGATGTGGAAGAGCCCCAACGGGACCATCCGCGCCATCCTGGACGGCACCGTATTCCGCGCGCCCATTGTGGTAAAGGGGATCGAGCCCTGCGTGAGAAACTGGGAAAAGCCCATCACCATCGCCCGTCACGCCTACGGCGATGTCTATAAAAATGTGGAAATGAAGATCGCCGGTCCCGGAAAGGCGGAGCTGGTCTTCACGGATGAAAACGGAAACGAGCAGAGAGAGACCGTTTTTGAATTTAAAGGACCCGGCGTCCTGCAGGGCATGCACAACACAGAGGCTTCCATCCGAAGCTTTGCCCGCGCCTGCTTCCAGTATGCGGTAAGCACGAAGCAGGATCTGTGGTTTGGAAGCAAGGACACCATTTCCAAGAAATACGACCATACCTTCAAGGATATTTTCCAGGAGGTTTATGAAACGGAGTACAAGGAGCAGTTCGACGCGCTGGGACTGACCTATTTCTACAGCCTGATCGACGACATCGTCGCCCGCATCATGAAGGCGAAGGGCGGATTCATCTGGGCCTGCAAGAATTATGACGGAGACGTGATGAGCGATATGGTTTCCTCCGCCTTCGGCTCCCTCGCCATGATGACCTCCGTTCTGGTATCCCCTACGGGCGTGTATGAATACGAGGCGGCCCACGGAACCGTGCAGAGACATTATTACAAATATCTGAAGGGAGAGGAGACCTCCACCAATCCCGTTGCCACCATCTTCGCATGGACCGGCGCCCTCAGAAAGCGCGGCGAGCTGGACGGCATCTCTGAGCTGATGGCTTTTGCGGACAAGCTGGAGAAAGCGACCATCGATACCATTGAAGGCGGCGTGATGACGAAGGACCTCGCTCTGATCACCACCCTTGAGAACGTGACCGCATTGAACAGCCAGGATTTCATCCATGCCATCCGCACCAGGCTGGAGGAGCTGCTCTGACCGCGATACCACGTTCAGCCCGCGGTACAGCCGCTCGCTGACCGTTGCCCGGCAAATGTCCGGCTGTCTGTGCAGGCAAGCTTGCCCCACCAGCCGTCCGTTTGCCGGGCTTATCGCACAGAAAACGGGAGGCCGTACAGCAGGTGCGGTTTCCGGCATGGAGGAAACATGAGAAAATTATTGGAACAGATCATTAAATTCGGAATGGTGGGCTTTTTATGCTTCTTCATTGATTACGGCATCATGGTCGCCCTGACGGAGCTCTGCGGCATCGATTCCACGGTGTCCAGCGGGATCTCCTTTTCCGTATCCGTGGTGGTGAATTACATCCTGAGCATCACAGTAGTCTTTGACGCGGACAAGGAAGCCAACAAAGCGAAGCAGTTCTTCGTATTCCTGATCCTGAGCATCATCGGTCTCGGGATCAACACCCTGATCATGTGGGCCGGAACCGGCATCCTGGATCAGTACATGAGCCGCTCCTACATGCTGGTGAAGATCTTCGCCACGGCGGTCGTGATGGTTTATAATTTCATTACCAGGAAGATTTTTATTGAGAAGAAGAAATGATCTGCCATCAATTTGAGAAAAGGAGCGGCAGGTAATAGTAAGGCAAAAGGACAGCAGTATTTTTTCGGTATATGCTGTCCTTTTTACATGTTCGCCTGCGAATCTTCATATTCCTGTTATCTTGCATATAGTACAACCTCATCCTTTCTGATGCTTTCCAAAAAATCATCGGACAGACTTCCTGTTGTCAGCCCGTCTACTTTACGCTCAAGCGCATCCGACACTTCCGTATAAAATCCACACAAGGCAAACATTCCTTTCAGTTTTCCTTTTTCTATGCGGATATCTATGTCGCTTTCTTCATTATAATCGCCTCTGGCGAAGGAACCGAACAGGTATACCTGCGCGATCTGGTATTTTTCTGCAATGGGCGTTATTATTTTTTTTAATTCGTCAATCGTATAGTGTTTTGCAGCCATTCCATATTCCTCCTCATTTCTATTATACCTGTTTTAAGTAAAAAGTCCACTTTTCAGTTCCCCAGCAATCTGATATAGTGGTTATAGAGTTACTGTTCAGACAGGTCTGCGCATTTACTGCGCAGACCGTACGAAAACGTACAGGAAGGAAGCATCCGGCCCATCGCGAAGCGATTGGAATGGCCGGATGCCGTTACTGTTCTGCCGAAGGCTGAACAGTAACGTTATAGATCAGTGGAAAGCCTGAAAAATATTCAGAAGGGGGTATTATTTATGTATCAGATTTCCAACTTTACCGATAATGACGACATCCGCACGCTGGCCTCGCTTGGGGCGTTTACCGTGGTGGAATATGAGCGGGATCTGAGCGTCTCGCCCGCCAGCGCGCAGGCGGCCTGGTTCTGCAATGCCATGAATGTGAGAAAAAGGCAGGTGATCTGCGATCTGTCCAAATCCCATGTCACTGTGCAGGCAGGAGCCATGCAGTGGACTGTGGGAAACGTGAACGCCACGACGGGAATCAAGGGAGTGGGGGACCTGTTTGGCAAAGCGGTACGCGGCAAGGTGACCGGAGAATCTGCCATTAAGCCGGAATATACCGGAGATGGGATTTTGGTGCTGGAGCCCACGTACCGTCACATTATTCTTGTGGATTTAAAGGACTGGAACGGCAGCATTGTCCTCGACGACGGCCTCTTCCTCGCCTGCGAATCCACGCTGAAGCAGAAGGCAGTCATGCGTTCCAATCTTTCCTCTGCCGTCGCGGGAGGGGAAGGGCTGTTTAATCTTGGCGTTACCGGCAATGGCGTTCTGTGTCTGGAATCCGCCTCCCCGCGCGAAGAGCTGATTGAGATTACGCTTCAGAATGATGTCCTGAAAATTGATGGAAACATGGCTGTCGCCTGGAGCGGTACGCTGGAGTTCACCGTAGAACGTTCCGGCAAATCCCTGATTGGATCGGCGGCGTCCGGCGAGGGGCTGGTCAACGTTTACCGCGGAACCGGAAAGGTTCTTCTTGCGCCGGTATCCCGTGGCGTGGGCTGATTGATCCCGGCTTTCAAAACCGCATACCTGCTGTCTCTGGCGGCACCACCTGGCAGGGAATTAGAATGACAGGCTTCTTTCAGGATGATAGTCTCCGCTGCCCTGGCCGTATGGAACAGCCCTTATCTGGGATGGGATTATGGCAATCCTGAAACCGCCGTTGTCGGAGTCGGCCTTCATGCGCTTGAGTGGCTGTTCATCAGAACAGCGCCGTCAGTCTTTATAGCAGCAATCGTTGGAATTTTTCTGACACGGAAAAAGTAAGATTTTGTATCAATTTTCTCCCCATAAGCTGCTATGACAGGCTGGTAGATACAATCAGGCATAACGATATGGAAACAGACGAATTTGCGGCAGGTCATTTTACCCTTTCCAATGCCAAAACCATTCACGCGCCGGTCATCCGGGAGGCATTTATCAATATGGAATGCACCCTGAAGGAAATGCAGGATTTAAGCGGCGCGGGAATAACGGTTATGGTCACAGGCCAGGTGCAGCACATTTCTGTGGAAGAAAAATATGCGCAGGGCTATGAACAGCGGTATGGGAAAGAGGGCTTTATGATGTTAATTCCGGCGCCGCAGGACCTTGTTACCGGGGAACCAAATCAGTCTGCGATTGCTACTGTAAATATCGAGAAATACGATTGAAAATTCCAGATATAAGGAAGTCAGCCATAGATTTATGTTTGCATAAAAGATAAGAGGGGATCTGACACACTGTACAAAACTGTGTCAGGTCCCCTTATTACGTCTATATCATCCAGATCGGGACGATATAGTTATCTCTGTTTACGGCTGACAGCGCAGGACGCATACAGAGAAGAGCGCCCGTCCCCCTTGGAACACTGCCTTTATTGAGAATGTCAAATGCTCCGATCAGCTCATTACCCGGATTAACGGAGCGCTTAACCTCCAGAGGGTGCAGCAGGCCGTCACTTTCAAGGACCATATCGATCTCATGCATCTCTTTATCCCGATAGTACCACAGAAGACATTCCTTGGCGTCATTATGATAGGTCTTCAAAAGCTCGGACACCACATAGTTTTCAAGAATTGCACCGTTTATGGCCCCATTTGCCAAAATGTCGGGTGAGCTGTATTTTGTAAGCCAGGCAACAAGTCCTGTATCAAAAAAATACAGCTTGGGAGTTTTTACAGTGCGTTTCAGAAGGTTATTGGAATAGGGACGGAGATAAAAAACAATATCCGATTTTTCCAAAACCTGCAGCCAGCGCCTTGCGGTATCGTCAGATACTCCCACATCCTGAGCAATATCATGAATGTTCAGTAATTGTCCAATGCGGCAGGCCGCCGCGCGGATAAAATCACGAAAGATCAGTTTATCGGTTAAATGGATGAGTTCACTGACATCTCTTTCAATATAGGTTTGGAGGTAACTGCTGTAGAAAACATCCCGGTCGGAAAAGCGGCCGCTGATGAGTCCCGGCATGGAGCCATTCCAGATACGCTGATAGATTTCCTGCAGGTCTGCGGGGGCGTGTGTTTTCGCCCTTTCCTTCAGAGCGTTCAGATCAATGGAAAAAGGCGAAGTATGTCCGCTGCCATAGATTTCATGCTGTGACAAAGACGGCATATGAAGCAGAGCCACTCTTCCGGCCAGTGATTCCTGCGCCAGCTCCATCATGCGGAATGACTGGGAACCTGTCAGCCAGAAGCTTCCGGGTTTGGCGCCATTGTCGATTTCGATTTTAATGTATGAAAAAAGCTGCGGAGCATACTGAATTTCGTCTATAAGAATCGGACGGTCGTGTAGCTGAAGGAAGAGCGCAGGATCCTTCCTGGCCAGGGCCCGTTCTTCGAGATCGTCGAGTGTGACATAGGTTCTGTCCTTTTGCATTAACTGGCGTAAAACAGTAGTTTTCCCCACCTGTCTTGGACCGGTGATAAGAATGGCTGAATATTCCTTTGACAATGATACTATTTTGGACTCCAGATCCCTTTTCATGTATGTCATATCCAAACCTCCCGACTGAAATACGATACAATCTTATTATAGCCAATAAGGAAAAAGGAATCAAGATTATAATGCAATTGAATTCATCTTTCAGTCTGACTCATTTTGCTTCAAATCCGCACATTTTCCGCAGTTGGCTGTTGCGGCGCAGTTCACGCAGTAGTTCTTCTGTTGTGTGATGCTCGAACAGGAAACTGGCAATGAAGGAATTCCACATAGCTTCGCAGAGCCAGTCATTCCTTCCTTTCTCCAGGATCCTGTAAAGCTTTCTGACCAGTTCCCCATCTGGCAGTGCAGAAAGACCTTTTTACTCCGTTCTCTATGGCTATGTGCTTCGTTTTCTACATTTCGTTCATGCTTAAATTTTATTTTAGAATGGCTTCGGAAAATCCGGGGTTCTTTTGGCTTGACAAATCCTATACTATTGGCAAGTAGGTTGATATATCGGAAAAGGGACAATAAGAAAAGTTAAAGAAAATTAGAGAAAATTGTTTGATAGGAAAAATGTAAAGTATTGATTTTTTCTGTATATATCCTTATGATTTATAAATGTAGCGAAAGAAGGCCGTAAAAAGGAGAGGAGGATTTTAACAAAAAGTTTGTTAAAATTAAAAGATAATAAAGTTCGTATCTGGAAATTCAAAAGATGTAATCAAAGTAGAAGCGGCAGTTAATGCGATTAAAAATGCTTTAGATGTTTTTATATACTGAATTTGATAGACACTGTCTGACAAATTAGGAAGGGGAAGTATGTACCAAATAAAACCAAATGAGATGTTAAATACTTTAATTGTAAATATAGAACAGACGGTCGCCAACGCTAGAGAAAAATTAGCCTTCTCTGTAAAAAATACCATTACGGAAACATACTGGCAGATTGGGAAATAAATCGTTGAAACAGAGCAGGATGGCAAAATAAAGGCGGCATATGGCAAAAAATTACTTGCAACACTTTCGCATGAATTAACACTGAGATTAGGAAAAGGTTATAGTCGTCCAAATCTTAATAATATGAGAAAATTTTATTTGAAATATCCAAATTGTCAGATGGTGTCTGACAAATTAAGCTGGTCACATATTTGTGAATTAATTAAGCTTGATGACGATTTGGAGAGAAGTTTTTATGAGCGACAAACTGTTAATGAAAATTGGAGTGTTAGAGAACTTCAGAGACAGATAGACTCAGCTTTATTTTTGCGTCTGGCTGTAAGCAGAGATAAAGAAGGGATTTTATCATTAGCACAACGAGGTATAGAGGTTCAGAAACCGGAAGATGTTATAAAAAGCACATATACATTAGAATTTTTAAATCTGCCAGAGCCAAAACAGTATACGGAAAGCGATTTGGAACAAAGATTAATTGATAATCTCCAAAAATTTCTTCTGGAATTGGGAAAAGGTTTTACTTTTGTAGGAAGGCAATACAAAATTACTATCAATAATATACATTATCATGTGGATTTAGTATTTTATCATCGAATTCTAAAATGCTTTGTTCTTATAGATTTAAAGAAAAATTCTGTAAGACATGAAGATATAGGTCAGATGAATATGTATTTGGGGTATTTTGCTGCGGAGGAGAATATGCCGGATGATAACGCCCCGATCGGAATTATTATGAGTAGAAATAAAGATGTATTGCTGGTTGAATACGCAACTTATGGCATGGATAGTAATCTTTTTGTTTCAAAGTATGAGCTATATTTACCAAACAGAGAAGACTTAGAACGATTGGTATCCAATATATTAAAAGACAGTTCTGGAGAGTTATGATATTTGGAAAAAAGAAATTCCTTAAATAAAAAATGAGTGATAGACTAAAAAAATTATTGAAACCTGGGTTAACAGGGGAGGAGCAGCATGGCGAAACAACAGCTTTCCGCAGAGCAGAAACGATTGGAAACCGATATCTGGATCATCGCGCTGGTTACTTTTGGAGTTTTCCTTTGCTATGCGGCCATGGGAAATCAACTGAGAGATTTTGTTTTAGACAGCAGTATTTCTGTTATCCCACGGCTATTACTTAATGCGGCTGTCCAGTTTGGCGTAGCCGGACTGGGAATTACCATCGTCTGCGTTTCGCGAAGGGAAAAATTTACGCATTTTGGACTGACACGAAAAAACGCTTTCCGGGCAATCATCGGGACGATTCTGTGTTTTATTCCTTCCATCTGCTGTATTTTTTTATCAGGCCAGTTTGAGGGGTATCAGCCTTTCAGCATTCTGATCACGGAGGATGTGATTGCGGCCGGCTTCCCGATTTCAATCATCGGCATGGCGTTGATCGTTGCCGTATGGGGATTTTTTGAGGGATTTAACTATGCTGTCGTCTGTGAGAAGATTGACAGAAGGTATCCTTCCAAAAGGAAATGGCTGGATTACGGAGCCCTTATCTGTGCGGTCATCTGTATCCTGCTGCATCCGATCAGCACATCCTTTTGGGGAATTGTCGAGATCATTACGACATTTATTGCAATCTATGGAATGCTGATGGTAAGAAAGCAGACAGGTAACGCATGGGGATGTGTATTTGCTTTCTGCTTCATCTGGAATGCCATTTAAGCTGTGGCATAGACAGTGTTCCTTGTACATAGCCGGTGTATCATGGAGACAGGGCAATTATGGTTGAGATATTAAAGATAAAACAGGTAAATGATGCGCTTGCCGAAATGGCAGCCCTGTTTCGGGCGGAACTGCGTTCATATAAAGGAATCGTATCAAAGCCCAATATCGAAGCCGGACGTGAGGAAATGGAAGAGTATCTTTCCGCAAGGTTCCCTGTGTTTGCGGCTCTTGTAGATGACGAATACGCAGGTTATGTGGTTTGCCGCGTTAACAGCGGGGTCGTGTGGGTGGAGTCTCTCTTTGTCAAAGAGGAATACCGCCGTCACGGTATTGGTGCTGCTCTGCACAGCAAGGCAGAGGAAATCGCCGCCTCCTATGGCGATGATACGGTTTACAATTATGTTCACCCCAACAACCACCGTATGATAGAATTCCTGCGAAAGCGAGGTTATACGGTATTAAATCTGATTGAGATTCGCAAACCGCACCAGGGAGAAAAGCTAACGCAGATAATTGCAGTTGGTGAACATGAATTTGATTATTAAGGGGGATAAAATTCCCGACGGCGTTTCACCGGCAGATGATGATCCACATTTGTTCACAACAATATGGGAAAAGGAATCAACTGCAGCAGTTATTGTTCTGTGGCAGAAATCAGAGGAA
>CALWGL010000039.1 GCA_944380025.1 uncultured Lachnospiraceae bacterium
GGCCAGATGTCCCTGAAAGGGGCAAAGCTGGATCCGGAGGCCTGCCGCATTGAGGAAGATACTCTGACGGAAGGGATCCTTACACAGGATAGGGATGGTTTTCATGAGGGATCTTCGATCCGGAGGATCGGCGACAAATATTATCTGGTCTATACGGATATTTCAAGGGGAAGGGCGACCTGCCTCAGCTACGCGATAAGCGATTCCCCGTTTGGGCCATATGAAAAGAAGGGGGTCATCATTGATAATACGGGCTGCGACCCTTCCTCCTGGAATAATCACGGCTCTATTGAAAAGATAGGGGACGGCTATTATGTTTTCTATCATCGTTCCACCCATAACAGCGAATACAGCAGGCACGTCTGTGCGGAACCGATCCAGATCCATGAGGACGGAACGATAGACGAAGTGGAAATGACCTCCCAGGGGACGGAAGGCCCGATCGAATGTACGCGGAGACTGGAAGCGTCCGCTTTCTGCCTGATCCATGGAGAGGCTTTCCTGCGGGATTTTTCATCAGCGGAGGAGTCCTATGAATTTCTGACCAACATCCACGACGGAGACGGCGCGTATATCAAATATTATCAGTTCGACAAAGAAGTCGCCCGCTTCTGCGTGTCTGCGGCAAATGCCGGAGCGGACGCCGGCATCCGGGTACGCCTGGATAACGCGCAGGGAGAGGTGATCGCGACGGTTTGCGTGGGAAGAACGGAAGGAAATTATGATTTCCGGACATTCAGCGCCCCTGTCTGCGGGAAGCTGTCCGGCAAACATGCCGTGTATCTGGAATTTTTCGGAAAGAGCGGAAAACTGATGAATCTGAAGGAGCTGTATTTTATCTGATCGGAGATATCTTCGGTGAGATACCGTAGCAGGCGGATCACAGCGAAAGGCTGCCGGGTCTGCATGAAGGCAGAAAAGGTTTGAGGAAAAGCATGAAAAGCGAGATGGGGGAAGAAATCAGGGCCGACTTGAAATGTTCTTTCGGCCTGCATGCGGATTCTGCCACGCCGGTTCCCGGCGGCTGGCTGAACCGGAAGTGGAAGCTTGTCTGCGACGGAAAGGCCTGGCTGGTCAAGCAGTACAGCAGAAAGCGGTTTAATCAGAAGCAGCTTGACTGGACCGAGCAGTCCATGCAGCGCCAGATCATCGCAAAGAAGGAGGGCGTACCCTGCCCCGGTCTGTTTTCCTTTCAGGGAAAAGTCCTGCGAACGCTGCCGGACGGCACCACTTACATGGTCATGGAATTCTGTCCGGGCGTGATGCTGGATCACAATACCGTTACGACGGATCAGATGTATTCGCTGGGAAAAGCCTGCGGGCAGATCCACCGGACCTTCTCCGCCCTGCCGCCGCAGGGCGTGCGGGGCTATCCTCTGGACAGGAAAGCCGTTCTGCGTGAGCTGTGGGAGCATTACCGGACGCAGATGGCGGAATATGAGAAGGCGGCTGAGAAGGGCGGCCATGCAGGCTCGTCGGATTTTTCGGATTCATCTGAGGGATTATCTGCGGAGTTTTCCCTGGAATCCTTCGCAGAAATTTCCCCGGGATATTTCCCGGAATTATTCCCGGAATTATTCCCGGAATTATTCCGTGCGCTGGAGCAGGAGCGGAGAATTCTGGAACAGCTTCCCGCTGATTTTTTTGACCGCATGGAGACAGGGATCGGACATGAGGATTTCACGCCGGATAACATGCTCTTTTTCGGAAATGAAGTATCCGCCATCCTGGATTTTGACCGCAGCCAGTACGGATACCGGCTCCATGATGTGGGACGGGCGATTTTGTCCTTTGCGCTAAAGGACGGGGAACTGGACCGGAAAAAGGCGTATGCTTTTCTGGAAGGGTATGGGGAATGGATGGCTTTTGAAGGAAGCGGAGGAACGGGTACAAAAGCGGGCGGAACAGCCGGAACTTCTGCGGGAGCAGGGCGGTCTTCGGACTGGCTGGAGCGGACGCTTTCGGATGCGCTGATGCTCACCTGGTGCCTGGAAGCGCCCTGGTGGGTGAAAAGAGGCGTGTTCGCGGGAGCGAGCGTGAAGCCGGTGAGGTTTCTGGAAGAGATTCTTTGGGTGGGGGAGTGGTGGAGGGAATGAGAACATCAGAATAGCGGCCTGAAGAAAGAGACGGGGCAGGAAATTTTCCAAGGGGAATTCACTGGGAAAATTTCCTGCCCCTGATTCCAATATGGGGGCTATTATTGTAAAGTTCATATACAATTACTAACTTTACATTCCAGTCTGTATCTATTATTTTTGCTTATTGCTCATCTAATATATGTGACCAATGCAGAAAAGTCAAGAGATTATTTTTTAACGGAATATTTCTCGCGGAAAGCCTCATAATCAGCTTTGGCGATCTGATACTGTTCCTGTGTGCTTCCTTGCTGCTGATATATTTTTCCGCTGAATGGATCAAGCAAAGCGTCCGAAATGATTTTCTGCAAGTAGTTCTTCTGATCGTAATTTGCCATAACGAGAGAATCTCTTACATACATGGGATTATTCCGAAGAAGCTCTACACGGAAATCAATCTTCTGAGATCTTAAAGAATGCCATAAAAAGGTGATACAGGTTCTGGTGTTGCCTTCCCGGAAGGGATGAATGCTCCATAATTCCAGCAGAAAATCAGAAACAGCAATCTCCGGGCTGTCGGCGTCCCTCCAGCTAAATGCTTTGAATTTATGAAATAAAGTATTTAATTTGCGTTCGATATCATGATAATCCGCATATTCCGCCGAGCCTCCGGAAAGAACCCGTTCACTTTTATAAAGATTTTCATCGCGAAATGTACCGGCCCATTCATACAGATCGCCGAATAAATATTTATGAACTGACGTCAAATGAGCGATATCCAGGGTCGCTTTTATTCTCTGGGGGCGTATATCAAGGCCGAGAAGCTTTATGGCAACCTTTTGGATTTCCAGCTTTTCCAGCAGTTTTCTGTCATGAATCTGATATTTGTTAATCAGCACATCGCTGTCAGGATAACAGTATTTTCCGCCGCTCATGCATTTACTCCCAAATATTCTAATCGGTCCACCCGTGTCTCCATTTCTTTCAGAGTGATTTCACCGGAAATATAGGAATCCAGTACATTCATGAAAGTTTCATCCGGGCCATTGGTTGCGGTGTAAAGAATTGCCAGGACTCTCTCCACACTTCTCCGTCTGCTTTCGCAGGAATCGATATCATTATCGTCCAGGAGGATTCCCTGTAATTTGAGAATCTTCTTTATCATATTCACGACATAAGCTGGCGGGGTACGTCTTTCCTGTTCCCAATCCTTTAAAGTAGATACAGGAATATCAAACATGGCGGCAAATTTACTTTGGCTTAAACCCGTGTGGAAGCGAAGCTCTTTGATGCTCATGGAATCATCTCCTTCTTTATACTATATTGTACGGCATTGCCGCCTAATATACAAGAAAATTTTTTGAACCGCATCGGATTATTGGGTGCTTCATAACACATAATTTACAGAATAAATTTAAGTATAAATATTATTGACTTATATTGAGAACAGGTATATCATAAATTATAGATGCAGAACATCCAATACAATAGGTCTTCCAAAGAGAAGTGGATTGAAAAACAGATTAAATTTAAGTGAGACAGTAGAGGTATGACACAAAAAATAGTCATACCTCTCAAACTATCAGGCAAAAAGTGAACGCAACAGTGAAGAGAGAAAAAGAATGAAAGAATACGTCTCCCATTACCGCCAGACAGACGGCGTTTATCAGACAAGCGATACGCATCAGAATCATGTGGCCGATTTATCGAAAGAATACTGCCGGATCCGTTCTTTAAAAACAACGGCCTATCTGACTGGTTTCCATCACGACGACGGAAAGCTGATTGAGGATTGGGTTTCCTATTTTAAGGCAAATCTCCAGAAAGAGCAGAACTTCTCCGGAGAAAAAATGGACCATTCCACGCTGGGCGGGCTGGTCCTTGAGTCCTACGCGCCGGATACCTTTTTCTCTCAAATGGCTGAAACCGCGATTTTTACCCACCACGGACTTGCGGACTGTGTATCTGTGAAAGATGGAAAAGCCTTAATTCAGGAGAGAAAAAAGAAATATACGGCGGAACAGATAGCCGCTGTCAGAAGAACCTGCGAGCAGGAGCTGGGGCTGTCAGAAGAAAAAATGAAAGTATTGTGCGGGCAGGCCGGACGGGAATTGAAGCCCCTGCTGGAACAGATAAAACGGCTGCCATATGATGAAAACAGACAGCGCGTATATGGAAATGCTTCATTTTATCTGGGGATGTGTGAACGGCTGCTGTTTTCTGCTCTCGCGGATGCGGATGTGCGGGATACGGTAGATTTTCTGGAGAATCGAAAGACGTCCACCGGAATGTCGGAGGAAGAACTTCATCAGGTATGGAAAAGCGGCCTGGAAAATCTGGAAAGAAATCTGGAGAACATGAAAACGGGTAAAAATGCAGGTTCTCCGCTGAATCCGATTCGGGAGGAAATATCCGTAAGATGCGAGCAGGCAGGATATTCCGGCGCTAATTTGTACCGGCTGGCGGTCCCGACCGGAGCAGGAAAAACGTTAAGCGCTCTGCGGTTTGCGCTTCGTCGGGCGTATGAAACGAAAAAAAGACATATTTTTTATGTGGCGCCATTTAAAAGTATCCTGGATCAGAACGCCGAAGAGATCAGAAGGGCGGTCGGAAACCGGGACTGGGTGCTGGAACATCACGGAGACGTGGTGTTTGAGGAGGAAGAGGAAAACTGGAGATATGAGCGTCTCATAGAAAACTGGGACGAGGTTCCGGTGATCGTGACTACGGCGGTTCAGTTTTTTCAGACTCTGTACAGGGAAAAGAAAAGAAATCTTCGCAGGTTTCACAGCCTGTGCGACAGTGTGATCATTTTGGACGAGGTGCAGGCGCTTCCCGTTAAGGTCATGGGGCTGTTTAATCTGGCCGTGAATTTTCTGACGGAGCTTGCAGGTTCCACAGTGGTGCTGTGTACGGCGACGCAGCCGCCGTTTGAAAAGGTGGCAAAGAACCGGATGAAAAGAGCTGTGGATATGGCGGGAAGGCTGTCGCTTTATGAACCAAAATTCAGAAGGGTGGAGTATTACGACTGCACGGATGGAGGAAGAAAGAGTATCGGCATTGAAGAGGCGGCGGATTTTATCAGAGAGAAGGCGGAAGAGGAAAAACAGGTACTTGCCATTTTTAACACAAAAAGAGCAGCGGCCAGAGTGTTTGAGTCTCTGAAAGGGAAAACAGAAGGAAAGCTGTTCCATCTGAGCGATTCCATGTGCGCGGAAAACCGGAGCGATATGCTGGCAGAGATCCGAAAGGCGCTGAAACGGGGAGAAGAGGTCGTCTGTATCAGCACCCAGCTGGTGGAAGCGGGGGTCGATTTTTCCTTCGGATGTGTGATCCGTTCCTTGGCGGGACTGGATAATCTGATCCAGGCGGCCGGACGCTGCAATCGGAACGGTCTGCTTTCAATGGGACATGTCTATGTGATCCTGATGAATGGGGACGCGGAGAATCTGTCTTCGCTTGCTGATATCCGAAAACGGCAAGAAGGAATGAGAAAGCTGCTGCGGATTTATCAGAACAGTCCGGAAAGGTTTGAAGGGAGACTGGATTCCGAAAAGGCGATTCAGGATTATTACAAAGAATATCTTCGCGACAGGAATGAAGAGGAAAAATATCCGGCCATTCTGGACGGCATACCGGTTAATCTGATCGATCTTCTTTCGGACAATCGAAA
The DNA here is from genome assembly GCA_944380025.1 of uncultured Lachnospiraceae bacterium. GTDB lineage: Bacteria > Bacillota > Clostridia > Lachnospirales > Lachnospiraceae > Eisenbergiella. Next base: position 5,749 of record CALWGL010000039.1, read on the forward strand.
GTTCGCCGGACAGGTGCAGAATGTTCTTCTCAGACAGGCATTCAAAACCGCCGGGGAATTGTTTTCCCTGATTGACGAAAAGGGGGGTACGGATGTGGTTGTGCCATATAAGGACGCAGGAATAATTCTGCAGGAACTGCCCGAAACGGCAGATCAGGAAAAAAGGAAGAGCCTGATGCGGAAACTGCAGAGATATACGGTGAACCTGACGGACAGTACGATCCGAAAAATAGGGCAGGGGGCGATACATAAACGGGAGGATGGAATCCTCGTTTTGAAGGAAAGATATTACGATCCCCAAATGGGCGTGTGTACCGAGCCGCGGGAGATGGAGTATTTGGAATTTTGATTTACGGAAAGAAGGAGGGATATCAGAAAATGGAGCCAAAATGGTTCAGAAATACGGTTACCTTCCAGGTGAGCGGAGACTATGCGTTGTTTTCCAATCCGGTCACCAGGGTGGGAGGAGAAAAGTTCAGCTATCCGATCCCGACCTATGAGGCGGTAAAGGGGATTCTCCACAGTGTATTCTGGAAGCCGACGATTAAATGGGTGATTGATGAAATGCGGGTGATGAAGCCGATCCAGACAGAGACCAAAGCGATACGTCCGGTCTGCTATAACGGCGGGAATGAGCTGGCCTATTATACTTATCTGAAAGACGTGTCCTATCAGGTCAGGGCTCATTTCGTCTGGAACCTGAACCGGCCTGAATTTGAACAGGACAGGAACGAAAATAAATACCACAATATGGCAAAACGGATGATCGAGAGAGGCGGAAGAAGGGATATTTTCCTGGGGACCAGGGAGTGTCAGGGCTATGTGGAACCCTGTGAGTTCGGAGAGGGAGCAGGCTATTATGACGAAACGCCGTCCTCTCCTCCGAAGGAGATCGCGTTCGGCTTCATGTATCATGGCATCACCTACGCGGACGAGGCGGAGCTGGAGGAAGACCGGGGAAGGATGACGGTGCGCTTCTGGCGGCCGGTCATGCGGAACGGATATGTGCTTTTCTGTCCGCCGGAGGAATGCCCGGAGAAAAGACACCTGCACGAGATGCAGATCAAACGGTTTCCGGAAAAGCATTTCACCGGCCTGCGTGAGTTTGAGAAGGAAGGAGGGAGGGAATGAACTGGATCGGGGAATTGTATGATCTGTATGATAAAAATGAAAGATTTGCCGGGAAAATGGAACCTGGACAGCCGGTGCTGCTTCCGCTGTACCACACCACAGTGGCGGCGCAGCTTACCGTAACCATCGATGAAAAGGGAAATTTCCTGTATGCGGAAACCGTGCCGGAAGAAGAAAAAAGCACGATCATTCCGGTGACGGACAAGTCCTCCAGCAGAACGGCGGGCGTGGAGCCGCATCCTCTCTGCGACAATCTGAAATACCTGGCGGGAGATTATGCGGATTATGTATCCGGAAAAGACTGCACCAGGAATCATACGTTATATATGGAGCAGTTAAGGAAATGGGTGGAGTCTCCTGAGTCCCATCCCAAGGCGGAAGCGATCTATTATTATCTTTGTAAAAACACCCTGATGCATGACCTGGTGAAAAGCGGAATCCTCACAATAAAAGAAGACGGCATGGTGGATGAAAAGCGAAAGCTTCAGATCGTATCTCAGGCAGATGCGTTCGTACGTTTTCGTGTGGAGACCGATGAACTTCCTGATGATGAGGTATGGACGGACCAGACGGGAAGGTTCTCTCCGGAATGCTGGAAAGACCGTACGTTACAGCAAAGCTATATCAATTTCTGCCGTTCTCAGAGGGAAGAAGAAGGCTTATCCTATCTGACCGGAGAATACGGAAGGATTTCCTATCTGCAGCCGAAAAAGGTCCGGAATGAAGGGGATGGAGCGAAGTTGATCTCCTCCAATGATGAGGCAAATTTTACCTTTAAAGGGCGTTTTCTGACAAAGGAGGAAGCGTTTGCTATCGGATATGAGGATTCCCAGAAGGTTCACAATGCCCTGAAATGGATTCTGCGGAAACAGGGAACCAGCTATGACGGCATGTATTTCGTTACCTGGGAATCGAATTCCGGTCAGATTCCGGACTGGCTGTCAGACAGTGATGAAATCTGCCGCCAGGCTGAAGAACGGGGAATATTTGAGACAGCCGCGAAAGAAAGAAGCGTGCAGAGTGAAGCGGAAGGGCAGGACGCTTCGGAGGCACGCAGCGCGGCGGAATCAGAAAAAGATGCCGGACGGTCGGAAATCGCGGAATGGGAAGCGGAAATCAATGACGAAGAGGAGGAGACGGAAGAAACTCCCGAAACCGGAGAGGTTGGAGCGGCAAGATTCCGAAAGGCGATCAAAGGGTATGAGAAAAATCTGAGCCAGTCTTCGCGTACGGTGATTATGGCTCTGGATGCCGCGACCACAGGAAGGCTGGCGCTCATGGAATTTAAGGACTACCATTCCGCCCGATATCTGGAGAGCCTGAAGAGCTGGTATGAAAGCTGTGAATGGCTGCAATGGAAAAGTGGAAAGAAGGGCAGATATTCTTTCCTGGGAATGGTTGGAATCAGAGATGCGGCGGAGCTTTTGTACGGAACAGAACAGAATGGATATTTTTCCATGAAGGGAAAAGAAAAACTCTATAAAGAGGTGGCAAAACGCTGGATGCCCTGTATTCTGGAAGGAAAGGAAGTGCCGGTGGATATGGTGCGGGTGGCAGTCCATCGGGCATCCTCTCCGGTTTCCTTTGACAGCCGTTTTCAGTGGGAACGGATTCTGGCGTTTGCCTGTTCTCTGGTGAAGCAGCAGTATAAGAAAAGATATAAGGAGGATTGGACAATGGCTTTGGACGAAAACTGCACCAGACGGGATTATCTGTATGGCCGCCTGCTTGCCGTGGCAGACCGGATTGAGTATCGTACCTTTGACAAGGACGACGGGAGACAGACGAATGCGAAACGATATATGAACGCGTTTTCTCAGAATCCATTCCGGACCTGGAAGATACTGGAGGAAAAGCTGGTGCCCTATCTGGGCCAGCTGATGCCGCCGGAACGGCTGGTATATCAAAACCTGATCGACAGTATCTGCAGTAAATTTTCCATTAAGGATTTTGAAAATGATAAGGCGCTGGATGGGCTTTATCTGCTTGGCTTTCACAATCAGTCCTACGATTTGAAAAAGAAGAAGGAAGAGCAGAAGGAGGAAAAGATAAATGAGTGAATTAAAGGGGAAAATTGATTTTCTGCTGCTGATAACGGCGAGTGACGCAAATCCGAACGGAGATCCGCTGAACGGGAACAGGCCGAGAGAAAATTTTGACGGATATGGGGAAATTTCCGATGTCTGTGTGAAACGGAAAATCAGAAATCGCTGGCAGGATATGGGGCAGAAAATTTTTGTTCAGTCGGACGACAGAAAAGATGATGGATATGGAAGTCTGAAGGAACGGGCAGAAGGATGCGCCGAGCTTCAGGCGGAAATAAAGAAGGGTAAGAAGGCGGACAGAGATCTGTGTGCGGAGATCGCATGCAGGGAATGGCTGGATGTACGCAGCTTCGGTCAGGTTTTCGCCTTTAAGGGGGCAGAGGTGTCTCTTGGTATCCGTGGACCGGTATCCATTCATCAGGCGGTCAGCGTTTCGCCGGTGGATACGGTAAGCATGCAGATCACAAAAAGTGTAAACAGCGAAGCAAAAGAGGGAGGCGGGAAAGCGTCCGATACCATGGGAACCAAACACAGGGTAAGCTTTGGCCTGTATACGGTGAAAGGAAGCGTCAACGTTCAGCTCGCGGAGAAAACGGGATTTTCACAGGAAGACGCAGAGCTTTTGAAGGAAGCGCTGAAAACGCTGTTTGAAAATGATGCGTCTTCTGCCAGACCGGAGGGAAGCATGGAGGTCTGCAAAATGTACTGGTGGCAGCATGAGGAAAAAACGCCGTCTGTTTCCACGGCCAAAATTCACAGAAGCATAAAGGTGGAGCCGAAACCTGAAGTAGACCGGCCCAGGGCATTCTCTGACTATAACATTACCTATGAAGATCCGGGCTGCGTGAAGCCGGAGGTGTTTGAGTTTGTATGAGGAAGATGATTTCCTGCAGTTGTCCGGAATTCAGCATTTTGCGTTCTGCAGAAGGCAGTGGGCGCTGGCCTACATAGAACTGCAATGGGCGGAAAATGTGAGAACCGTGGAGGGAAAACTGCTTCATGAGAAGGCGCATGATATCACAAGCCGGGAGAAGAGAGGCGATGTTCTGATCTCCCGCGCCATGCCGGTCAGCTCCAGGAGACTTGGGGTGAGCGGCGAGTGTGATGTGGTAGAATTTCACCGTGCGGAGGAAGGAATTTCGCTGCACGGGTATGACGGAGTCTTTCAGGTGATTCCAATCGAATACAAGAGAGGAAAACCGAAGGCAGAGCATGTGGACCTTCTTCAGCTTACGGCGCAGGCCATGTGCCTGGAAGAGATGCTGTGCTGTGAAATCCCTTTCGGATATTTGTATTACGGGGAAATCAGACGCCGGGAAAGAGTGGATTTTTCCGCAGATATTCGAAAAGAGGTTGAGGAGATGTTCCGGGAAATGCACAGCTATTTTGACAGGCGTTATACCCCCAGAGTAAAATGGAGCAAAAGCTGCAATGCCTGTTCCCTGAAAGACATCTGCCTGCCGGTTCTTGGGAAAAAGAAATCGGTGAAGGGCTACGTGGATGCGCATCTGCAGGAGGAATAAGAGTGAAACGGTTACTGAATACGCTTTATGTGACTTCTCCAAACAGATATCTGTCTCTGGACGGGGAAAACGTGGTAATTTCAGAGAAGAACGAAGAGGTGGGAAGAGTTCCGCTGCACAATCTGGAAATGATCGTAACCTTTGGCTATACAGGAGCGAGCCCGGCCCTGATGGGAGCCTGCGCCGGCAGAAATATCGGTCTGGTTTTTCTGAGCGGAAACGGCAGATTTATCGCCAGGGTGGTGGGAGAGGCCTATGGGAATGTTACCCTGCGAAAGGAACAGTACCGCAGGAGCGAGCAGAAGGAAGAAAGCCTGGCGATTGCCAGAAATTGCATTCTGGGCAAGGTTTATAATTCCAGGTGGATTCTGGAAAGAGCCGCCAGAGATTATGCGATGCGGCTGGACGTGGAAAAACTCAGAAATAAGTCCGGTTTTCTGGCGTCCTCTCTTACGAAAATACGAAACTGCAGAAGTGCCGGAGAACTTTTGGGACTGGAAGGAGAAGCGGCGTCGGTCTATTTTTCCGTGTTTGACGATCTGATCCTCCAGCAGAAAGAGGACTTTCACTTTTCCGGAAGGAATCGGAGACCGCCGACAGACGAAGTAAATGCCATGCTGTCCTTTGCCTATACGCTTTTAACATCCATGTGCGCCAGCGCGCTTGAAACGGTCGGCCTGGATCCGTATGTGGGCTTTTTTCATACCGATAAACCTGGCAGAAAATCCCTCGCGCTGGATCTGGTAGAGGAATTACGAAGCGTGATGGCCGATCGCTTTGTCCTTACACAGATCAATCTGAAGACGATCAGAAAAGAAGGGTTTACCAAAAAAGAAAACGGGGCTGTTGTAATGGATGATAATACACGAAAAATTTTCCTGACAGCCTGGCAGAAGAAAAAGCAGGAAATGATTACGCATCCTTTTCTGGAAGAGAAGGTAGAGTGGGGAATGATTCCCTTCGTTCAGGCAATGCTTCTTGCAAGACATCTGAGAGGTGATCTGGAAGAATATCCGCCGTTCTTCTGGAAGTAAAAAGGTATCATCCTGTAATTCAGTATATTTGGGATAATTTTGGGGGATTTTCGTTCGTGAGGAAACGGAAGCGGCAGTGAGAAGAAACATGGAGGCTGGAAATGCTGGTATTGATTACGTATGATGTGAATACGGAAACGGCTGCAGGTAAAAGCCGTTTACGAAAAGTAGCAAAGCAGTGCGTCAACTATGGCCAGCGCGTGCAGAACTCGGTATTTGAGTGTAATCTGGATGCGGCAAAGTGCAGACAGGTAAAAGCGATTTTGTCGGAACTTATTGATAAGGAGAAGGACAGCCTGCGCTTTTATTATCTGGGAGACCGATATAAAAATAAAGTGGAGCATATCGGAGCAAAGCCGGGATTTGATGTGACGGAACCATTGTTGTTTTAATTGGAAAATGATATTCTGTACCTGAAGAATGGTGCGAACTATAAGTGAACATAAAAATCCCGGGAGGTTCGCACCGGAAAAATGTATTTTTATCTTGCGAAAAGCGCTGTAAATAAAAAAGCAATTTTATCAGATGTTATGTGTTTGTAGGATGTGCCTGAAAAAAGTGCTGTTTTGGAAGGGAAAATCAGTGCTTTTTGCTGTCTTCCCTCGTGAGAGGGAAGTGGATTGAAAGTCAAATATGAGACTAAATGAGATGGAATGAGATGTCTTCCCTCGTGAGAGGGAAGTGGATTGAAAGAAATTAGATTCCCAACAAATATACTGCCACAATCCGTCTTCCCTCGTGAGAGGGAAGTGGATTGAAAGTTCAGGGAATGACCTCAAACATTCTGGAAATGGGTCTTCCCTCGTGAGAGGGAAGTGGATTGAAAGGCTTCTGGAGGAAAAGGACGGATACTGCGATAGGTCTTCCCTCGTGAGAGGGAAGTGGATTGAAAGACCCATCTTTGCATCCTTACCAGCTGATCTTTCCTGTCTTCCCTCGTGAGAGGGAAGTGGATTGAAAGCCATCAGATCTCCCGGATTAAGCCCAAGCAGCAGTCTTCCCTCGTGAGAGGGAAGTGGATTGAAAGGCATAACGCAATTATATTATAATTAAAGTTTGCGTCTTCCCTCGTGAGAGGGAAGTGGATTGAAAGGCACAAGGTTTCTGGGACGGACTCGGAGACTACGAGTCTTCCCTCGTGAGAGGGAAGTGGATTGAAAGGTAAAAGGCCCAGACACGAACTGGATCCAGAAAAGTCTTCCCTCGTGAGAGGGAAGTGGATTGAAAGCTTATACAGCACAGAGCGATATAGACGATGGTGTCTTCCCTCGTGAGAGGGAAGTGGATTGAAAGGCGGAAATTATCTTACCATATTTTTCCGCGAATGGGTCTTCCCTCGTGAGAGGGAAGTGGATTGAAAGTATGACGATTCCATATACCTTGTACATCTTCCGGAAGTCTTCCCTCGTGAGAGGGAAGTGGATTGAAAGATATTCCTTTCTTAGTCAGTTAAATAGTGATTTGTCTTCCCTCGTGAGAGGGAAGTGGATTGAAAGGTTATCTGGTCGGAGTGATTGCCAGAGCAACAGGTCTTCCCTCGTGAGAGGGAAGTGGATTGAAAGTCAGCTGGAACAGGCGGAACGCTTAACGGAGAATGTCTTCCCTCGTGAGAGGGAAGTGGATTGAAAGACCATTCGCGGTTTGGAAGCAAGCCGGACTGGTGCGTCTTCCCTCGTGAGAGGGAAGTGGATTGAAAGGTCAGATCCTCCATTTTCATAGCTTGTCCTCCTTCGTCTTCCCTCGTGAGAGGGAAGTGGATTGAAAGTTGACATAGATAATCTCAATCGTTTTGTGCAGTGTCTTCCCTCGTGAGAGGGAAGTGGATTGAAAGGCGCTTTCCTGCGCTTTTGCTGCGATATAATCCACCGTCTTCCCTCGTGAGAGGGAAGTGGATTGAAAGTCTGCTGCTGCAGGTCGTATTCTTTTGCGAGATTGTCTTCCCTCGTGAGAGGGAAGTGGATTGAAAGACGTTGTCCCGGATCGGAAAAGATGATCACTGGGTCTTCCCTCGTGAGAGGGAAGTGGATTGAAAGTTCTGTCTAATTTTCTGAGGGTAAAAAACAACGGTCTTCCCTCGTGAGAGGGAAGTGGATTGAAAGATCATATATAACCTCGTGGGATTCAAAATCACGTCTTCCCTCGTGAGAGGGAAGTGGATTGAAAGTCAGCTGGAACAGGCGGAACGCTTAACGGAGAATGTCTTCCCTCGTGAGAGGGAAGTGGATTGAAAGGGCCCGATGCGGCGCGGAGAAATATGCGCGCTGGTCTTCCCTCGTGAGAGGGAAGTGGATTGAAAGTCTGCAACATCCCGCAGGCCAGCCGTATAGGGAGTCTTCCCTCGTGAGAGGGAAGTGGATTGAAAGGCTTGAGGTCTTTCTCGCTGGATGCTATGCCCATCGTCTTCCCTCGTGAGAGGGAAGTGGATTGAAAGTTACCTGAACTCAGTCCAGTTTGAGGACCGGGACGGTCTTCCCTCGTGAGAGGGAAGTGGATTGAAAGTCTCTAAATTCTGAATTCATTATATAGGGTATTCGTCTTCCCTCGTGAGAGGGAAGTGGATTGAAAGCTAACTGCTGAGGATCCAGATCCTTCAGGTTATTGTCTTCCCTCGTGAGAGGGAAGTGGATTGAAAGACATTGTCGTAGAGCAATGTTGCACCTCCTTATAGTCTTCCCTCGTGAGAGGAAAGTGGATTGAAAGGATAGCCATATTTTCTCATCTCCTATCTGAATCGTGTCTTCCCTCGTGAGAGGGAAGTGGATTGAAAGAATAATAAAGAGTGGAGGGAAAAACAAAATGAAAGTCTTCCCTCGTGAGAGGGAAGTGGATTGAAAGTCCATTTCGCCGCTTGCCCGAAGCCTTTTTGTCGTCTTCCCTCGTGAGAGGGAAGTGGATTGAAAGGTTACATCATCCCAGTTGTTTACATCCTCAAATCTGTCTTCCCTCGTGAGAGGGAAGTGGATTGAAAGTGTCTTTCCCTGTTTTTGTCGTCATGACTTCAAGTCTTCCCTCGTGAGAGGGAAGTGGATTGAAAGGTGATTACGTCGGGAGTAAGAGTTGTTATTCTTGTCTTCCCTCGTGAGAGGGAAGTGGATTGAAAGATGATCTTGCGATCAAAAGATCCTTTCGGATACGGTCTTCCCTCGTGAGAGGGAAGTGGATTGAAAAAAAGAAAAGGAGAATCTCAAAATGCCTGCTTATTCCCTTCCAGTAGGAATTGACAGTTTTGAAAAAATCCGTTCCGGCGGATACTATTATGTTGATAAAACAGGTTTTATCAGGGAACTGATGCAGAAAATCTTTGATGTGAGTCTGATTACGCGGCCGCGCCGCTTTGGGAAAACGCTTCTGATGAGCATGCTGGCGGAATTTTTTGATATCAGAAAAGACAGTAAGAAGCTGTTTGAAGGACTTGAAGTTTCAAAAGACAAAGCGCTCTGCAGTGTCTGGCAGAATCAGTGGCCGGTTTTATTCCTTACGCTGAAAAGCGTGGAGGGGCTGAAGTTTGACAGTGCCTATGGAATGCTGGAGGCTGTCGTCTCAGAACTGTGTGTGGAACATTATTATCTTGCGGAATCGCAGGCTGTGAATCCGATTCACCAGGAAATTTTCCTGCGGCTGGCCAAAAAGGAGGCCTCCGAAGAAGAGGTAAAAAACAGCCTTTATACGCTGCTGGCAATGATGCATGTATACTATGGAAAACAGGTAATCCTCCTGGTGGACGAATACGATGTTCCACTCGCCAAAGCAAGTGAAAACGGATATTATGAGCAGATGCTGGATGTTATCCGGAGTATGCTCGGTCAGGTACTGAAAGGAAATCTTTCCCTGAAATTTTCAGTTGTTACGGGCTGTCTGCGGATTGCGAAGGAAAGCATTTTTACCGGAACCAATAATTTTGTTCCTGATACGATATCGGGGCGGCGGTATGAGCAGTATTTTGGATTTACGGAAAAAGAAGTACAGAACCTTCTGGAGAGTACGGGCTTCTCTGAATATCAGGAAGAAATAAGACTCTGGTATGATGGATATTTGTTTGGAAGAGAGAAAATTTACTGCCCATGGGATGTCCTGAATTACATTAACAGTCTGCAGGATGATCCGAATGCAAGGCCGGAGAATTTCTGGAAAAATACCAGCCATAACGGGATTATCCGTTCCTTCATTGACAGGACGGATCTGGCTGTAAATGAAAAATTTGAAACGCTCCTGGCCGGCGGGACGATTTTGGAAAGGATTGAAGAGGATCTTACTTATGATGTCCTTCATTCTTCAGAGGAAAATCTGTGGAGTATTTTATATCTGACAGGATATCTGACGCAGGCGGATGCTTCGGAAAAAACGGCGGAGACAGGGCTTACTGCTCTGAAAATTCCAAACAGGGAGATCCGTTCCATTTTTACAGATACCGTAGCAAAATGGTTCCAGGACACCGTGGCAGGGATGGACCGCAGGAGCCTGTTTGAGGCCTTTTGGAATGGCGACGCTGAAAAAATCACGGAGCAGCTTAATGACCTTTTGTTTCAGACGATCAGCTACTATGATTACAGAGAAAGCTATTATCATGCTTTTCTGTCAGGAATATTCGTCGGAGCCGGTTATGGGGTAGAGTCTAACCGTGAATACGGAACCGGCAGGCCGGATATTGTTGTTGCGGATAAAAAAGGGAGAAAAGCGATCATCATTGAGGTAAAGCATTCTCAGAAAAATTCTGAAATGGAGGCAGACTGCATGACAGCAATGAGGCAGATCCAGGAAAGATCTTATGCAGACGGCCTTTTGTCAGGCGGATATCGTTCCGTCTGGTGCTACGGAGCTGCATTTTGCGGAAAAAACTGCATGGTCCGGGGAAAATGTGTGCAGAGATAACGGAAAAAAGTCATACGGCGCAGCCCTCAGAAAAGGCGCTGCGCCGTATTATTACGTTCAGGCTGCTATTTCATGGTAAACGTCAAAATTCTTGTCTGCACATTGTCCTGCAGATTCCGGTAAAAGAACTGATAGTCATACAGATGATACACCCCGTCCGTAAAGATGGACAGCCCCGCCGGATAGTCCTCCGGGGAAACGTCCGGCACCTTCAGCGCGCCGCGGGTTTCGTCAATGTAAGCGCCGGTCAGCTCCGGAATTTCCGAGGTGATCTCACCGCTGTAATCGGTGAAGCAGGCGCCCAGATTCAGGCTCTTATCCGCCGGAGTGCTGTCGGTTTTCCAGTTCAGCGGATTGATGGCATATGTTTTTGTTCCTTCCGGGATCATGAGGGAATCGGTGATGTCCTCCGCTTCGCTGTTGAAGGAAACGATGACGCCGGTGTCGCTTTCGCCGGTGGCCATTTTCAGCTGCGGATATTCCGCCACATCTTCTTCGGTGATCCGCCAGCCGATGGCATAACAGGCGACCAGCTGATCCGCCAGAGCCTCGTCGTCAAAGAGGTCCTTCATCAGCCGCAGGCACATGTCAGCGCCCTGGGAAAATCCGGCAAGCACGATGGGCCGGCCCTCATTATAGTTGTCCATGTAATAGAGGAAGGCGTCGCGGACATCCGCGTAAGCGGTTTCCAGATAAGGCTCCCGGTCCGCTTCGGGCATGTCGTAGACGTTCAGGCCGATCTGGCGGTAATAAGGGGCAAAAAAGCGGCTGTCCGCGTCATAGATCCCTTTTTCCATGTTGATGGCGCCGACAAAGCTTTCTTTGGTGTCCGCATCGGAGAGGGACATGTTGCAGGCATCATCAGAGCCGCCGTATACGGAAGGGCAGATGAAGAAAACGTCGGCCGTCTTATCGGTGTTTTCGGTTTCCAGATAGGCCCAGTTCGCGGCATCGGAGTAATCCGGAGCTGCTTCGGCCGCGGCTGCTTCAGCAGCTGTGTCCCCTTCTGCGCCGGATATTTCAGCTTCCGTATTCGATTCCGCTTCTGCCGTATCCGCAGCGGCTGATCCTTCCGCAGCTGCGGATTCCTCTGCGGCCGCAGCGGAGGAGCCTTCTGCTGCCGCTGTTTCCGCTGTCGCTGTTTCCGCTGCCGGCGCGGAGGGCGCATTTCCCCCGGCCGGGGAACAGCCCGCGGCAAGCGAGAGGGAAAGCAGCAGGGCGAGAAGGAAATAGGAGATAGAATGTTTTTTCTGTCGTTTCATGTGAGTTCAGATCCTTTCCTGATATTTTTTCGCAGCGTTGAAAACAGGCCGGTGAGGCCGTTTTCAGTCTGGTATTTTAGCACGGATCCCGTTTTCTGTCACAGGAAAAGGAGCAAAAAGCAGAAAACGGGAGCGGAATGCAGAACAGATTTCCGCACATCCGCCGCCCGTACTGTCAGATCTGCCGATCAGAAGCAATGCAGTCGATCAGAAGCGACACGGCCAGTCAGAAGCAATGCAGTCCATCGGGAGCAGTTCAGTCCGTCAGCACCCGCTCCAGCACATCGGTCACTTTTTTCACCGGAATGATTTCCAGCTTTTCCTTTACCTCGTCTGCCACATCCTCCAGGTCGTCTTGGTTTTCATAAGGGATGAAAACCTTCGTGATGCCGGCGCGCTGGGCGGCCATCAGTTTTTCCGGAAGGCCGCCGATGGGCATGACGCCGCCGCGCAGGGATACCTCGCCGGTCATGGCGTAATCGGTGTCCACCGCTTTGCCCGTAACCAGGGAGGAGAGGGCGGTGACCAGCGTGATGCCGGCGGAGGGGCCGTCCTTGGGTACCGCGCCCGCGGGCACATGGATGTGCAGGTCATGGTCGGCAAAAACCTTTGATTCCTCCGGATAGAGGGACTTCACCAGGCTGATGGCGATCTGGACGGATTCCTTCATCACATCGCCCAGCTGTCCTGTGATCAGCACGCCCCCCTTGCCCTCGGTCAGTCTGCTTTCGATGAACAGGATCTCGCCGCCCGCGCGGGTCCAGGCCAGGCCGGTGACTACGCCGGGCATTTTTTCGGTCAGCCGGGATTCGTGGTTGAGCTGCTTTCTGCCCAGAAAATCAACCAGGTTGCTTTCCGTTACGATCAGGCTGCTGTCCGTTTCCGCCTCTTCGGCCTTCGCCGTACGCTGATTCGCGCCGCGAAGCTGTGTACCGCGTACCAGGCGGACCGCCGCGGTGCGGCAGAGGGTGTCGAGCCGGTTTTTCAGGGTGCGCACGCCCGCCTCCATGGTGTATTCATCGATGATTTTGCGGAGCGCGCCGTCCGTGATGGTGAGCATGTCCTCTTTGATGCCCATGGATTCTAGGGCCTTCGGCAGGAGATGCTTTCTGGCGATATGGAATTTTTCCACCGCGGTATAGCCGGGGAAGCTGATGACCTCCATCCGGTTCAGAAGGGGCTCCGGAATGGTATCCGTGGTGTTCGCCGTGCAGACGAAAAGCACGTTGGACAGGTCATAGGGCACGTTCATGTAATGGTCGGTAAAAGTATTGTTCTGTTCTGGATCGAGCACCTCAAGCAGGGCGCTTGCGGGATCTCCGCCGTAATCCTTTGCCAGCTTGTCCACCTCGTCCAGCACCATGACGGGGTTGGAAACGCCGCTTCTTTTCATGCCTTCCATGATCCGGCCGGGCATGGCTCCGATGTAGGTGCGCCTGTGCCCGCGGATCTCCGCCTCGTCCCGGATGCCGCCCAGGCTGATGCGGACGTATTCGCGGCCAAGGGCGCGGGCGATGCTCTGGCCGATGCTGGTTTTGCCGGTGCCGGGCGCGCCCACGAACAGCAGGATGGAGCCGTTCTGCTTCCGGTTCAGCGCCATGACTGCCAGCTGTTGGATGATACGTTCCTTTACTTTTTTCAGGCCGTAATGATCCTCGTCCAGAATGGCCTCCGCCTTATCCAGGTCAATGGAGCTGACCTTTGGGGCCTTCCAGGACAGGCTGGTGACAAAATCCAGATAATCGTAGAGCAGGCCGTATTCGTGGCTTTCCTTGCCCTCCTGGCGCATGCGGTTCAGGACTTTTTCCGCTTCCTTTTTCGCCTCTTTGTTCATGCCGGACTTTGCAATCTTCTTTTCAAATTTCCGGATGTCCGACTCGTTTTCCGGGTGCATGTCGTCCAGCTCCTTCTGGAGATAGTCGATCTGCTTCCTGATGGCGGCTTCCCGGTAAAGCTGCTCCTGATCGTCCTTCTGGGCGGATCTGGCTTCCTCGGAAACCCGGGCCACCTCGACAAATTCATTGATCGCTCTGGAGATCAGCTCCACCCTTTCCTTTCTGGAATCCGCGGCGAGGATGGCGTATTTCTCATCTGCGGTCAGGTTCAGATACTCTGTGAGCGCGCAGGCCAGGTCGAAAACATTTTTCCGCTGCATGATGAAGCTCCTGGCCCAGATCCCCCACTGGTAGCCCTGGACAAATTTCAGCAGGACGCCGCGCAGACGGCCGAAGGCGGCCTTTTCCTCCTCGGCGGTCAGATCCGCTTCCTCGGGACGGATGGAAGCGGAGGCGGTGAGTACGCCGTCGCTGATCTCAATATCGGAAATGTCCACCCGTTCCAGGGTGCGTACCTGGATATTGTCCCCCTCAGCCACGCTTTCCACCCGGGCGGATACGCCGATGGGGTAAAAAGAATCGGCGGTGAGGCCGCTGTTTTCCCGGTCCTCCTTCAGCTGGATGAACAGGATGTCCGTGCCTGTCTCGATGGGCTCCGTACACCAGTCGGTAAAGAAGTCCTTCTTAAAATAATAGGATACATCCGGCAGAAGCAATATATTGTAAACTGGTCTGATGATCATGGGATTCTCCTTTCTTTCCGGTTTTCTCTCCGGTTTTTTGCAGCCGGCGGATTTTTTTTGTTAGCAGTCGCTGCTGCTGAGTGCTAACGCTTTGGTGAAAAGAAAGCGAATAAAACAGAATTGTTTTTATTCGCTGTTCTCTGCTCCTGAAGGAAATTTTTCAATTAAATCCGGT
>CALWGL010000040.1 GCA_944380025.1 uncultured Lachnospiraceae bacterium
CGGACTGCGCCGTGCTTACAGCTTCGGACAGATTATCTGCCGAACTGCATATCGTTGTTGCCGGATTCGGTGGTCCACATCTCCAGCATGTTGATCGGGTCGTTGTAGTCAGCCAGCCATCCCTCACGGGCGAAGTCGAACTGTCCGTCCTTTCTCTCGTTCAGGAATACGGACCACTCACGGGTCTCGATGGTCAGGTTGATGCCGATCACAGCGAAATCCTGCTGCAGAGCTTCGCCGATGGCAACGTTGCCGGTTCCTTCGTTGGTCAGGTAGGTCAGGTTGATGGGAGTTTCCTCGGAAAGCATTCCGTTCTCATCAAACACATAACCAGCGCCCTCCAGCAGGGAAATGGCCTCTTCCACGTTGGCGTCATAGGCTTCCGGGCTGGGATCGAAGTAGCCGACCGCTTCCTCGTTCGGATAGGTGTAAGCGTCGTCGTTCACTCTGAACTCGCCGCCCTGGCCGTCGCCCATTCCGGTAGGAATGAAGGTGTTGGCGATCTCCTGATCCGCCTGCGCGATGGTATCAACGATGTACTGACGGTCAACCAGCAGGTTCATGGCCTTTCTCATGTCGGCAGCCTGCTGAACGGTCTTGCCTTCAAAGATCGGGCTGTTTACATTGAAGCCTGCATAGTAGGTTCCCAGAGTAGGAACGTTGTGGTACTCGGGCATTTCCTTGGCGGTAGCCATGTTGTCGGTACCGATGGTATCGATGAACTGCAGGGAACCGTCCATGAAGGCGTTCCATACAGCGGTGTCATCGTCGCTAAGCATGAAGTCGATCTTCTCGAGAGTCACCTTGTCCGCATCATAGTAGTTGGGGTTCTTCTCGTAGGTCATGGACTCGTTGTGGGTCCATCCGGTACATACCATCGGGCCGGAGGATACGAAGCCGGCCTCGGTGCACCACGCGCCCGGGTTGTCAGCAGCGCCCTCAGCTCCTTCTACGGAAGCCTGGGGAACCGGATAGAAGGCCGGGAAAGCGCACAGGTCAAGGAAGTACGCGCAGGGAGCGTTCAGCGTAACGGTGAAGGTCTTTCCGTCTTCGCTCGCTTCCACCTGCAGGGTTCCGTCATCGTTCTTCGCGATCACGTCTGCCAGATAAGCGTAGTCAGCACCGGTGTTGGGATCAGCCAGTCTCTGCCAGCTGTATTCCACATCAGCAGCGGTCAGAGGGGTTCCGTCGGACCACATCAGACCATCCTTCATGGTGAAGGTATAGGTCATGCCGTCCTCGCTCTCCACAACGCTCTCGGCAAGGTCGGGAACCAGCTGTCCGTTCTCATCATAGGTGTACAGGCCGGCGAAGGCAAGGATCGCCAGGCAGGCGCCGTCAACCGTGGAGTTCAGAGCGGGATCCAGTCTGTCAGGCTCGGAAGCGATCTGCAGGGACAGGGTGTTGCCCGGAGCGGTCGCAAAGCCGAAGTACTTGTAGCCGAACAGGTTGCAGTAGATGTTTCCGATGTCCTCGGACTGCATGTAAACATCGTTGTAGTAGTAAAGGGGCATGATCGCCCAGGTGCTCATCAGCTCGTCCTCAGCCTCATGCATCAGAGCTTCGCGGGCAGCCAGATCGGTCTCAACTCTGATCTGATCGATTCTCGCGTCATAATCCTCCCATGCAGGAGCGGCCTCGCTGGACGGGCCATGCTCGCCGGATGCGGCAGCTTCCTCAGTGGCAGCCTCCGTAGAAGCCTCGGTGGACTCTGCGGCCGTCTCTTCAGCGGCGGCAGACTCTTCTACCGTGGTCTCTGCGGGAGCAGAGCTCTCGGTCGTGGTTGTGGAAGAACCACAGCCTGCAAGAGTGCCCACAATCATGGAAGCAGCCAGCAGTAATGCCAGATACTTTTTCTTCATAATCGTTTCCTCCCATGAAAACAGGTTTTCAGATACGGTTTATATTATACAACGTCCCTCCCTGCATGGAAAGGACAAATTGTATCAAAATCAGCGGAAAACAGGACGTTTTCTTCGTCACATTTTCCTTATGGCGGACCGCCCTTTATTTATTCCAGCAGGCCACCATATGTCCGTCGCCTCTGTCGGTCAGGGACGGGCATTCCTGCGCGCACTTTTCCGTCGCGTAGCGGCAGCGGGTGCGGAACGCGCAGCCGCTCGGCATGTGCAGCGGGCTGGGCACATCTCCCTCCAGGACGATCCTGTGGCGTTCCTTCGCCATCTTAGGATCCGGATAGGGAACCGCGCTTAACAGGGACTGGGTGTAAGGATGCATCGGATTGTCATTGAGCTCATTGGAGTCCGCGATCTCCACGATCCTTCCCAGGTACATGACCGCGATGCGGTCGGAAATATGATGGACCACCAGCAGGTCGTGGGCGATGAACAGATAGGCCACGCCCAGCTTCTCCTGCAGTTCCTCGAACATGTTGATGACCTGCGCCTGGATGGAAACGTCCAGGGCGCTGACCGCCTCGTCGCAGACGATGAACTTGGGGTTGGTCGCCAGCGCTCTCGCGATGCCGATCCGCTGTCTCTGACCGCCGGAAAACTCATGCGCGTAACGGGTGGCGTGCTCCGCGTTCAGTCCCACCAGTTCCATCAGATGGATGATCTTATCCCGGCGCTCCCCCTTGCTGGAATACAGCTTATGCACATCCAGAGGCTCGCCGATGATGTCCTCGACCGTCATACGGGGATTCAGGGAAGAATAGGGATCCTGGAACACCATCTGCATCTCTTTTCTCATGTGCCGGATGCTGTTTCCATCCACCTTCTCTCCGTTGTACAGAACCTCCCCCCCCGTCGGGGTATAGAGCCTTAAAAGAGAACGTCCCACCGTCGTCTTTCCGCAGCCGGACTCGCCCACCAGCCCCAGCGTCTCGCCGGGCTTGATGGAAAAGGAAACGCCGTCCACGGCCTTCAGGGGAATCGTCTTTACAAAACCGACCTTGATCGGGAAATATTGCTTCAGGTCCTTGACCTCTACCAGATAATCACTCATTTTAACCTCCATGCCGAAGCGTTTTTCAGCCCTTCGCGCCCTTCTGCTCTGCGAGCATTTCTTCCTTCACATTCAGCCAGCAGGCCGCATAATGGCCGTCCGGCATCTGCATTTCCGGCGGAACCTGCTCGATGCAGATCTTCATCGCGTTCTCGCAGCGCGGGCAGAAGGCGCAGCCCTTCGGCATGTTCAGAAGGTTGATGGGCGTTCCCGGGATGGGGATCAGCTTCTCTCCGATCCGGTCCACGTTGGGAATGGAACGCAGAAGGCCCTTCGTATATTCATGGTGCGGGCGGTAGAAAATATCCTCCGCCGTTCCTCTTTCGCATACGCGGCCGCCGTACATGACGATGATCTCGTCGCACATGTCGGCAATGACGCCAAGGTCATGGGTTACCATGATGATGGCCATGCCCAGCTTTTTCTGCAGCTCCTGCATCAGCTCCAGGATCTGCGCCTGGATGGTCACATCCAGAGCCGTGGTGGGCTCGTCGGCGATCAGGATATCCGGCTCGCAGGCCAGCGCCATGGCGATCATCACTCTCTGGCGCATTCCGCCGGACAGCTCGTAGGGATACTGCTTCACGCGCTTCTCCGGCTCGTTGACGCCAACCAGGGTCAGCATCTCCACGGCGCGCGCTTCCGCCTCTTTTCCCTTTCTGTTCGTGTGAAGCTCAATGGCCTCACGCAGCTGATTTCCCACCGTAAAGACGGGATTCAGGCTCGTCATGGGATCCTGGAAAATGATGGAACAGCATTTTCCGCGGAAATCCCGCATCTGCTTTTCCGTATATTTGGTGATATCCTGTCCCTTGTATAAAACCTCTCCCTCCGTGATCCTTCCGTTTTTCTCCAGGATCTGCATGATGGAATAGGCCGTAACAGACTTTCCGGAGCCGGACTCTCCCACGATACCGAGGATCTTGCCCTTTTCCAGATTGAAGGATACGCCGTTTACCGCCATAACCTCCCCGTTGTCCGTGGTAAAGGAGGTATGAAGATTTTTTACCGAAAGAATTGTCTCACTCATCTGTATTCTCCTCCCTTATCTCTTCAGCTTCGGATCGAACGCGTCGCGCAGGCCGTCGCCCAGCAGGTTGAAGGCGAGCGTGATCAGGCAGATCATCAGGGACGGGAACACCAGCTTCCAGGGATAGGCGCTGATTCCGGCTCTGGCCGCGTTTGCCAGAGAGCCGAGGGAAGGCATGGGAGCCTGTACGCCCATTCCGATAAAGCTTAAGAAGCTTTCCGTAAAGATCGCGGAAGGGATCTGCAGAGCGGCGGAGATAATGATGACGCTGATGCAGTTGGGCAGGATGTGGCGGAAAATGATCCGTTTGGATTTGGCTCCGCTCACCTTTGCCGCAAGCACATAGTCATTCTGCTTGATGGTCAGGATCTGTCCGCGCACCAGACGGGCCATGCTCACCCAGTACAGCAGGGCGAACACCACGAACATGGAAAGCATGTTCGTTCCGATCTTCTGCAGGAATGGAATGGCTTCCACGTTCAGCACTTCGTTGAGCACCACGGAAAGCAGGACCACCATCAGCGTATCCGGAAGGGAATAGATGATATCCACGATACGCATCATAACCAGGTCAACCTTGCCGCCGAAGTATCCGGAGATACTTCCATATATATTACCGATGATAAGAACGATCACCGCCGCAAACACGCCGACGATCAGGGATACTCTCGTTCCGTAAAGCACACGCACGAAATAGTCGCGGCCCATCTCATCCGTTCCCATGATATGGGGGAAGATCTTGCCGCCTTCTGCCATGAACTCCTGCTCCAGCTCGGAATACTGGAAGGGGGCCATGTTGGCGATGGTCCTGTCGCGCTTTCCGTCCACGCGGATGATCTCCGAATATTCATAGGGAATGAACATCGGGCCGAATACGATCAGCAGGACGATCAGGATCAGCACGATGATGCTTCCCACGGCCAGCGGATTCTTCATCAGCCGGCGCATGCCGTCCTTAAAGAAGGAAACGGACTCGCTCATTACATCCTGCTGTCTCTTTTCCTCCTCGGTCGCCTTCTCAAACTTCTTCAGATCGATCTGCAGGCTTAAAGGAGACTTCTCCGGCATCGCGTCGATCTCTTTTTTCAGGTTCTTTTCCAGCGTACTCATCTGTCTCTTCCATCCTCCTTAATCCAGCTTGATGCGGGGATCGATCAGCTTGTATACGATATCCGTGATCAGGTTCACCGTAACCATCAGGACCGCAAGGAAAATGGTGGTCCCCATGATCAGGGTGTAGTCGCGGTTCGTAATGCCGTCGACGAATTTTGCGCCCAGGCCGCCGATGGTGAAGATCTGCTCCACCACGAGGGAGCCTGTCAGGATGGAAGCCGTCATCGGGCCCACGTAGGTGATAACGGGGATCAGCGCGTTTCTCAGCGTATGCTTGAATATGACCTTCAGTGTGGATACGCCCTTGGCGCGCGCCGTACGCACATAATCCTGCCCCATCACGTCCAGCATGCTGGTCTTGGTCAGACGGGTGATATATGCCATCGGATATGCCGCAAGGGAGATCACGGGAAGCACGTAGTTGCGGTTATCCACGCTCCAGACGGGCACCCATCCCAGCTTCACGCAGAAGACGAGCAGAAGCAGCGTGCCCAGAACGAAGCTCGGCAGGGATGTCAGAAGGGTGGAGAAAAATATGATCAGACGGTCAGGCAGCCTGTTTCTGGTCAGGGCCGCGATGCTTCCGAAGATCACGCCCAGGATCACAGCCACCACGATCGCCATGCCGCCCAGCTTCGCGGAAACCAGGAAGGACTCGCCGATCACCGTCTTGATCTCACGGCCGGTCT
Source organism: uncultured Lachnospiraceae bacterium (assembly GCA_944380025.1). Taxonomy (GTDB): domain Bacteria; phylum Bacillota; class Clostridia; order Lachnospirales; family Lachnospiraceae; genus Eisenbergiella. The sequence goes on from CALWGL010000040.1 coordinate 5,800, forward strand.
TCAGGGAGATGCCGAAATCCCCGTGAAGCAGGTTATTCATATAGATCACGAACTGCTCCGGCACCGGCTTGTCCAGGTTGTATCTTCTTTCCAGAGCCGCCCTTACCTCCTCGGATACCGCTTTCTCTCCATCGAAGGGTCCTCCGGGGATCGCATTCATGGCAAAGAATGTGATCGCGCAGATGATCAGCAGGGTAACGATGGCAAGAAAGACTCTCTTCACTACGTACTTTACCAACTGTAACACTCCTTTTCTTTTCAGTATCTTGCACAAAGGCTGCGGGAAAAGGCATCGTCCTTTGCTCTACTGTTTTTACTGATAGGATCCTGAGCCGGCCGGAAGATTTGCGCGGCCGGAACGTCCTTCGTACAAAGCCAGATATGTTTCCTGTACGGACACGATAATCAAACAAATGACGTCCGGGGAAACCGGCCGTCACACTGTGTACAGCAGCCCCTTATGGCTCCTTCGCCACGGATCCATCTGCCTGTTATTCCACTGTCTTTGCAGAAATACTGTCTGCAGGCTTGATACCAGCTGTTACACTATAACACAATCCGGATGCCGATGCAAGTTTTTTTCATCGGACATCCGGACTGCAAATAGTCAGCGGGTATCAGTTCAGCCAGGTCTGCGCATTTCCTGCGCAGACCGTACGAAAACGTATCGGCAGAAAGCATCCGGCCCATCGCGAAGCGATTGGAATGGCCGGATGCCGTAACAGTTCTGCCGAAGGCTGAACTGTTACGTCAGCGGATCTTTCCAAAAGGCTCCTGCCAGCGGGCCGCGCTGCGAAGCTCCTCCTCGATGCGAAGCAGCCGGTTGTATTTCGCCGTCCGGTCTGTGCGGCAGGGCGCGCCGGTTTTGATCTGTCCGGCGTTCACGGCTACGGCAAGATCCGCGATGGTGGTGTCCTCCGTCTCCCCGGAACGATGGGAGATGATCGCGCGGTAGCCGTTTTTCTGCGCCGTCTCAATGGCCTCCATGGCTTCGGAGAGCGTGCCGATCTGATTCACCTTCACCAGAACGGCGTTTGCCGCTCCCAGCTGGATGCCCGCCCGCAGGCGCTTCGGATTGGTGACGAACAGATCGTCTCCCACCAGCTGGATCTGTCCGCCGAGCCTTTCGGTCAGCCTCTTCCATCCGTCCCAGTCGTCCTCATACAGGCCGTCCTCAATGGACGCAATGGGAAATTCCCGGATCAGCCCTTCATACCAGGAGATCATCTCTTCCGTGCTGCGGCGGATCTCTTTTCCGTTCATCCGGCTCTCGCCTGGGAAGAAATAGGTCCCGCTTTTCTTCTCGTACAGCTCGCTTGCCGCCGCGTCAATGGCGATCTTTACGTCGCGGCCGGCATGGTAGCCGCTCTTTCCCACAGCCTCCACGAGCAGAGAAAGCACCTCTCTGCTGTCCGAAAGATCCGGAGCGAAGCCGCCCTCGTCTCCCACCGCCGTGGACAGTCCCCTGTGCTGACAGATCTTCTTTAAATTATGGTAGATTTCCGCGCAGATCCGCAGCCCGTCCGCGAAGCCTTCCGCTCCGACGGGCATGATCATGAACTCCTGCAGGTCGACCGTATTGTCCGCGTGCTTTCCTCCATTTAAAATATTCATCATGGGCACCGGAAGCTGACAGGCGCGCACGCCTCCCAGATACTGATAGAGCGGAAGGCCGGCCGCATGCGCCGCCGCCTTTGCCGCAGCAAGGGAAACGCTCAGAATGGCGTTCGCTCCAAGCACGGACTTGTTGTCCGTCCCATCCGCTTCGATCAGAAGTCTGTCGATCTCCATCTGGCAGAGGGCGTCTCGTCCCAGCAGCACCTCCCTCAGCCTGGTATTCACATGCTTTACCGCCTTCTGCACGCCGAGGCCGAAATAGCGTGGCTCTCCGTCCCGAAGCTCCGCCGCCTCAAACTGTCCCGTGGAGGCCCCGGAGGGTACGCTTGCTCTTCCCGTGATCCCTCCTGAAAGCGTCACCTGCGCCTCCACCGTGGGATTTCCCCGGGAATCCAGGATCTCTCTTGCGTGTACATCCGTAATTTCCAGATACATCTTTCTCTCTCCTTTCCGGCATCTGTTTTTCTCAAACAGTATTGCCGGAAAGGAAGTTTTTTACCCGCCGTATTTTGTCTCTTCGATCACAAATCCGGGGAGCCGGTCTTCCAGCACCGTAAAATAAAGATAGGCTTCGGTAAAGCGCTCGTCCGGCCGGAAGGTCACAGCGGCCTGATAGTTGTCGCTGTCCCAGTATCTTCCCGTGATCCCGTTTCCTGCCACATCCAGCAGGTTCTGAGGATACAGGGCCGGGGCGATCAGGGAAAGCTGCTCCGCGCCGGCATAGACCTGCGTGATCTCTTTTTCCGGCGAATAGGTAATGGAACGGGAGCCGCCGTCACTCCAGGAGATATCCTCTTCCTCCAGATTGTAGCAGGTGATGCTCACGCTCAGAAGCTGATCCGCCGAAAGAACGCCGCCCTCCTCCGGCTCCATATACACATCCTGCCTGCGAAGAAGCTCCACGGTCTCCGCAAACGCTTCATAGACAGGATACTCCCAGCTGTACTCCGTGTCATCCGCACCTTTCCATATAAAGACAAGCTTTCCCACGGGAAGGCTGTCCAGCATGAGACTGCAGCTGTATTTGGAAAGATCCCTGCCGTAGGCTTCCAGCAGCGGCTCCGGGCTGTCCAGCCAGGATACGCGGTTCAGCCCGTTTCCATAGGAGATCTGCAGTTCTCCCCCGCTTTCCGGAAGAGCCGGGTCGCAGATCTGATATCTGGCGGTCTGAAAATCAGCGTCGGCAAAGATGGCGTCGAATTCCCGGATATTTTCCTGCGCATCCGCCCGGATCGTCCGATACACCTTCCTTCCGTCCGTCAGCGTATAGCGGATGGAAACGTCCGTCATACCTCCGGAAAAGCTCCCGGACGGCTCCGTTTCCCTGTCTGATCCTCTGTTTTCCTCCCTCCGGACCGCCTCCGCGGCCAGGGCGCGCACCGCTGCGACGGTATCCCGGTCCTCCGATTCCATGTGCTTCAGCATATATTTTTCCGGATCCTCGTGATACATGTCCCGTTTGAACAGATTTTCATAAAAGCCGAAGCCGTAGCTGTCATTGCAGAACGCCACGCCCACGCTCCCGATCTGCTCCGTCTTAGGGATATACGCGTCGTAGCCCGTCAGGTCCAGCGCGAAGCAGGCAAAGATCAGCGCGGCAGCCGCTCCCGCCGCCGGCAGATGCCACTTCGCGCACAGAACGCTCCTGATGTCAAAGTCAAAAAGCACCTGCAGAAGCCCGTGGCTTAAAAACAGGCCGATCAGCATGCCGAGAAGGGCAAAGGGAACGCTTTCTTCCGCAAGCTGCCAGAACCACATCCCGGAAAGCAGGGTGAGCGGGATCATCAGAAGAAGCTTCACAGGCGTGCGGATCCGCTCAAAGGCCAGCGCGCTGCCGGCGGCCTCCGCCCTTCTTTTCCGGTACAGGAACCAGGAAAGCGCCCCGTATGCCGCCGCCTGCACGGCCATGAGGGCGATCAGCCTCCCAAAGGAGGACAGATACCTGCTTCCATATCCGGCAAAATACTCCCGCAGCATAGCGCTTTCGCGCAGGAAAGCGACCACCGGAGAGGTAACCGCCAGTTCCGAAACATCGCCGAGATCGCAGTAGAAATCGAAAAAGGAGCTTCTCATTTCGTCAAAAAGCCAGCGCGCCACCGGCTCATAGAAGAACAGGACAGCCGCGGCGAGCAGGGAGACCATCCCGTTTCCCGTCAGCATCACCGCGGTAAGGGCCATGTTGTAGCAGGTCAGAAAAAACAGGAGGTTGACCAGGTACATGAGAAGCGCGTAGAGAAGGGCCTCTCCCGTCAGCGCGCCCATCACCGCAGCGGCAGGCAGCACAAGAAGGAGCATGACGAAGTAGCAGACCGCGAAAACCGCCGCTCCGTTCCCGTAAACCACCGCGAACCTCCTGCGCGGGGAAACCGGCACGCTCAGATACAGATCCAGCTTCCGCCTGCTGTCCAGCCAGGAAAAGCCCTGCACCGCAAAAAGCAGCGCCAGCAGAAAAACCAGGAACACAAACCAGCCGTTGGAAACGATCTGCATGAAAGCGTCTCCCATCCATTCCCGCTTCGTCATCTCCCCCAGCCAGGAAGGATTCTCCGCGATCCGCCTGCCTTCCACGGACAGCTTCAGCGCAAGCCTGACCGGCAGGGCAAGAAACAGCGCAAGCGCGCCCACCAGCACCGTCCAGCTTCTGCGCTTCAGATTTTCCCTGCAGTCAGCCCAGAAGGAGCCTTTTGACGTCATAGCCCTTCACCTCCGTTTCACTGATAAAGATCTCTTCCAGAGACAGCGGCAGCACCTCATAGAAATGCGTTCCGGCCTCCGCGAACAGCGAAAGCACCTCGTCCCGCTCCCCTCGTACCGTAAATGTGTAAAGAGAGCCTCTTTTCTCCTGTCTGACAACGGTAAGACGGGAGATCGTACGCGCCGCCTCTTCCTCCGAGGAAAAGACGCACTGCACCTTCTGGATGCCGCACTTCATCTCCTCCAGATCCTTTGACAAAAGGATCCCGCCCTGATGCAGCAGCCCCACATGGTCGCAGATATCCTCCAGCTCCCGCAGATTGTGCGAGGCGATCACCGGGGTCAGCCCCCTTCTCTCCATTTCCTGGGCGAAAATGCTTTTGACACCCTGACGCATGACCGGATCCAGGCCGTCGAAGGTCTCGTCGCACAGAAGATACTTCGTCTGGCTGCTGATGCCGCAGATCAGGGCAAGCTGCTTCTTCATCCCCTTGGAGAAGCTGTCGATCTTCCGCCTGCTGTCCAGCCCGAAGGAAGCCAGATACATATAGAAAAGCTCCCGGTTGAACCGGTCGTATACGCTGCTGTAATACCGTTCCATGTCCCTGGGTGTGGCGTGGGCGAAAAAATAGGGCTCATCCGGAATGAAAAAGCACCTTCTTCTCGCATCGACGCTGTCCCCCGCGTTCATGCCGTCGATCAGGACCATCCCCTCGTCCGGCTTCAGGACTCCCGCCGCCATACGCAGGATCGTGCTCTTTCCCGCGCCGTTGGTCCCGATCAGGCCGAACACGTTCTCCTCCTTCATCCGGAAGCTCACGTTCTTCACCGCCTCCGTCCTGCCAAAGCTCTTGGAGGCGTTTCTAAGCTCAATCATGTTCCTTCCCTCCCCGCGCTCCCGCTTTCTCCTCATCCTCTGTCAGCCAGCCGGCCAGCTCCTTTATGCCGATCCCGATCTCTCTGGCTTCCCGCACCAGCTCCTTCAGTTTTTTCAGAAGCTGCTCTTTTCTCACATCCAGAAGCTTCTCATCATAAGCCACAAAATTCCCCCGGCCCTTCACCGTATAGATGAAACCCTGCCGCTCCAGCTCGGCATACGCCCGCTGGATGGTGTTGGGATTGATCGACAGCTCCACGGCCAGGCTCCTGACGGACGGCATCCGGGTATTCGGTTCCAGCGCCCCGGTCAGGATCAGCATCTGAAATCTGTCCACAACCTGCTCGTAAATGGGACGTGCATCCTTATAATCGATGATAATCACAGGACTCCTTTCCGCATCGCATGCTGTATGAAGTGTATTAACTATACTGATACAGTTAACATATCATGTTTCCGTCCGGCTGGCAAGAAAAAAATGAAGAAGCCGCATCCGCCGATGCGACTTCCCCGTTCATTTATTCTATCACAAGTCTGTTTTTTTTGTACAAATTTTTCAGACCTGCTTTTTTCGACTTCTTCCGGTTTTTTCCGGGTTTCTCCGCCCGTTCTTCAGTCCTTCTTAACCAGCAGGCTCTTTCCGGTCATCTCCTTCGGCTGCTCCTTACCCATGATCTGGATCAGGGTGGGAACGATGTCCGCCAGGCAGCCGCCCTCTCTCAGGGTGTAGGAGGGATCGTAGTTCACCAGAATGAAGGGAACCTGATTCGTCGTATGCGCGGTGAACGGAGCGCCCGTCTCGTAGTCGATGAGCTGTTCCGCATTGCCGTGGTCCGCGCAGATGAACATCACGCCGTCCACGCTCTTAATGGCGTCCACCGCTCTTCCCACGCACTCGTCAACCGCCTCAACGGCCTTGATGGCCGCCGCTTCCACGCCGGTATGGCCCACCATATCCGGGTTGGCGAAGTTGATGATGATCACATCGTATTTGTCGGATGTGATAGCCTCCACCAGCCTGTCGCAGACCTCATAGGCGCTCATCTCGGGCTTCAGGTCATAGGTGGCGACCTTCGGGGAATTTACCAGGATCCTGTCCTCTCCCTCGTTGGGCGTCTCCACGCCGCCGTTGAAGAAGAAGGTCACATGCGCGTACTTCTCGGTCTCCGCGATCCTCGCCTGGGTCATGTGGTTGGCTGCAAGCCACTCTCCGAAGGTATTGGTCACCTCCACCTTGTGGAAGGCCACCTCCTTGTTGGGAATGGTGGGATCGTATTCCGTAAAGCAGATATACTTCACATCCAGTCTCTTCGGGCGGTCAAAGCCCTTGAAATCATCGTCGCAGAACGCATGGGTGATCTCCCTCGCGCGGTCGGGACGGAAGTTATAGAAAATGATGGAGTCGCCGTCCTTGATGGTGGCGACCGGAGCGCCGTCCTTCAGGACCACGGTGGGCTTTACGAACTCGTCCGTCTCATTTCTGTCATAGGAAGCCTGGATGCCTTCCGCCGCGCTGGGAGCGGTCAGTCCCTCGCCCTTCGTCAGAGCGTCGTAAGCCAGCTTCACACGGTCATAGTTATTGTCTCTGTCCATGGCGTAATAACGGCCCATCACGGAAGCCACCTCGCCTACGCCAAGCTCCTTCATCTTCGCTTCCAGCTGTTCCACATAGCCCTTTCCGCTTGCCGGAGGGGTATCGCGGCCGTCCAGGAAGCAGTGCACGTATACCTTCTTTAAGCCCTCTCTCTTCGCCAGCTCCAGAAGGCCGTAGATATGGGTGATATGGCTGTGCACGCCGCCGTCGGAAACCAGCCCGTACAGATGCAGGGAGGAATCGTTCTTCCTACAGTTTTCCACGGCGTCAAGCAGCGCCGGATTCCTGAAGAAATCGCCGTCCTGGATCTCCTTGGTGATCCTGGTCAGCTCCTGGTATACGATGCGGCCCGCGCCCATGTTCAGGTGGCCCACCTCGGAATTGCCCATCTGTCCGTCCGGAAGGCCGACAGCCATGCCGCTGGCATTGCCCCTTACAAAAGGGCACTCCTTCATCAGCCTGTCCATGACCGGCGTCTTCGCCTCACGGACCGCGTTTCCTTCCACTTTGTCATTCAGGCCGTAGCCGTCAAGGATCATTAAAACAATCGGTTTCTTGCTCATCTTTCCCTTTTTCCTCCATGCAGAAGCGTTCTCTATTTTCTTTTCCTCTTTCTTCCTGCAGCCGGACATCCGTTATCCGTCATGCCGGCTCTTTTGGGAACCACAGAAATTATACACGTTTTCCCGGGAAGGCGCAACCCGTTTTTGCCGTCTGCCGTCAGCCGCTCATTCCGTCCTGGCAATGGCCGCGATGCTGATCCCGGCCGTCAGCGTATCCAGGGAGACCCGGTACTTCTCATAGTCCTCCGTGGAAAGGGATACGTACACCTGATAGACCGCGCCGCTTCCGGCAACGGGGTCGAAGCGGACGTAATATTCCTGCAGGATCTCCCCGTCCTCTGCGACGGTCTGTCCGATATAACGCTGCCCGGTCAGCCCAGCTCCCGTCTGTACCTCCTGGGAGCCTTCTTCCTCCGGATCGAACCTGCCCTCTCCTTCCTGCCTGCTTCCGTACACAAGCAGAACGGACTCTTCTTTTCCGTCCATGCGGATCTCAAAGCCCCACTCCTCGGGGTCCATACCCTCTCCCGCATGCATCCTTTCATAGGATTCATAAGCCCAGCCGGAGGGCAGCAGAAAGGCGATGCTGTCCACGTATCCGCTGTGGGAAAAATCCCGGCTGATGATCTCAAAAGCCTGCGGATCCATCGCCTGCGCGGCTGCCGTTTCTGTCTGGCCGGTTTCCTCCTGCCAGGTTTCTTCCTGCGCGGCGGTTTCCTCCTGCTGCGTCCGGGCCGCGGCAGATTCCGCGTTCTCCCGGGAGCCGCAGCCTGCCGCCGCGCCGGCCGCAGTCAGAAAAAAGATCGTAAAGATCCGCGCCGCGCGGTATCTGATTCTGTTCAAAGCTTCCTCCATTCTGAGACGGCAGTGCCGAAAGCCCGCATCCGGATCTGGACCTCCCAAATCAGGGCTTCCCGGATCAGAGCTTTCCGGCTCCGTCTCCTCCGGCTCATCTGCCGGTCTGTTTTCCCGTCTCTTTTCCGGTCTATCTGCCGGTCTCTTTTCCGGCCTGCTTTCCTGCCGGATGATATCCGTTTTCATTATATAGGAAAATCCACTTTTTCAAAAGCGGTTTTTACCGATAATTTTTCTCTTGTTTTCCTGCCTTTTCGCATATACAATAGAAGGAAACTCTGTCCGACCTGTCTTCTTCGCGAAGCCGCGGGGAAAACGCGGCAGGTCCGGAGGAAAGAGAGGAACACCATGATTTCATTTCTGGCAAGGCTTTTTATCAAAAATCACAGGGAAACGGAGCGTCCGGAGGTCCGACAGGCCTACGGCGTGCTCTGCGGAGCCGTTGGGATCGGTCTGAACGCGGTGCTTTTCCTGGGGAAATTCTTCGCGGGGCTTCTCAGCAACTCCATCGCCATCACGGCGGATGCCTTCAACAACCTTTCCGATGCAGGCTCCTCCCTGATCACGCTGGTCGGATTCAAAATGGCGGGGCAGAAGCCGGATCCCGGGCATCCCTTCGGACACGGCAGGATCGAATATCTCACCGGCCTGTTCGTTTCCCTGCTGATCATCCTCATGGGCTTCGAGCTGGTCACCTCTTCCTTTGACAAGATCCTGCATCCGGAGGACACCAGCTTTACTCCCGTTGTGGCAGGCATCCTGATCGCCTCCATCCTGGTGAAATTTTACATGTATCTTTACAACCGGGGCACCGGGAAAAAGATCGACAGCGCGGCCATGGCCGCGACCGCCACGGACAGCTTCAGCGACATGCTTTCCACCGCCGTCGTCCTTGCCGCCGCGCTGATCGGCCATTTTTCCGGCCTTCATATCGACGGCTTCTGCGGCCTCCTGGTGGGCCTGTTCATCCTGACCGCAGGGCTGCGCTCCGCAGGGGAGACCATCAGCCCGCTTCTGGGGCAGCCGCCGCAGAAGGAATTCGTGGATAAGATCGGGCACATCGTTTTAAGCCATGAGGAGATCCTCGGCCTGCACGATCTGATCGTCCACGATTACGGCCCCGGCCGCACCATGATCTCCCTGCACGCGGAGGTTCCCGCCTCCGGCGACCTGCTCCATCTGCACGACACCATCGACAACATCGAACGGGAGCTCAAGAAGGAGCTTCACTGCGAGGCCGTGATCCACATGGATCCGGTCATGAACGACGACGCCGAAACCCAGGAGCTGAAGGAAGCGGTCACCGGGCTTCTGCATCAGCTGGATCCCGCTCTGAACCTGCATGATTTCCGCATCGTAAAGGGGCCGACCCATACCAATATCATCTTTGACATTCTCGTCCCCTTCACGGAAAAGCTCGGCGACGAAGAGATCCTTTCCCGCATGCAGGAGGCCGTACATAACCTGGATTCCCGTTATTATGCCGTCATCAACATCGACAAGGACTACAACAGCTGAGCCGGAAGCCCGGCAGCCCGGCACAAAAAGTCTCAAAAGACCGGTTGACAAAACGCCCGGCGGGATGTAAGGTAAAAGGGAGCGAATACAGAAAGAAAGGAGGAAGCATGAATGGCTCAGAAGACCAGAACCGCAGCACAGAATTTGATACCGCCCGTCAGGCCGTTTGCTGTTTACCTCCCGTTTTCTTTTTCTGAACCACCCGGAAGGCGCCAGGAGCCCGTTCCGGCCTAAAAGAAGGCGCGCCCTCCGCAGGTGCCCGCGCCGTCCGTCAGAAAACGCATTTCACCACGGCAGGTAACACTGGCGTGGTTTTTTTCGGCTTTTTTCAGAAGGGGGACTTCATTTATGAAAAAATTATCCTGGTATCTTTACAGACACAAATTCGGTTATCTGTTCGTTTTCGTATCCATGGTCATCGCCGTGTCGCTGGATCTTCTGTCGCCGCAGGTGACCCGCGTCATCGTGGACGACGTGATCCAGAAAGGAGAGACAGGCAAGCTTCGTTTTCTGCTGCCCTGTCTTCTGCTCATCGGGCTTGGCCGCTGCATCTTCGGCTATACCAAGGAATACACCTCGGATCTGATCGGCTCCTCCATCGCCACAGAGATCCGCAAGGACCTGTTCACCTACCTGCAGTCTCTGAGCGCGGACTTCTTTGATAAGAACAACACGGGCGAGCTGATGAGCCGGGTCAAGGACGACATCGACCGCATCTGGATCGCGCTGGGATTTGTGAGCATGCTCATCATGGAGGTCATTTTCCATACCTGCCTCGTGCTGTTCTGCATGTACAGCCTGAACTGGCGGCTCGCCCTCATCCCCACGGCGGCCATGCTCATAACCGGCGTGATCGCCGTTCTGGAGGAACGCAGGCTGGGCGCGGTCTACGAGGAGATCAGCGAGGAAAACGCGGCCTTAAATACCGTGGCGGAGGAAAATCTGGCGGGCGTGCGCACCGTCAAGGCCTTCGCCCGGGAAAAATTTGAGATCAGAAAATTTCTTTCTCATAACCGGCGCTATTATGACCTGAACATGAAGCAGTCGAAGGTATTCGTAAAATACTATCCCTGCTTTTCCCTCATCACCAAGCTGCTTCCGCTCATCGTACTGCTGCTCGGCGGCAGCATGGTGATCCGGGGAAAGCTTTCCCTGGGGAGCCTGACCGCCTTCGTGGAATATTCCATGAACATCGTCTGGCCCATGGAAATGCTGGGCTGGCTGTCCAACGATTTTTCCTCCGGCGTGGGAAGCTATCGGAAGATCCGCAGGATCTACCAGTCCGTGCCTTCCGTGAAGGAGCCCGCTCAGCCCGTGATCCTGCCTGAGGTGAAGGGAAAGATCGAATTTGAAAACGTATCCTTCCACAAGGAGGACGGCCACGAGATCCTGCACGGCATCTCCTTTGCCGTACAGCCCGGCCATACCCTCGGCATCATGGGCGCGACCGGCGCGGGAAAAACCTCCATCATCCAGCTTCTGGAACGGCTCTACGACGCCACCGGCGGGACCATCCGGCTGGACGGCGTCAACATCCGCGACCTGTCCCTAAAGCAGCTTCGCGGCAGCATTTCCCTGGTGATGCAGGATGTGTTCCTCTTTTCGGATACCATCAGCGAAAACGTCCGGCTGGGAAAACGGGAGCTGGTAAACGACGCGGACATCCGCACCGCTTCGGAAAGCGCTCAGGCAAGCGAATTCATCGAACGGCTCTCCGAGCAGTATGAAACCGTCATCGGAGAACGGGGCGTGGGCCTCTCCGGCGGGCAGAAGCAGCGCATCAGCATCGCCAGGGCCATCGCCAAGCATAACCCGATCCTGATCCTGGACGATTCCACCAGCGCGCTGGACATGGAAACGGAATACGCGATTCAGCAGGCGCTGAACGGGCTTTCCGGCACCACAAAGCTGATCATCGCCCACCGCGTCAGCGCGGTGCGAAACGCCGATGAGATCATCGTGCTGGAAAACGGGACTATAAAAGAGCGCGGCACCCACGAAAGCCTGCTCGCCCTGCGCGGGCTGTATTACGAGACCTGGCAGGCCCAGTACGGGGCCGCGCCGGGAATGAACGCACAGTAAGCGCCATTTTCTGAAAAAAGGAGAATATCATGGCTTTCAATTCCTATAAAAAAGATGAAAATACGGTAACGGCCGGGAAGGCCGCAACGCTTTCCCGCCTGTTCTCCTACCTTCTTTCCTATAAAAAACAGATCGTCGGCGTTCTGTTCATCATGGGCTTCTGCGTGGTGGTAAACCTCTTAAATCCGCTGATCATGGAAGCCGCGGTGGACGACTATATTTCCGCGGGGAATTTCCCCGGACTGCTGCGGCTGATCCTTTTCGCCGTCGTGATCAACCTGCTGATGGTGGCGGGCATCAAGATCCGCATGTACGTGATGGCGAAGGTCTGCAACAGCATCCTGGTCACCATCCGGCAGGAGCTCTACGTCCACATCCAGACGCTGGATTTTCAGTTTTTTGACAGCCGCCCCACCGGAAAGATCCTGGCCCGCATCATCGGGGATATCAATTCCCTAAAGGACGTGCTCTCCAACTGCGTCACCACCCTGATCCCGGATTTCATCACCATCAGCGCGGTGGCCGTGATCATGTTCGTCAAGGACGTCCGGCTCGCGGCCGCGGCCCTTGTGAGCCTTCCTCTGATGGCCGCCGGGATCTGGTACATCCAGACCCATTCCCATGAAAGGTGGCAGATCCACCGGAAGAAATCCTCCAACTTAAACGCCTTCGTGCATGAGGACCTTTCCGGCATCCGGATCATCCAGAGCTTCGGCGCGGAGGAAGAGACCATGGACACCTTCCGGGATCTGACGAAGCAGCACCGGGATTCCTTCGTGAACGCCGTGCGCTTAAACGACGCCGTAGGCCCGGTCATCGACCTGTGCTGGGCCATCGGCCTGTTTTCCCTGTATTTCGTTGGACTTGTAGTGCTGGGCCCGGGACGGGTATCCGTGGGAACCTTCCTGGCCTTCGGAACCTATATTTCCATGTTCTGGAACCCGATCATGAACCTGAGCAATTTTTACAACCAGATGATCACCAATATCGCCGGCGCGGAACGGGTCTTCGAGATCATGGACACCCCTTCCGCCATCACGGACGGGGCGGGCGCGAAGGAGCTTCCTCCCATCCGGGGCGAGGTGGTCTTCGACCATGTTTCCTTCTCCTACGACGAAGCCGCGAAGGTGTTAAATGACGTGAGCTTTCGCATCCGCCCGGGCGAGACCATCGCTCTGGTTGGCCCCACCGGAGCCGGAAAGACCACCATCGTCAATCTGATCAGCCGCTTCTACGACATTCAGCAGGGCCATGTCTACATCGACGGCCATGACGTGAAGGAGGTTTCCATCGAAAGCCTGCGGCGGCAGATGGGCATCATGACCCAGGACAATTTTCTCTTCTCCGGCACCATCCGGGACAACATCCGCTACGGAAAGCTGGACGCGACGGACGAGGAAATCGTCGCCGCCGCCAAAGCGGTGAACGCCCACGACTTCATCATGCGCCTGGATAAAGGGTATGACACCGAGCTGAGCGAGCGGGGCGGCGGCCTGTCCATCGGCCAGAAGCAGCTTCTCGCCTTCGCCCGCACCATGGTCTCCGATCCCGCCATCCTGATCCTGGACGAGGCCACCTCCAGCATCGACACCAAAACCGAGCTGCTGGTGCAGGAGGGCATCGAGCACCTGCTTGCGGGCCGCACCTCCTTCGTCATCGCCCACCGGCTCTCCACCATCCAGAAGGCGGACCGCATCTTTGTGATCGATAACGGCGCCATCGTCGAGGAAGGAAACGCGGCGCAGCTCATGGAAAAGAAGGGGGCATACTATCATCTGTATATGAGTCAGTTTAAGAATGTGATGTAAAACAGTTAAGTCACATGACATTGAC
>CALWGL010000041.1 GCA_944380025.1 uncultured Lachnospiraceae bacterium
TCTGCGGAGGGCTCATCGGCCTGGAGCGGGGAGCAAAGGGACAGGCGGCAGGCTTCCGGACCCATATCCTGGTGTGCATGGGCGCCTGTATCGCCATGCTGACCGGACAGTACATCTACGAGTATTTTGAGACCAATTCCGATCCGGCCCGTCTGGGCGCGCAGGTGATCAGCGGGATCGGTTTTCTGGGAGCCGGAACGATCATGAGCCGGGAAACGACCCGGGTGAGAGGGCTTACCACGGCGGCCGGCCTGTGGGCCGCGGCCTGCATCGGGCTGGCTGTGGGGATCGGATTCTTCGAGGCCGCGATCGGAGCCACGGTGGTGGTGATGGTCACCATCGTGATCTTTCAGCGGGTCGATAACTTTTTCTATACCAGATCCCCGATCCTGCGGGTGTATCTGGAAATGGAGAGCATCGACTATGTGAAAGGGCTGATCCGCACCATCCGGATGAACGGGATGCGCGTTTCCGGAATGGAGCTTCAGAAGCCCAGAAGCGGAATGCAGAACGCGGTCGGGATCGCGCTGGTGGTAAAAAAGAACACCAGAAGGAATCCGGTGGATATGCTGGAGGTGATCAGCAAGGTGGAAGGAGTCACCTTTATTGAGGAGACCCTGTAGCCTGCGCCGGAAAAAGCCCGCACCGCGCGAGACAGGGGAAGGAGCATCCCTGCCTGATTCATTGGACAGAAGCCTCCTCCGGCCGGCTGCCGGGAGAGGGGAAGATAGGAGGAAGAAGACGTGAAATATATCACCTTTGATGAAACAAGACCGATGGACCTTGTCCTGCTGGGAAGGATCGCGGTGGACTTCAATCCCGTGGACTATTTCCAGCCCCTGGAGGACTGCACCACCTTTAAAAAGTATGTGGGCGGCTCCCCGGCAAACATCGCTGTGGGCGTATCCAGACACGGCCTGAAGGCAGGCTTTTTCGCCCGCGTGTCCGACGATCAGTTCGGCGATTTCGTCACTCATTTCTTTGAGAAGGAGGGCATCGATACCTCCCGCGTGCGCCGCTGCGAGCATGGGGAGAAGATCGGCCTGACCTTCACGGAGATCCTTTCCAGAGATGAATCCAGCATTCTCATGTACCGCAACTGCATCGCCGACCTGCAGCTGTGCCCCGCCGACATCGACGAGGAATATATCCGCAATGCGAAGGCGATCCTGATCTCCGGAACCGCCCTTGCGGCAAGCCCCTCCAGAGAAGCGGCCCTGAAGGCGGTCATGATCGCGAAGCGCGTGGGAACCAGGGTGATCTTCGATATCGATTACCGCGCCTACAACTGGACCTGCGAGGATGAGATCTCCATTTACTATTCCATGGTGGCAAAGAATGCGGACATCATCATGGGCTCCCGCGAGGAGTTCGATCTGACCGAGCGGCTGATCGAGCCCGGCAGGGACGACTGGCAGAGCGCGAAGGCCTGGCATGAGGCGGGCGCGAAGATCGTGATCATCAAGCACGGAAAGGAAGGTTCCACCGCCTATACCAACGACGGCGAGAGCTATTCCATCAAGCCCTTCCCGGTCGATGCCCTCAAGTCCTTCGGCGGCGGGGACGGCTACGGCTCCGGCTTCCTGTACGGACTGTTCCAGGGCTGGGAGATGATCGACTGCCTGGAGTTCGGCAGCGCCGAAGCGGCCATGATGGTGGCGGCCCACTCCTGCTCCCAGGATCTGCCCGGGACTGAACAGGTGAAGGATTTTATCCGGGACTGCAAGGAAAAATACGGTGAAATGGTAGCCAGAGTATAGCACAGACCCGCGGGTCGTGCCGGAGGATGGCTTACGCCATTCTCCCTGTTTGAAAAAGCCGCCCTGCGGCGGTAAAAAAGTGGAGGCTGTATGAAAACAACAAGAATGACGACTGCCCAGGCGCTTGTGAAGTTCCTGGACAACCAGTATGTGGAATTTGACGGAAAAGAGACCAAGTTTGTGGACGGTATCTTTACCATTTTCGGCCACGGGATCGTGGTGGGGCTGGGACAGGCTCTGGATGAGGATCCGGGAAGCCTGAAGGTCTATCAGGGCCGCAACGAGCAGGGCATGGCCCATGTGGCGGCCGGATTCGCCAAACAGGCCAACCGCCGCAGGATCATCGCCTGTGCGTCCTCCATCGGACCCGGCGCTGCGAACATGGTGACGGCGGCGGCCTGCGCCACGGTAAACCACGTGCCGCTGCTTCTCTTCCCCGGCGATACCTTCGCCAGCAGACAGCCCGACCCGGTGCTGCAGCAGCTGGAGCGTCCGGACGCCCTGTCCGTGACCACTAACGACGCGTTCCGTCCGGTCTGCCGCTTCTGGGAGCGGATCATCCGCCCGGAGCAGCTCATGCCCGCCATGGTGCAGGCCATGCGCGTGCTGACCGATCCGGAGCTGACCGGCGCGGTCTGCATCGCCCTGTCTCAGGATGTGGAGGGAGAATCCTATGATTTCCCGGACTATTTCCTGAAGAAGAGAGTGCACAAGATCAGAAGACCTCTGCCTGTGAAGGAGGATCTGGACGAGCTGGTCGCGCTGATTTCCGAAAGCAGACGGCCCATGGTGATCTGCGGCGGCGGCGTCCGCTATTCCGAAGCGGGAGAGGCGCTGGAAGCCTTCTGCGGAAAGTTCGGCATCCCGTTTGCGGAGACCCAGGCAGGAAAGAGCGCCTGTCATTCCAGCCATCCCATGAACGTGGGAGGCCTCGGCGTGACCGGAAACCTCTCCGCCAATACCATCGCAGGGGAAGCGGATCTGATCATTGCCGTGGGAAGCAGGCTGACCGACTTCACCACCGGCTCCAAGCTGCTCTATACCGGAGAGGGCGTGAAGATGGTGTCCGTCAACCTTTCCGGCTTTGACGCCTGCAAGATGGACGCGGTGTCCGTGATCGGCGACGCAAGGGAGACCATAAAGCTCGCGGATAAGGCCCTTTCCGAAAAAGGCTATCAGAGCGGCTGGGGAACGGCCGTGGCGGAGGCGAAGAAGAGCTGGGATGAGGAATACGCCCGTCTGGCGGATTATTCCTGCGACGAGAACTTCAGGCCCCTGATCGCCGCCGGAAATCCGGAGTCCATTCCCGAGTTCAGAAAGCTCACCGGTTCCGACATCACCCAGACCTCAGCCATCGCCCTGATCCGAAAGACCATCGATCCCGACGCCATCATCGTCGGCGCTTCCGGAAGCCTTCCGGGAGACCTGCAGAGAATGTGGACCACCGACTGCAGGGACAGCTATCTGATGGAATACGGCTATTCCTGCATGGGCTATGAGATCGCGGCGGCGCTGGGCGCGAAGCTGGCCTTCCCGGAGCAGGAGGTTTATTCCATGGTGGGAGACGGCGGCTTCCTGATGCTGCACAGCGAGCTGGTGACTTCCCTGCAGGAGGGAAAGAAGATCAACGTGCTGCTCTTTGACAACTGCGGCTTCGGCTGCATCAACAACCTGCAGATGTCAAACGGCATCGGCAATCTTGCCACCGAGTTCCGCTACCGGGACGAGAAGGGCGGCTTAAACGGCGGACTCATGCCCATCGATTTCGCGGCTGTGGCGGCCGGATACGGCGTAAAGACCTATACGGCAAGGACGCTTAAGGAGCTTCAGGCGGCGCTTATAGACGCGAAGAAGCAGACCGTTTCCACCCTGATCGACATCAAGGCCATCCCCAAGACCATGACGGACGGCTACAAGTCCTGGTGGAACGTGGGACTTGCCAGCACCACCGGCGTGCAGGCGCAGAAGGATGCCTATGAGAAGCTGATGGACAACCGGGCAAAGGCGAGAAAATATTAAGCCGCATAAATCGGTCAGAACGACGGATCGCCCGCGGAGGCCGGGAAAGCACCGCGCCGCCGCGGCGGGATCCGATAGAAAAATATATGGGAGGATAACAGAAAATGCTGGACAAGACAAAAGTAAAGCTTGGGATCGCGCCCATCGCGTGGACCAACGACGATCTGCCTGACCTGGGCGGAGAGAACACCTTCGCGCAGTGCGTCAGCGAGATGGCGCTTGCCGGATTTACCGGCTCCGAGGTGGGAAACAAATATCCGAAGGACCCTGCCGTCCTGAAAAAGGCGCTTTCCCTCCGCGGGATCGAGATCTGCAACGCCTGGTTCTCCACCTTCCTCATCAGCAGGCCTTATGAAGAGACCGAAAAGGCCTTTGAGGAGCATGTGGCGTTCCTTGCGGAAATGGGAGCCAAAGTGGTGGGCGTTTCCGAACAGAGCTACAGCACCCAGGGCATGCAGGATCAGCCCATCTTTGAAGGAAAGCATGTGATGAACGACGAGGAGTGGAAGCTTCTTACGGACGGCCTGAACCGTCTGGGAAAGCTTTCTCTGGAGAAATACGGCGTGGCGCTCACCTTCCATCATCACATGGGAACCGTGGTGCAGACCGCTGCGGAGACCGACCGGCTGATGGCGGAGACCGATCCCGCCTATGTGAGCCTTCTGTACGACAGCGGCCATTTCGCCTACTGCGGCGAGGATCCGGTGGAGCTGGTAAAGCGTTATGCGTCCCGCATTAAGCATGTGCATCTGAAGGACATCCGTCCTGATGTGGTGGAGCAGGTGAAGAAGGAGCATATGAGCTTCCTCGGCGGCGTGCGCGCCGGCGCGTTCACCATCCCCGGCGACGGCTGCATCGACTTCGCGCCCATCTTCCAGGTTCTGGAGGAGACCGGATATACCGGATACATGGTGGTAGAGGCGGAGCAGGATCCCGCGAAGGCGGATCCGCTGGAGTACGCCATCCGCGCAAGAAAGTACATCGCGGAAAAGACCGGGCTGTAATCGATGTGTGATAAAAAGCGACCGGTCTGCGACAGGAAACAGGCCGAACCGCGGCCGCATTCCGGGGCCGCGGCCCGGGCTTGGGCGGGAAGCTTTCGCCGGAACGTATTTTTTCAGTAAGACAGCGGGCGGACGCCCGTAAGACGAAAGGAGCAAATAAATTATGGTAACAGTAGGAATCATCGGAGCCGGAAGAATCGGCAAGGTGCACACCAGAAGCATCTGCAACTTCGTACATAACGCGAAGCTGAAGACCGTTGCGGATCCCTTCATGAATGAGGAGACGGAAAAGTGGCTGAAGGACATGGGTGTGCAGAACACCACGAAGGACTATCACGAGATCCTGAACGATCCCGAGATCCAGGCGGTGCTGATCTGCTCCTCCACGGACACCCATTCCCCGATCTCTCTGGAAGCGATCGCGGCAGGAAAGCACGTATTCTGCGAAAAGCCCATCGATCATGACCTGGGCAGGATCCGCGAGGTGCTGAAGGCGCTGGAAGGCAGCAGCCTGAAATATCAGGTGGGCTTCAACCGCCGCTTTGACCACAACTTCGCGGCCGTGAAGCAGGCGGTCCTGGACGGAAAGGTGGGCGATCCTCATATCATCCGCATTACCTCCAGAGATCCTGAGCCGCCGAGCCCCGCTTATGTCGCCGTATCCGGAGGCATGTTCCTGGATATGACCATCCATGATTTTGATATGGTCCGTTTCCTGGCCGGCTGCGACGCGGAGGAGATCTATGTGCAGTCCGCAGTCCTGGTGGATCCCGGCATCGGAGAGGCGGGAGATGTGGATACCGCGGTCATCACCCTCAAGATGGCAAACGGCGCCATCGCCGTGATCGACAACTCCAGACGCGCGGCCTACGGCTACGACCAGAGAGCGGAGGTGTTCGGATCCAAGGGAATGGCGGCGACCTCCAACGATACCGCTTCCAGTCTGGTGCTTTCCACCGCTGAGGGCATCACCGGTGAGAAGCCTCTGTACTTCTTCCTGGAGCGCTATACCGAGTCCTTCGCGAAGGAGATCACCTGCTTCATCGACTCCATCGAGAACGATACCCCTACCCTTGTGGGCGCGGAAGACGGTCTGAAGCCCGTTCTGATGGGCATCGCCGCGAAGAAATCCGTGGAGGAGCACCGCCCGGTGAAGCTTTCCGAGATCGTATATTAAACAAAAAAGTTTCTGCTTTCAGTCAGAACTTTTCAGGCAAAATTTTTCAGTCAGAACGCTTCCGGAGAGAGAGAACGCGCCGCCAACGCGCCGGCTTTTTCCCGGAAGCCTGAAATAGAGAGGGAAAGGAGAAGAAGATCATGAGCCAGTTATTCAGCTACCCGGAATTCGACGATCAGGGCGTGAAGGTACTGAGCCGCGCAGGCGAAGGCGAAGGGCCTGACGACATGATGATGAACATCACCGTTTATCAGATGAAGGCCGGGGACGAAAGAAGCTTCTGCCTTCCGGAGGAGGAAATGGCCGTCCTTCTGGTGAAGGGAGATATCACTTTTTGCTGGAACGGAGAGGAAAAGAGAGGGAAGAGAGACAGCTTCATCGAAGAAGGCCCCTACTGTCTGCATGTGAGCAGAGGCGTATCCGTAACGGTAAGGGCGGAGGCGGACAGCGAGGTGCTGGTGCAGAGCACGGAGAATGAAAGGGAGTTTGCGCCCGTTTTCTACACGCCCGCGGACTGCAGGGACGATATCTTCGGAGACGGCGTATGGGACAACAAGATGAAGCGTACGGTCCGCACCGTGTTCGACTACAGCAACGCGCCCTACTCCAACATGGTAAACGGAGAGGTGATCAACCACCAGGGCGGCTGGTCCAGCTATGCGCCCCATCACCATCCGCAGCCCGAGGTTTATTATTACCGCTATGAGCGTCCGGAAGGCTTCGGGGCCTGCTACATCGGCGACGACGTGTTCCGCATCGCGGACGGAAGCTGCGCGCATATCCGCTGCGGAAAGGTTCATCCGCAGGTGACGGCGCCCGGATATCCCATGTATTACTGCTGGATGATCCGCCATCTGCCGGATGATCCGTGGACGGATCGGATCGTGGATCCCAGATATGCCTGGATCCAGTAGGACAACGCGCCATTAAGCAAAATATGCAACATTCTGAAACGCAGAAAAGCAAATGATGAGTGGATGTGGCGCACGGTAACAGATTAAAATACTTATAGAATTCAGAACGGAGAATTATAAAAGTATGAAGTAATGTAAAAAGTGGGGAAGGTAATATGGCGAAACAAAAAGCAGCAGTGAAAGAGAAAAAGAATGTCAAGACCTATCTGAAAAACACATGGCAGCTGTATGCCATGCTGATCATCCCGGTGGTTTATATGATCCTTTTCAAATATAAACCGATGCTGGGCGTGGTCGTCGCATTTAAGAAATTCAACGTGTTCCAGGGTATCTGGAACAGCCCGTGGATCGGACTTGCGAACTTCCAGGAAGCGTTTTCATCCAGAGACTTCTGGAGCGCGCTGGCGAATACGCTGATCCTGAACATCGGCGATCTGATCATCGGCTTCCCGATCCCGATCTTCCTGGCGATCTTCCTGAACGAGCTGAAGAGCAGCGCGGTAAGAAAGACGACGCAGACCCTTCTGTATCTGCCCAACTTCCTTTCCTGGGTTATCATCGCCGGTATCAGCACGCAGCTGTTCTCTTCCAGCGGACTGGTGAATAACCTTCTGAATGCGATGGGCATCGGCACGGTGAACTTCCTGACCAACTCCTTCGCGTGGAGGATCGTATACTGGTTCTTCGGCGTATGGCAGGGCGCGGGATATTCCCTGATCGTTTATCTGGCGGCCCTGATGGCGACGGACGCTTCCCTCGGCGAGGCGGCTTACATAGACGGAGCGACCAGACTTCAGAGAATCTGGTATGTGACGCTTCCTCAGATCTCTTCCACCATCACGGTCCTTCTGATCATGCAGGTCGGAAAACTGGTAAGCATCAGCTTCGACCGTCCTTACATGATGGGCAACTCCCTAGTAAGAGACGCGGCGGACGTTATCAGTACCTACGTATATTCCATCGGTCTTGCAGCCGGACGTTTTGACTTCGCAACGGCGGTTGGTCTGTTCCAGACGGTGGTCGGCATCGTCCTGGTACTTTCCGCGAATGCGGTCATTAAGAAAATGGGACAGGAGGGAATCGTGTAATGGGAAGCAGTATTAACAGCAGAACAGAGAAGTTATTCCAGTTTTTCTGGACAGCATTTTTTATCATTATCACCATAATCGCAATGGTTCCGATCCTGCGGGTTATTTCCATGTCCTTCAGTACCAAGGAGGCCATTCTGGCAGGCAAGGTTATGGTATGGCCGGTGGGCTTCACCCTGGAAGCCTATGACAGGGCGTTAAACAGCGGAAGCTTCGTCAGAGCGTTCGGTTATTCCATCGTCCTGATGATCGGTTCCACGGCGCTGAGTCTGATCATGACGGTAATCGCCGCTTATCCTCTTTCCAAGAAGCATCTGGTAGGGGGGGGAGCGATCATGACTCTGTTCGTCCTGACCATGTACTTAAATCCTGGCGTTATCCCGGAGTACCTGAACGTCAGAGACTTCAAGATGATCGATACCATATGGTCCCTGCTGATTCCGGGAGCGCTGAGCGCCTACAATATGATCATCATGTGCAACGCCTTCAAGGGAATCGACGCAGCCATCTACGACGCGGCAAAGATCGACGGGTGCAGTGAAGGGCGGACGCTGATCAGCGTGGCTCTGCCTCTGGTTTATCCTACCATTGCGACCCTGGGTCTGTTCTACGCGGTCGGCAGATGGAACGGCATCAGCGACGTATTGTACTACATCAACTCCTCCGAGCTGTTCACCGTGCAGATGGTTCTGAAGCAGTTCATCGAATCCATTAACGTAACGGCCGAGGAAGGTATCCAGACCAACCTGGTAGCCGACAACATCAAGGCGGCGAGTATCGTGATTTCCATGCTGCCCATGCTGATCGTATATCCTTTCGTGCAGAAGTTCTTCACCAAGGGTATCATGATCGGAGCGGTAAAGGGTTAATGCGATTAATCTATCCTTTCGGGCAGGTCCTGCCCGGAAGGGTATGTTAATAAAAAACGAATGGGAGGTAACCAAGAAATGAGGAGAAAAAGTCTACTCAAAAGATCACTGGCAATCCTGCTTGCGGCGGGAATGGCTGTGACGGGAGCGGCATGTGGAAGCTCTTCTTCCACTACCCCTTCTGAGCCTGCGGCTGAGACCGCTCCTGCAGCTACGGAAGAAGCTGCGGCAACGGAAGAGGCCGGAGACAGCGCTGCTACGGAAGAAGCAGCGGCTGACGCCGATCTGTTCGGCGATGAAGTCACCATCAACGTAATGGTTTGGGACAGAGGAAACGCTGCGCCCGGAACCACCACCGAGGACAACAACCTGACCAAATGGATCCAGGAGCAGGTGAAGACGCTGTACAACATCAATGTTGAGTACACCGCTGTTCCCAGAGCCGAGTCCGATGACAAGGTCAACATCATGCTGAGCGGCGGCACCGCCCCCGACATCATCATGACCTATGACCAGGCGCTGTTCTATAACTACGCGAGCAGCGGAGCCCTGAAGGATCTGACCGATCTGTATGCGCAGTACGGCGGAGACATCGAAGCCAACTGTACCGAGGCTGAGCCTGCGGGCGTGATCGACGGCGTGAGATATGCCGTTATGAAGCAGAGAGGTACTGAGGAACCCCGTCATACCGCTTACATCCGTCAGGACTGGCTGGATGAGCTGGGTATGGAGATCCCTACCACCAAGGAAGAGCTTGGCGAGTATCTGTATGCGGCTAAGGAAAACAACCTTGGCGGCGACAACACCATTCCGTGGGCAATGAGCGGACGTACCGATACCGAGAAGATGTATCTGAACTTCGTTGGATCCTATGTGGATCTGTCCAGCGACCGCGACGCTTACATGTATGCAGAGAGCTACATGGCAGTAGCGCCCGGCTCCAAGGATGGTCTGCAGCAGCTGAACACCTGGTACAACGACGGCCTGATCAGCCAGGATTTCCCGACTGACTCCGCGGAAGATGTATACAAGGCTGCCATCGCAAACGGCAACGCAGGCTTCGTGCTTGACGACGTTTACAACCCTCATGCAAGCTTTGAGGTTCTGAATAACACTCTGGGCGTGCAGGAGACCTTCGTTCCGGTACAGTGCTTCGACCTTCCGGACGGCTCCTACAGAAATCCTTTTGAGTACAGATATGCCATGTATGTCATGATCCCTTCCACCACCAGCGATGAGAAGGCGGCTGCCTGCATGAAGTACCTCAACTGGATGTCTGATCCTGAAGTAGCCATGAACATTTATTATACTCCTGACTACACCACCAACGATCTCGGCGTAGCGGTTGCTCCTTCTACCACCGAGCTTCAGGAGCTGGGTTATCCCGGAACTCCCGACGACCTGTCCATCGTGAACCAGAACTATACCTGGGTAAACGATTATGAGGTTATGGCTGCTACCAGCTATGAGAACAGAACCTCCGACTGGGTGACCGAGGAGTGGTATCTGAACCTGTACGAAGTGAAGGAAGTCGGCAAGTATCGTTTCCCGACCTACGCTTACATCTCTCCTGATGAGCAGACCTATGGCGCTGACATCAAGACCAGAATGATCGAGTTCGTTTACAACTGCATCTGCTGCCCTGCTGATCAGTTCGAGTCCACCTATGAATCCGGATATCAGGAGCTGGTAAACGCCGGCCTGCAGAAGATCCTGGATGCAAGAGGAGCTTACTATGACAGCGTAAACGGCGGCGCTGCTGAATAAAGAGCAGAGGATAAAGCCCCACATCCTGAACGGCGGATAAACGCTGCGCGGGACATCCGAGGTTCAGGTTTTATGACCGTCCTGGCGTTATGCCGGGGCGGTCATATTTGACAGCGGGGAAAACGGGGAAAGGAAGAAAAGCGTCCTGGCGCGGACGCTTTGGAATGGAGGAGACAATGAAGAGATATTGGCCTCATATCGTAAGATCCACGGAAAAAATGGTGGAGGATTATCTTGCAAAGCAGGTAAAGGACAGCAGCAGACCGGATTATGGCCGCATGCCCAGCGAGATCATCGAAGGGAAGCTGACCATTTATCTTCTGACCAACGCGGTCTGCCTGTATTTCTGTAAGGAAAGCAGATACTATAAGGATGAGAAGCTTTTTGACGCCATAAAGACCGGCCTTTCTTTCATCGAAAGATGGCAGAGAGACGACGGAAGCCTGGACTATCCCAGCTGCAATTTCTATTCCGCGCCTGACACCTCCTTCTGCTTCCGCAGGCTGTACGGCGCCTGGAATATCCTGGAAAAGCACGCGCAGACGGAAGAGGAGAAGGAGCTGCAGAACAGATATCTGGTCCTGATGCTTCGCTGCATCCCGATCCTTCTGTACGGCGGCTTCCATACGCCCAACCACCGCTGGGCGGTGATGTCCGTGCTTTTCACCCTGGCGAATGTGGTGGAGCAGAACGGACAGCTGGCGCTTGAGGTTCCCCGCTATCCGAAGGAGTATTTCAGCGAGGATCAGATCCCGCACACCGTGGAGGAGCTGGTGCAGAAGCTGAGAGACCGGGCGAACCAGTATCTGGCGGAAGGCATCGACGGGGACGAGGACGGCGAATACGCGGAGCGCTCCACCGGCAACTACAATGCCGTGGTGGACAAGTCCCTGATCTCCGCCTATGAGGCTACCGGAGATGAAAAATTCCTGGGCTATGTGGAGCGGAACCTGAACATGATGCTCTACTACATCGACGGGGACGACACCATTTTTACCCAGAACTCCACCAGACAGGATCACGGAACCAAACAGTATGCGGACAAATATTTTTATCTGTATACCTACATGGCGGACAAGACGGGCAATCCGCTCTTTGACGCGGCAGCCCACAAGATCATCAAAGACAATATGGAGCGGGCGGACCTGGCTCAGGACTGCATGTATATCTTCATGATGTACGACTGGCTGCTGGACTATGAATTCAAGGGCTACGGCTTCCTGCCCGAATACCGGAAGTTCTTCCGCGGCTCCCAGGTCCTGCGCGTGAAGAAGGAAAATTATGTATACAGCGTGCTGAACAACAAGGCGGCCTTCCTCTTCCTGAAATTCGGCTCCCTTCCCATCGGCCTTCGCATCGGAGAATCCTACTGCGATATCCGGAATTTCATCCCGAAGTCCATCGAGGTGAAGGACAATGGCTGTGTGCTGAAGGCGGAAGCCGGCGGCTGGTATTATCAGCCATTTAAGGAGGATCAGGGAACCAGCGACTGGTGGGCCATGGACCATACCAAACGGGATAAGATCCACACCAGCAAGGTCGCCATCACCGTGACCCTTTCCGAGCTGGAGAACGGCCTGGACATCAATGTGAAGGCCGAGGGAATGAGCGGCCTGCCGCTGCGCGTGGAGTTGGATGTTCCGGCGGGCGTCGTGCTGGAAAACGAAACCATGTGTCTGACCGCGGGAAAGGGCGAGAGCATGATCTTAAGAGGCGGCGAACTCAACCTTCATGAGGGCGCGCAGAAGATCGTCATCGGCCCCGGGTACGGAACCCATGCCTTCACAGGCCATTATTCCGGCGAGGAGCGCAACGAATACGGCTACAGCATCTTCCTCAACGACTATACGCCTTATGACCGGAGCTTCCGCATCGTGAACGGAACGCTGAAGTAAGAAAAGGGGAGAACGCCATGACAGCAGAAAGAGAGCTTGCCTTAAAATACCTTCCCGTTTTCATGCTGGATGAGAAGGAACCCTTCGACATGAAGGCGGTGGGCTATACCATTTTCAGAAACGATCTTCGCAGCGACTCCTTTCCCAAACGCGTCATCGCAGCCGACTGGGAGAAAACGGACTGCGTGATCGAATATGAGATCTGGTTCGACTATGATATCCAGCACCTTTACGAGCTGGAGCATGTCTGGGTCTACGTGGGAAAGGACGGCGGCGTGCAGAAGGCGGAAGGAAGCTTCCACGGAAAGTACCTGAACCAGGTGAACCTGGATACGGGAAAGCCGTCTCTGGATGAAAACGGACGCGTATGCGTTTATCTGCAGCCGGGAAAGCACGCCGTGCTTTCCGATCCCCGGCTGGTGCGCCTGGTTCCCCAGTGGCAGGAAAGCTGCGGGGAGCTTGCCGGCCTGGACGGCGTCCCGCTTCCCGAAATGTTCCAGGACGTGATGGCCGTCCCGGATGAAGCGGCCCAGGAGATGGTGCACCGTTATATCCGGAAGAACTTTTCCTTTGAACCCTCCCTGCGGTTCGTTCCCTTCTTCCCGGAAGTTTCCCTTCCGGAAAAGGAGCTGCTCCTGCCCTGGCCGGAGCTGAAGGCCAGCGTGCCCAAGCGGCTTCAGAAGGAGCTTTGTCGCATCGCGGAGGCGGAAAAGAGCGGAAGGGGATGACGGCCGAAGACCTGAAGGGAAAATCCCGGCGGTATGCTGGATGTGCTGCATTCAGATCCCGCCGGGATTTTTGCGTGCAAAGACCGGACAGAGGAAATCCGTTTCCCTGTCCGATTCATTCCCGGTTTTCCAGATGCAGAACCCTGGTACAGGCGTCGCAGACACGCTGTTTATGGGTAATGAGGAAAATGATTTTTCCCTTTGCGGCCATTTTTTTCAGGCTTTCCAGAACGATATCTTCGGAAGCGGCATCCAGGGCGCTGGTGGACTCATCCAGAATGAGCACCTTTTTGTCGGAAAGGAAAGCGCGGGCAAGGGCGATGCGCTGCCGCTGGCCGCCTGAAAGGTTGCCCCCGTTATCTGTAAGGGGATAAGCATAACCGGATTCCTTCTCTTCCAGAAAGCCGGCTGCATCGGCGAGTCGGGAGGCATGACGGACGCGTTCCATCGTTTCAGGAGAAAGCTGACACGAAAAGCCGGAAGCGGCGCCACCAAGGATATTTTCGGCGGCAGAAGTGGAAAAAAGCCAGGGAAACTGAGACACATAGGCGGTAAACGTGCAGACGGAACCCCAGGGAAGGCAGGAGGCCGGCAGGTTGTCATAATAGATTTCACCTTCCGTCGGCGTCAAAAATCCGGCAAGCAGCTTTGCCAGCGTGCTTTTCCCCGCACCGGAAGGACCCGTGACGGCGATGATATCACCGCTTTCGGCGGAAAAGCTGACATCCTTCAGAACGTATTCTGATTCAGAAAAATAACGGAAGCCCACTCTACGGCAGGTAATCCGGCTGACGGAGGAGGGAGCGGCAGGCGGCGGGAAGTCCTTTTGGGGAGCCGGAAGCTCCAGAATCTCATAAACCCGGCGCAGGCTTACGGAGTAGTTCTGGAGGGAAGCAAAAAAGTCCTTCAGATTGCTGAACATATAGGAGATTCCGTCCTGAACGGTGAGAAAAGCCATCACTGTACCCAGATCAACATATCCGGAACAGTACAGGGCAGCTCCGGCAGCAAGCGCGGCAAGCAGATTCAGAGAGCCGGTCAGATCGCTGACCGCATTCATCAGAGCAAGCCTGTCCACCTGTTTTTTCCTGCGCTGAAGGACGGATTCCTGTATATCGGAATATTTTCGCTCCATCAGCTCAGAAAGAGAGAGTATGCGGATGCTTTTCAGGCGGCCAGGCAGAGAAAGAAACAGGCGGATCCCCCTGGAGCTGTCTTCCCGAATGCTTTCTTCAAGCAGACGGATCTTTTCGGAAAGCTTTCCGAGGCAGAGCGTTTCCAGGATGGCGAGGAAGAGGATGACAAGGGAAAGCTGCCAGCAGAGAAGGAGCATGAGCAGGATGGAACCGCCGCCATAGAAAACGGCGAGAAAGAACCGGTGAAAGGACCAGGAGTACAGCTCGCCGATACGGGACATGTCCTCATCCATTCTGACAAGGAGCCCGCCGTTGTCACAGGGTTTCCCGGCAGACGGGGGAAGAAACATAAGTTTATTGGAAAAACGTATTTTCAGGCGGGCCATGGCCAGCTCGGTCTGCTTTTCCTTCTGGTACTCCGCGAAGGAGTTCAGAAAGAAGATGAGGAAAAATACAAAAGCACAGTATAGAAAAACCTCTTTTAAAAAGGAGGGCTGATGAAATTCCACTGCGTTGACCAGGCGCTTTTCCGCCAGACTCATAAAAATCTGAGCCAGCGGAAAGGCGGCGGAATCCAGAAGGAGAGCGGCGAGATAACGCCGCAGGATTTTATGGCGCAGAAGGCCGCCTGATGCGGTCATGTCAGCTTCTAAGGGAACGCGGAAAAGAAAGGCAATCTTTGCAGGCTTCATATGGTTACATCCTTCTGTGTGCGGCGTATTTCTTTTAGTCCGTTTCGGGACAGCAAAAAGGTTCTGTCGCAGGCCGAAAGCAGTGCGAGACGATGGGAGACGATGAGGACGGTCCGGCCTTTTTGGCGCAGCAGGAGAATGCTGTCAAGCAGGAGCTTTTCCATCTCCGGATCCAGAGAAGCGGACGGCTCATCAAACAGATAGAGCCGTGCCTCCTGAAGAAAAGCTCTGGCAAGGTTCAGCCGCTGGTACTGGCCTCCCGACCATTCGTCCGCTTCGCCGCTTAAAAGGGTATCGTACCGGTCGGGAAGCTGTTGGATGAAAGGGTCCAGTCCCGCAAGACGGGCCGCCTGCCTGATCTCGGAAAGAGAGGATGTGGGGCGGGAAAGACGGATGTTCTCCTGCACCGTTCCGGGAAAAATCTGATTTTCCTGAAAAACGCAGGCAATCGACCTGCGAAGATCAGAAAGCTTCCATTCTCTGACATCCCGCCCGAAAAGGAGAAGACTTCCGGATGTGGGTTCGAGCAGGCCGCAGATCAGCCGGAAAAGAGTGGTCTTTCCCATACCGCTTTCTCCGGTAATCCCGATGCACTCGCCGGAAGTAACACGGAAGGAAATCCGGTTCAGAATCCCGGAGAAGCACATCCTGCTGCAGACAATGGGAAAGCGGCTGTCCGCGATACCGGTTCTGCCATCTGTCCGCTCCGGAGAAAGGGTGAACAGATCGTCCAGCCGACGCATGGATTTTTCCGCTTCCCGAAGATCGTTCAGAGAGCTGAACAGATCGACGATGGGAGCATTGATCTGACCGATGAGCTGACTGTACGCGAACAGCAGCGAGACGGAGATATCTCCCCGGAGAGTGAGGATTCCGCCGAACAGAAAGGAAATGATACCGGGCACGTAAGTGACCGACATGATGAGGGAAAGGGAAAGACATACGTTTTTCGTGTATCGCTTCCGAACCTGCAGCAGCTTCTTCAGAATACCCTCCATTTTCTGAAGCATAACGCCCTCCATCTGATTCGCGGCAATGGTTTCCGCACCCTGAACGATGTCGCAGGCTGTCTGTGTGTAGCGGGTCTGGATGCCTCTCTGATTTTCATAGATCCGTCCCGCACGGGCGGACAGAGCATTCAGCGAGACTGCAAACAGCGGAACCGGAAGGAAAACGCCAAGGCTGAGCAGCGGACTGTACTGAAACAAATAGAAGAAGCCACAGATGGACAGAAGCGGATTGAGCAGCAGGTGAAGGGTGCCGGAACGAAAAAATCCGGAAATTCGGGCAGCATCGCCGTCGTAGCGGCTGAGAAGCTCTCCGGCGGGAATACTTTCTGCCTGATCCATGCGGACTGCGAGCAGGTGCCGGAGCAGTCGGTTTCGGATGGAACAGACGGCTTTCGCTTCCAGCCGCCCGGAAAAGCTTTCAAACAGAGCATTTCGCAGCATCATCGCCAGAGCGGCAGCGGCAAAGGCAGGAAAGGCTGCCGTGATGTGGCCCCTGTTTCCGCCAAGGACGGCATCAATGAACCGCTGAACCGTATTTATCTGAAAAAGGCTGAGCGCAATCAGCAGGAAGGTAAGGAGCAGCAGCACCAGAAAATCGAGCCGGTATTGTTTCAGATATCTGACTGACCAGCCGGTTACATATCGGATAGATTTTGATCTCATGGGATCGGCCTCCTTCTGACGTATGCCGGACATTTATATGACCATCCGGTTACAGAAAGTATGCCGGATGGGAGGAAGAACAGCAAGAGGAGAAAATCATTATAAAAAAAGTAAGACCTCCGTTCCGGGAAAAAACGGTTGGAAAAGAAGATGCCTTCTTTTCCAACCGCGTGATTCAGCGATAAATAATCTTTTTTATGGTACTGACGGACAGATGATAGCGCGAAGCCAGAGCGGAAACAGAGATTCCTAGGCTGTGCTGTTCTCTGATTTCCCGGTTCCGCTTCTGGTAGTAGGAGCGGGAACCGCTTTTGGTCCCCCAGGTTCTCCGCGGAGCAGTCTGGGGAATGTAGAGAAGCTCTCCGTCAATATAGGCCTGTACCTGCTGAAGAAGCTCCGCAGGCAGCAGGTCCGCTGCATTCTGATATTTCATTTCTGCCTCTCCTGTATCCTGCGATAAAAAACGCCGGTATCCTTCAGCAGAAGCAGCAGCGCATACAGGATGCATTACATTACCCCATACAGAACCCTGTATGTCTGCACTTCCGCATGGGGGCAGCGGACATGGCAAGGCCGTCTCTGAATAACAGACGCTGCTTTCGGTTCATATCAGGTTCACCTCCTTCAGCTTTCTATTCCGGCCGTGACAGTCTGGATTTGTTGAAGAGAGACTTTGGCAGCCGGCCGTTTTTACAACTTCTATTATGTTGGAGAAGGAATGGCCTGTCAACGTTATCTTCACATTGATGTTACGGCGGGATTGCTGACCACTGGTTTGTCAGTAAACAGTAACAGAGAGTATTGTGATGGAAAATAGCGAAAAATAGACATCTCGTGTCCCTTGACAGACCGTCTTCTGAGCTCTATAATCAAGTTACATTCAGACAGGGACATTTCTCATTTAGTCCCTGCATCGTTCTTTATGTTTTGTGCGTTCGCACATTCTTTTGGCAGTTTCTGCCAGACATTCGTTATCACATCAGACACAGGCAGAAGCAGCCGAAAAAGCATATTCTGTTTTTGACCTCTTTCTGCCAGGATAAATGCCGTCTTACGGCAGCAAAACAGGAGGAACATGAAACGGAATACCATATTTTATGAAGCGCTGGAATCGGCAGGAATGAAGGCTCAGTACGATGGACATGTGAAGAAGCTTCTCAGCTTCCGGGAAGTGATTTCCCAGGTCCTGACGAGAACATTGACGGAGTATGAAGGCTGTACGCCGCAGGAGGCTGTGCAATGGATCGAACCGGAGGCCTTTCCGCAATACGGAAAGAGAAAGAAACATCTGGAAAACGAAGCGTCTTTTGTGGCCGGAAAATCAGAGGTCAGCGACAGCCCCGGAGAGGGAACCACGATCTATGATCTGCGTTTTCAGGTTCAGATACCGGGGCCTGATGGGAAAAGGGCGGCTGTTTTTGTGAATCTGGAGGCGCAGAAGAAATTTCAGATGAAGTACCGGATTGTTACCCGCGGAATATTTTATGCGGCGA
The DNA here is from genome assembly GCA_944380025.1 of uncultured Lachnospiraceae bacterium. Lineage (GTDB taxonomy): Bacteria > Bacillota > Clostridia > Lachnospirales > Lachnospiraceae > Eisenbergiella. The sequence continues at coordinate 18,216 of CALWGL010000041.1, forward strand.
AGATGCTCGCAGAACAGTACGGAAGGTATTTCAGCCATTCCAACTATCAGAAGCTGAGGAAGGTCTACAGCATCTGGATATGCATGAACGTTCCGAATTATGTGGGAAACGCGATGGTGGAATACAAAATCAGTAAAAATGACAGGATCGGGAGCGTTCCGGAAGAGGAGAAAAGCTATGATAAGCTTTCGGTGATCCTCATTTGTCTTAATACGAAAAAAGGTCCGGGAGAGGAAGGAAGCCTGCACCATTTTCTGAACGTGCTGCTGTCGCCATCCATGGATACGGACGAGAAGGCAAAAATATTATCCCGGGTTTATGGAATCAGAATGAAAGTGAAAATCAGAAGGGAGCTGGAAGGTATGTGGAATCTGGGCGAAGCGATTGAGAAGGAAGCTCTGAAAAAAGGGAGAAAAGAAGGCAGAAAAGAAGGAAGCCGGATGGGAGACGCGAAACGTCTTGTGAGAAGCGTGGAAAAGGCGATGGAAGCATTTCATGTGGATCTGAGGACGGCCTGCGAGGGAATCGGCTCGTCGGTAGAGGAATATACCCAGGCTGCAGCGCTGGTAAAGATTGAAAAATAAGCCCGATGGCTTATTTTTCAATCGGCAGTTTTGCGCCGAAGCACAAAACTGCTGTGATCGCAGAGGAGAAATCACCTGCGTGATTTCTCCTCGCGGCCTCAGCGTATCGCTTCGGCATGGAGGAAAAAGTGAAAAGCGAAATTTCAGAGCGGATTGTGCAGAATCTGCATGATAAAGGAAAAGAAAAGACGTGCGGGAATCCGGTTTTTGAGGTATACTGTTAATACTATATGGAAGGTTATGCGCGGTAAAGCGCCAGATACGCTTCCGTCATTTCAATGCCGTCCGATGAGGCGGCCGCACGAACCGTCGATTCGTGCTGAAAGGAGGAAAAACCAATGAAAATCGCATTGATCAATGAAAACAGCCAGGCTGCGAAGAACGGGCTTGTGGAAAGCGTTCTGAAAAAGGTTGTGGAGCCCATGGGACATGAGGTTATCAACTACGGCATGTACAGCGCGGAGGATGAAAATCAGCTCACCTACGTGCAGAACGGAATCCTGGCGGCCATTCTGCTGAATTCCGG
>CALWGL010000042.1 GCA_944380025.1 uncultured Lachnospiraceae bacterium
CGTATCATACCATGAAAAGTACGGTTCAGAACAGCATTTTGGAGGATTGGATCCGTAAAAAATGGATTTTTGTACGGCTGAAAATCCATTTTTTCGCTTTTCAACCGTATATGGGCGGGAGGATTCCGTGGAAGGCCCTGCCGGAGGGTTCCGCAGAAGGCCCTTGCGGCAGGATTCCGTGGAAGACTCTGCGGAATCTTTTCCTGTAAAAATGCGCAGAACATTTCACCGCCTGCCGTCCTCCCGCGCAGGTCCTTTTACAGGGCGAACAGCTTCGCGCCGTGCTTTTCCACCGGGCTGTACACAGCTCCTCCGGTACAATAAACCTCTTCCTTCGTCCAGAGCTCCTTCAGGGCGATCTCTCCGGAAGCGGCCTTCTCCATGAGCTTTTCTCCGACCTTCACGGGAAGGGCGGAAGCGATCTCGGCAAGAGAAACGGATACGTTGGCGTCCTCGTCCTTCAGATTGAACAGGGCGGCGTACACGCTTCCGTCCTTTTCATTCCAGCCGGCCCATACGGCGTACTCCTGCGTCCGCTGTACCTGAACGCCGTGATGGCCGTCCTCCAGAAGGGAAAGCACCTCCCGGTTGGTCAGAAGGGACAGGGTCCAGTCATCCAGCTTCGTCAGCTCCGCGCCCACCATCAGAGGGGAGCGGAAGATGCACCAGAGGGTCATCATCGTCACCTGCTCCGCCTTCGTGAACCTGGTGGAACGCTCCTCTGAGAAGCCCTTCCCCACCATGCCGAGGGGCAGCATGTCGCAGTCCGGGAAGCAGCCCTCCTTCACATGGTCCTGCCACAGCTCGCAGCGGTAAAACATGTTCTTCAGAAGCTCCCAGTTATCCCAGAAATCATCGGTGATCCGCCACATGTTCGCATACTTTTCATAATGCCATGCCTTTTCGATGAGCGCCGGTCCGGGCGAAAGGCTCAGCACGATGGGACGGCCGCATTTTTCGATGGCCGCATGCAGCATCTCGATCTCATGGGCGGCGGAATACTGATTTTCCCGGTACAGGCTGGTATTGCAGATATCGTCGCATTTCACGTAGTCCACGCCCCACTGCGCGTACAGGGCGAAAAGGGAGTCGTAATAAGCCTGGCTTCCTTCCATGTCCTTACGAAGCCCGTACATATCCGGATTCCAGCCGCAGATGGAAGAAGGATCCGCCACCTCGTCCGCGGTCTGCTCGCTTCCCAGGACAGGCAGATGCTCCTGCGCCGCCGCGCGGGGGATGCCGCGCATGATGTGGATGCCGAACTTCAGGCCGAGGGAATGGACGTAATCCGCAAGGGGCTTAAATCCCGCGCCGCCTTCGGAAGAAGGGAAACGCTCCGGGCAGGGGAGAAGCCTTCCGTATTCATCCATCTCCAGGCGGCTGAAGGGGATATACTGATGCCTGTCCCGCATGCTGCCCGCTCCCCAGGCGTACCACTGGATATCCACGATCACGTATTCCCAGCCGTACTCCTTCAGATGGGCCGCCATATAATCGGCGTTTGCCTTCACCTGCTCCTCATTCACTGTGGTGTCATAATAATCATAGCTGTTCCAGCCCATGGGCGGCGTCAGCGCAAAGGTATTTTTGTTCATGTCTTGCCCTCCTTATCTAACCCGATTATAATGGGCTCAAAGCAGCGCTTCAAGAATAAAAAAATGACACGGGAGGGTAATTTTTTGACCGATCATTCTCATGGGAGCTTCGGCTTCCTCCAGTCCGGGACCCTGGCTGACGAGCCGCTGGTCCTTCTGGACTTCGGCCTGGAGGTCCGACAGAACGAGACATATTACTATGACAATGCCAAAAGAGACTACAGCGGCTATCTTTTTCAGTATACCCTGAACGGACAGGGGATTTTTGAACAGCGGGAAAAAACGCAGGACCTTGTCCCCGGAAAAGCCTTTCTGGTGCGCATGCCGGAGGACAGCCGTTACTTTCTGCCCGCGGACCGGCCGGATGCGCGGTGGGAATATCTTTATGTCCATTTCCGCGGAGAAGCCGTTCTTCCCTTTTTTTACCGGATCCGTCAGGCCTTCGGTCCCTGCTTCGATCTGCCCGCGGACAGCGTTCCCGTTCTTTTATGGCTGAATCTGCACAGAGAACTCCGGGAAGGAAGACAACTGAAAAGCTACGAGGGCGGAGAGCTCATCTACCGCTTCCTGTCCGCCCTGCTGCGGACGCTGGAATCCCCTTCCCTTCCCGTGCCTTCCCCCGCCGTGGCGGAGGCGCTCTGTTATATGAAGGAACATTTTGCCGGGCATTTTTCCATGGATGAGCTGGCGGCCCGGCTGGGTCTTTCCGCCGCCTACTTCACCCGGCTCTTTACCAGGGAGACCGGAGAGACTCCCCTCGCCAGCCTTACCCGGATCCGTCTGTCCCGCGCGGTCTTCCTGCTTCTGAACACCTCTCTTTCCATTGAAAGCATTGCGGTTTCCTGCGGTTTTTCCTGCGGAAATTATTTCTCCAAGGTGTTCCGGAAGATCTCCGGCGTCTCTCCCTCCGAATACCGCAGCCGCCACGCCAGGTAACGCGGCCGCCATGACGGGCAGAACGCCGCGCCGAACTGGGCGGCCGCCATTGGGGGCAGGCCAGGCAGCCGGCCGCAAAAAGTCGCTCAAGTACAAATTATCTACTCTTTTTTCCATTGTTTTCCCGCTTTTTTCTCCTATACTGAATGATAAAGAGGGAGTTCCCCATCATCACACCAGTTCCGCCCGCAGGCGGGGAAAGAGGCAGAAATGGATTCTACACGGATTTTACTGAACGACAACTGGAAATTTTATCTGGGCGAAGCGGAAGACGCCTGGTACAAGGGTTATGACGATTCCGCATGGGAAGAGGTCTCCCTTCCTCATGACTGGTCCGTCACCCTTCCCTTTTCACAGGAATACTCCAGCGGGACCGGCTATCTGGCAGGCGGCGCCGGCTGGTACAGGCTGCGGTTCTCCCTTCCCGAACAGTACAGGGGAAAGAAGATCGCCATATGCTTTGACGGCATCTACAAGAACAGCCAGATCTGGTGCAACAGCTACTATCTGGGGAAACGGCCCAACGGCTATGTGCCTGTAGACTATGATATCAGCTCCATCGCCTGCTTCGGGGAGCAGGAAAACCAGATCACCGTAAAGGTCGTCCACACGGATCTGGCGGATTCCAGATGGTTCACCGGCTCCGGCATCACGAGAAAGGCTTATGTCCTGATCGAAGAACCCGTTCATCCCGTGCCTTACGGCATTTTCTTCTCCACCCTCTATGACGACGGCGGCCGGTCCGCTCAGGTGGAGATCTCCCATAAGCTGATCAATGAGACCGGCAGAACAGTCAAGGCGGCGATCACCAGCAGCCTGACCGCTCCCACCGGCAGGAAGGTCCACGAGGTGAGCTCCCTCGTGGAACTGGAGCCCGGCAGGCCGGAAACGGTGGTCCTGAACGGCAGCGTGCAGGAGCCCCGGCTCTGGTCTCCCGAAAGCCCGGCGCTTTACACGCTCACCACCGAGCTTTCCGTGGACGGAGCCGCCCCTTACCGGGTATATGAAAATCCCGTCGGCATCCGTACCTTCCGTTTTGACCCGGACAAGGGCTTCTTCCTCAACGGCCGCAGCATGAAGCTGAAGGGCGTATGCGTCCACCACGACGCAGGCTGCCTCGGCGCGGCAGTGACCCGCGAGGTATGGGAGAGGCGTCTGCTTTCCTTAAAGGAGATGGGCTGCAACGCCATCCGTACCAGCCACAACCCTCATATGCCGGAGCTGTACGACCTCTGCGACAGACTGGGCTTTCTGATGATGGACGAGGCCTTTGACGAATGGGAAAACGCCAAAAACAAATGGTCCACGGGGCACAATGTCTACCCTCCCAAGCATCAGGGCTATTTTGAGGATTTCCCGGAATGGCATGAAAAGGATCTTGCCGCCATGGTCCTGCGCGACAGGAACCACCCTTCCGTGATCCTCTGGAGCATCGGAAATGAGATCGATTATCCCAACGATCCCTACTGCCACCCTCTGTTCACGGAAATGACAGGAAACAACGACGCCAACAAGCCCGCGGCGGAACGCCAGTACAATCCGGACAAACCCAACATGGAACGGCTCGCTCCCATCGCAGCCGGGCTTGCCGGTATCGTGCGCCGCCATGACACGACCCGTCCTGTCACGCTGGCTGCCGCCTTCCCGGAGCTCTCCTCCAGGCTGCATTATTTTGACGCGCTGGATGTGGTGGGCTACAACTATAAAGAGCACCTGTACGAGGAAGATCACAGACGCTTCCCGTCGCTGCCCTTCCTGGGAAGTGAAAACGGCCACTCCCTGGAAGCCTGGAGGACCGTCACGAACCATGACTATATCAGCGGCCAGTTCCTCTGGACCGGGATCGATTATCTGGGAGAAGCGCACGGCTGGCCCGTCCACGGCTCCGGCGCGGGACTGCTCACCCTTGCAGGCTTCCCGAAGAACCGGTATTACAGGAGACAGTCCTTCTGGCTGGACACCCCTGTCCTGCATCTGTCCACCTCCCCGTATACGGGAGAAACGACGGAATATCTTCCTGCCTCCGACTGCTGGAACTATGAGGAGGGACAGCAGATCCTGGTACGCTGCTATACCAATCTTCCCTCCGCCGAGCTGTTCCTGAACGGCCGCAGCCTGGGCAGAAAAGAAGGGCTGAACGAACACGGGAGCATGGACTGGGTGGTTTCCTTTGAGGCAGGCGAGCTTTCCGTAAAGGGATATCCGGACGGAGAAAACGGAAACGGGGACACAGAACCTCTCGCCTTCCAGCTCATCACCACCGGCGAACCGGAACGTCTGCTCCTGAACCGCTGGGCAGCCCCGGAAACGGCCTGCGCCGGCCAGTCCCCTTCCCTGAAAACAGAGAGCGGACGCCGCACCGCCGTGGAGCAGATCGAGATCGCTCTGGCTGACCGCGACGGCAATGCAGCCGTACACAGGGATCTTCCCGTCAGCGTCTGCGTATCCGGCCCCGGCGTCCTCATGGGTCTGGAAAACGGGAACCTGGCGGACAACACGCCCTACAGCGAACACACCAGGACCACTCTACACGGCAGGCTGATCGCCTACGTCCGCAGGACAGGAGAAGGAAGCATCTTTGTATCCGTCCGTGCGGAGGGCTGCGGAGAAGCCGTTATCCAGCTGCCGGAAGACTGACCCGGCTTCGGAAAGACTGACCCGGCAGCCGGAGGACCGATCCGGCGGTGAAAAGACTGACCCGGCAGCCGGAAGACTGACCCGGCGGCGGAAAGACTGACCCGGCTGCCGGCTCTCCGCCGCTGCCGCCCGCCCCGCGGCGGTCACCTTTATCAGAAATCCGTCATGCAGTACAGCGGAAAGGATATCAGACATGAAAACCCGAACATTACCCCATATCAGGCTGTACGACAAAGAACTGAGCCGTATAGACACCCCTCAGGGAACGCTTACGCTGTTCTCCGTTTTTCTTCCCTTTCTTGTGGAATCTCTGCTGACCAATTCCATGGGAACGGTAAACACGCTGATCCTGAGCCAGTACTCCGACGACGCCGTGGCGGCCGTCGGAGCTGCCAATCAGCTTCTGAGCATGATCTTCACCTTTTATACCGTGATCAGCACAGGCACCAGCATCTTCATCAGCCACCGTCTCGGCGCGAAAAAACCGGACCAGGCTTCGGACGCCGCTTTCACCTCCATCCTGTGCAGCTTCGCCCTCAGTCTCTGCGTGGGCGGGGTCCTTTCCCTCTTTGCCGAACGGCTGATGGGAATGATGAACCTGACCGGGCAGGTCCTGACGGACGCGGCAGGCTACTTCAGGATCTGCGTATCCTTTTCCTTTTTTCAGGCCCTGATGTCCTCCGTATCGGCCATTTTCAGGAGCTACGGCCTTCCGAAGATCGCGGTCATCGCCTCGCTGTTCATGAATGCCATGAACGCCATTCTGAACTGTATCGTTATTTTCCGCCCCTTTGAAACGCCGCTGTACGGCGTCACGGGAATCGCCGTCACCAACGTGATCAGCCGCGGCCTTGCCTTCCTGCTGATCGCCGTCTGTCTCTGGCGCAGCAACCTGGACCTGCAGTTCACGAAGAAGAACCTGAAGACCCTCCGGTGTATCGGAAGCATCCTGCACATCGGCCTTCCCGGCGGGATCAGCTCCCTTTCCTATTCCACCTCCCAGGTGGTCTCCACCTCGATCCTGGGGATCCTCGGCACCACCGCCATTTCCACCAAGATCTATCTTTCCACCATTTTTTTCTATATTTATGTGGTCGGAATGGCTCTGGGAACGGCTACCTCCCTGATCATCGGATGGCTGACGGGCGCGGGGGAATATGACAAGGCATACCGGCTGAACCTGCAGAACCTGCGCATCGCCGTTCTGCTCAATATCGCGGGCTCCTCCCTGATCTGCCTTTTCGGGAGGCCGCTTCTGAGGCTGTTCACGGACGATCCCGCCATTTTCGCCATGGCCGCGCCCATCCTGTTCATCGATATCTTCGTGGAGATCGGACGTGCCTTCAACCATATCGAGGACAACTCCCTGCGGGGAGCCGGAGACGTGATGTTCTCCATGGTGGTATCCATCTTCTCTTCCTGGGCGATGAGCATCCTGTTTTCCTATCTCCTGGGCATCCGTCTCGGCCTTGGCCTCACCGGCTGCTGGATCGCCTTCATGATGGACGAGCTGTTCCGCGGCATCACCTTCTTCACCAGATGGCGTTCCCGCCGCTGGACGCAGAAGCATGTATAAGCTCCCGGGTATCTCAGATCCGATGTATATACTCCCGGGCATTTCAGATCCCGTCCCCGCAGTCGTCCTTCGTTTCGGAGCGCGTCAGGCAGGACTTCGCCCCTTCCGCGGTCCGGAGATCTGAAAAAAACGTCCGGCGGACTGTTTTCCTGTCAGGCCTGTATGGCCATGCAGGACACAGTCTGCCGGACGCTTCCGTCTGCGCTTTCCTGAAGCTTCAGGGCAGCCTTCTTAAGTCCCCGTTCTCTCTGAGCGCCATTTTCGCCGCTTTCAGGATATAGCTCAGAACACGGATCTCATAATCATCACAGTCGGCGGTGGTTTCCAGGATCTCCTTCTCATATACAGGCTTGCAGCAGATCACACTGTCACAGAGAAGCTCATCCGTGGAAACGGACAGAACGTTCGCAATATCCACCAGAGTCGCAAGGCTGGGATTTCCCGTTCCGGACTCCATATTGCTGACATGCACCTCGCTCATTCCAATCTCCTCCGCCAGTACGGCCTGCGTCATGGCCGCTTTCTTCCTCGCCGCCTTGATCCTTCTGCCCAATGCCTTGCTGTTCACCGGCATTTCCGCCACCTCTTTCCCGATCGAAACTTAAACTGTAATTATTGTAACCATCGTGAAAGTATAATATAATAAACCATCAGAGTATTTTTCTCTTCCCAGTTTAAGTAAAACCGATTCTGCTGAAGCGTACTTTTGACGGGGCTCGTAATATTTTTATCTTTTTCGGGAAATCCTTATAGGGAGACTTTCTCCGACAGGCAGAAATTGAAGGAAAGGACTCAAAGATATGGATATGAACTCACCCGAAATGCAAAAACTTCTGGCCGCCGTCACCGGACGGACCGAAAAGGGGCTGCTCACCTGGAAGGTCATGGAATATGACCCCATCGGCTTCATGACCGAAATGGGCGTGGAATTTGAGGGCTCGGAAACGGAAAACTTTGCTCAGAACGTGGCGTTCTGCTGTCATCTGAACAAAGGACGCACCATCTGGCTGGAGGCCTATGAATCCGTTGGTTTTCCGTCTCCCGGGGGATTCCCTGAGCCGGGAGACGGATACAGTCTGCGGGGGCTTTCCTATATCACCATACGCATTCACTCTTCCGGGGGCCACGTACTCTGCCGGTGTGCCAGCATCATCAGAGACCGTATGAAGGCTCTGCTTCCCTGTCTTCTGTGCGACTCCGTTTTTCTTTCCACCAGAGACGACTTCTCCCGGCTCCCGGAAAACGATCCCGGCCGGTTTCTCGCGTATCTGAACCAGTTCGATGAAAGCGGAGGGCTGAAGCGTCATCCGCTCACCCAGCTTATGACGGATTTCTATCGCCATAACCGGTGCGCGGATTTTCATTTTCTCGCAATGGCCTGCGCCACAGGGCTGAAAAAAAACTGACAGGACAGCCCCGCGTCCGTTTTCTCCCGCTTTCCAGGGATCTCTCCCCGCTGCGCCCGCTCAGCCGCCTCTGCCGTTCATCCCCTCTCTCGCGTATTCCGTAGGCGATTTTCCCGTATACTTTTTAAAGACACGGCTGAAGTAATACTCGTCCGAAAATCCCACGCGGCTTCCGATCACGGACATCTTCCAGGGCGTATTCAGGATCAGCGCCTTGGCATGGTTGATCCTCACGCGGTTCAGATAGCGGAAAATGGTTTCTCCCGTCGCCTTTTTGAACACCCGGTTCATATAGTCAAAATTGCCGCCGAATTCCTTTTCCAGAAGCTCTCCCGTGATATCCGAAGCATATTCCCGGTTCAGATAATGCAGAAGCTTCTGCACCACGCGCCAGGATCTGGGCTGGGACTCCATGTACTGCACGGTTTCCGTCGTCACATAGCTCCTGGCGATCTCGGTGAAGGCCTCCAGGACGCGGCAGGCGAGCTGGATCTTATAATTTTCCAGCTGCCTCTTATTTTTTCCCACCGCCTCATGAAACAGCTCCGTCACCCGGACCAGGCTGCCGTAATCCGACATATGATACCGCTTCGGCAGAAAAAGCGTTTCTCCTTCACATTTTTCATAGCTGAAAATATTGCTCTGAATGGAAGATCTCCGGTTTTCCAGAAGCATCTTCTGGAAATCCCCGATCTCCTTTTCATCGATCCTCTGAATGGAGGGATGTCTGAAATGAATGTAAAAATATTCACACCAGGACGCCCGGGTCCCCTCATGTGTATACGCCGGATCCAGGATGCACACGTCGCCTGCCTGCAAAGTAAAGGGAGTCCCATCCTCCTTCAGATACATGACTCCCCTTTTGATCAGATATAAGATATATTCATCGGCCCTTCTGCGCTTATGCACATAGGGCGGCTCGATCACCACGGAATCCGCCAGCCTTACAGACGGCAGGATCCGCGGATCCATCCGGTAAAACATCGCCCGCTCCCAGCCTCCCTTTCTCAGTCGTTCAGACATTTGCAGGAATCACGGATCACCAGCCTGGACTTGACCATCTGCACCCTGGGCGGTTCTTCCTTGTGAATCGCACGCACGGCGGTATCCACCAGCAGTCTTCCGAACATCCGATAGTCATAGCCCACACAGGTCAGCCGCGGCATGCACGTTTCCGCGATATAGGTGTTGTCAAAGCTCACCACGGAGATATCCTCCGGAATCCGGTAGCCCGCTTCCCGCAGCGTCCGCACGACCCCGACAGCGGTGAAATCGTTGATGGCGATCACCACGGTGGGCATGGGATGTCCCTCTCTGATAAACTGCTGCATGGCTTCCGAACCGCTTTCGATATCATAACGGTCTCCGTCTATGATATACTCCTCTCTCACCGGTATGCCGTATTTCCACAGCATCTGCCGGTAACGCAGCCTCTTTTCCACCGTCGACTTCACATTATCCCGTCCGCCAAGCAGCGCGATGTCCCTGTGGCCGTTCTCGATCAGGAAGCTGATCAGGAGCTCCATGGCCTGCCCCTCGTCGATATTTACCTGATAGCAGTCCGCCCCGTCCAGCTTTCCTGTAATCAGCACCGGCATGGAACTTGCCACCTTATTGACGCTCTCCACATATCCTGTATCCGAGACCAGCTCATCCACCTTTCCTCCGATCTGGATCACCGCATCCACGCGCTGGCTGTTGAATTTTTCCAGATAGGTGAGCTCCATCTCATTGCTGCCAAGCGAGTTGCAGAGCATCATCAGATATCCCTTTTCGCTTGCCGCCTTTTCACATTCCACCACCATCGTCGCATAAAACGGATTGCGGATATCGGAAACCATCAGGCCGATCACCTTGGTTTCCACGCTGCTCAGGCCTCTGGCAAGCGCATTCGGCGTAAAGCTGTATTTTTCGATCAGAGCCTGTACCCTGGCCCGTTTTTCCTCGCTGACCTTCGCGCTCCCGTTCAGCACTCTGGAAACCGTGGCCGGTGAGACTCCTGCTTCCTTTGCGATGGTATATATACTGATCGTCTCTTTTTCCATGTTGCCAATACCTTCTCTCCCCCGACGACGCCTTTCGGTTACAATTCCGCCGAAGGCTGAATTGTAACGGCATCCGGCCTTTCCAATCGCTTCGCGATGGGCCGGATGCTTACACCCTGTATGTTTTCGTACGGTCTGCGCAGTAAATGCACAGACCTGGCTGAATAGCAACCGCCTTTCCGTTACCGTTCTGCCGAAGGCAGAACGGTAACGGCATCAGGATTCCTGTTCTCCCCATTATAATATATACCGCAGGAAATGCCAGTCTTTTTTTCACGAAAGCATTCAGCCGATATCCGGTTCATCCACAAGGCAGATCTCTCCCGGCGCCTTTCCGTCTGTCTCAAACAGGATGATCTCGTTCTTTCCTTTCTTTACCAGCGGTCCCGGAATATACAGACGCTTCTGCGGCCCGATCTCCCAGTATCTTCCCAGGTTGAAGCCGTTGATAAACGCGCAGCCCTTTCCCCAGCCCGCGAAATCCAGCCAGGTGTCGCACTGTTCTTCCGCCTCAAAGCTGAACCGGTAGAACGCCGGAAGCCCTTCCTCATATCCCTTCGTGAAGTCCAGCTTCGATACGTCGTCAAGCGGCAGAGTGTACATCTCCCAGTTGTAATGCATGTGGCCGTTTAACTGTACGCAGCCCGCGATTCCCTTCCTCTGGCTCTCCATCCTCGGGCCGAAGTTCACGCGTCCCATGTTCTCCACCAGGATATCCATCCGGGCCGGTCGGCTTTCAAACTCTACCTTCACTTCAACCTCGTTTAACAGCTCCCTGTCGTACAGCGTTGCCACGGGCTTTCCTTCCACGAAGATGTTCGCCCGGTCATTCGCTCCCCACAGACGGAGCTTTTCCACGTTCTGCTCCCGCTCCAGGCTCGTCCGGTACAGGATGTAGCCGTAGTTCTGGTCCAGCTTCTCCATGCAAATGGGGAAGGTATCCTTCACAGGCTCCGACAGGTCGGAAAGGGATTCAAACAGCCCCACCTTCGCCTCGCAGGCCAGCTTTCCGTAGGCTTTCCTGCGGATATCCGTGCTAAGCTCCACCTCCGGCACCGGCGCGTGCTTTGCCACCACAGCCTGGTATCTTCTGTACTTCTCCGTGATCTGGCCGTCCTCGGAAAGAACCGCGTCATAATCGTAGCTGGTCACGTCCGGCGTCAGCTCGTCATAGTAGTTGGAGCCGTTCATGAATCCGAAGTTGGTGCCGCCCTCAAACATGTAGATGTTCACATGGCCCAGCTCCAGCATGTCGTCCAGATCCTGCACGCTCTCCGCCAGGTTGCCCCTCATGTGGCCGCCGTTTCCCCAGTGGTCAAACCACCCCACCCAGAACTCCGTACACATCAGAGGGCCGCCCTCCGTATACTTCTGAAGCACCTGGAAGCGCTCCTTCGTCCGGGAACCGAAATTTCCCGTAGGCAGCGCCCCGGGCAGATGGCCGCAGGAAAGGGATTCATCCATGGGGCCGTCGGAGGTCACAAGCGGCACCGTCACGCCCCTCTCCACCATATATCCGCGCATGGTCTCCAGATAGGCCGTATCGTCTCCGTAATAGCCGTACTCGTTTTCCACCTGCATCAGGATCACCGGGCCGCCCTGATCGATCTGCAGGGGCGTGATGATCGGAAACAGCACGTCATAATACTCTCTGATATGCTTCAGGAAGGGCTCGTAGCAGCCTCTCAGGCGCATCCCGTCCTCCTTTAAGAGCCAGCCGGGAAGTCCTCCGAACTCCCACTCCGCGCAGATGTACGGGGAAGGTCTCAGGATCACATACAGGCCCAGTTCCTGGGCAATCCCCACAAACTTCCGGATATCCAGCATGCCGTCAAAATGGAACTCTCCCTTCTTCGGCTCATGCATGTTCCAGGGGATATAGGTCTCCACCGTATTGGCTCCCATGGCCTTCAGCTTTTCCAGTCTGTCCCGCCAGTACTCCGGTACCACACGGAAATAGTGGATCGCGCCGGAGATGATCCGGAAGGGCTTTCCATCCAGGTAAAAATTATCAGTGATCTCAAATCTGCTCATCCATAACCTCCTCACTTCTTTCCAGGCGGCCTGCGCCGCTTTCCTTCCGTTGCGCCCGCCCTCCGGCGGGTCTTTGAAAAAAAGAGGGCATGGACATTCACTGTCCATACCCTCTTACCTGCCGTATGAAAAACAGATCCTGTATCTGTTACTCGGCTATGACTGTTGCATTATTCTGCAGCCGTTCCATAGAAAGCATCCATCTGAGCCTGCACGTTTGCGATTACATCTTCAACGCCGGCAGCACGGAGCTGATCCTGGAATTCAGCAACACACTCTTCTGCGGTGCCCTGGAACTGGCCATGGGTCAGCAGTCTGGTGTAGTTGGTAACGATCTCGTTCAGGGTGTTCATGGTTCCGCTGATCTCGTCCGTTACAGGAATGAACTGCAGGTACGGGTTGTCAACTGCAACTGCGTCGTACTCAGCATACAGAGCGTCGATGGCATCCCAGTTACGGGTAGCGTCTCTCAGTCCCACATCGTCGTTACGGCCAGCCCAGAATGCGGTATCAACCTTATCTTCGCTGTCTACGTAGCCTTCCGGTCTCTCATACTCGTTATCGCCAACCAGCACATACTGCTCGCCTTCGATACCGTACATGAACAGACGATAGCACTCAGGATCATTTCTGATCAGGTCATAAACCATCAGAGCTCTCTCAGGGTTCTGGCTGCCGGAAGACAGAGCCAGCGCGCCGTGAAGGATGGACAGGTTTACAAGGAAATCATTCTCTTCGCCGAACCAGAAGAAGCCTGCTTCTGCGTCTTCATCTTCCTGATAGAATACGTTGTTCGGGTTTCCAGGGCTGCACAGATCGGTCCAGGTCTCGGTATGATGCTGGTCAACCGCGCCGCGGCCTTCTCTGAACGCCTGTCTGGTATCGGAGGTGGAGTTGTTCAGAACGTCGGTTCTCCAAACGCCCATCTCAGCCCAGCTCTTCATCAGGTTGCCGTACTCAACCAGAGCGTCGGTCTCTTCCAGATACTGGCACTTCACCTGATTGTCAGCGTATCCTACGATACCTGCGCTGATACCGATCAGAGGATAGGTCTCAGCTCCTGCAGAAGCCAGGAAACCTCCGGTACACTCGGAAACAGAGCTTCCGCCGTTCACATCCCAGGGAATCATATCCGGGAAGGTGTCCAGGCAGTACTGGAAGTAAGTGGTCATGTCGTCCCAGCTGTGTACGCCGTCCTCAAGGCCGGCCTCTCTCGCCCAGTCAAGACGATAGATGAAGCCGTGGTTGGTCCACTGCTTGTAGTTGTCTTCGGGGATCAGATAGATGTTTCCATCCGTGTAGCGGCACATATCCCAGTCGCCGAACTCGTCTACCTGCTGCCAGGTAGCGGGAGCATAGGTCTGGATCATCTCATCCGGGATCTCCATGAATGCGCCTCTGTCTACGTTCTGCCAGGCATCCAGCCAGTCGTCAGCAGTTACGACCAGATCCACGGAACCGTCCATGGAAGCCAGAAGCAGGTTGTAGTTTGCAAGGTAGTCGGTCCATCCAACATAGTTCAGCTGAAGGGTTGCGTTCACCTTCTCCTGAAGGATTCCGTTCAGAACCTCCATCATCTCATCCGTATCCGGATTGGTGGGCTTGTCGCTGACGCACAGGTAGTTGATCACTACAGGCTCAGACGTATCGATATCGGCCCATCCTGCCCAGGGATCGTTAGGGTCGATCTCCGCAGCCGCTTCCTCGGTGGCCGCTTCATCCGTGTCAGCTGCCGCAGCATCGTCCGCAGCCGCTTCTTCGGTGCTGGCCGCAGCATCGTCCGCAGGAGCGTTGGATGCGGTATCGCCGCCTCCGCCGCACGCTGCCAGACTCAGGGTCATGGCTGCAGTCAGCAGGATTGCTACTAACTTCTTTTTCATACTTTACCTCCGTTCTTGTTGTTGGGTAAGATTTATCTCCAATTCCCACGGATGGGAATCAGGACCATATGTAGTTTATCCGATCTGCCTTCCGGTTGCGGGAAGCCAGACGCTGCATCAGCCCTTTACCGCGCCTACGGTAAGGCCGCTGATGAAGTACTTCTGCACGAAAGGATACAGAAGGATGATGGGGCCGGTGGCCAGCATGGCGTTGGCCATCTTTACCGTCTCAGTAGGCAGATTGCCGACAGATACATACTGGGATGCCACGGAATTTCTCAGGGCGTCCGCCTTGTTTACGACCTCATACAGATAATACTGAAGGGGCTTGATATCCACGCGGCTGGTCAGGAACAGAGAGGACTGGTACCACTCGTTCCAGTAGCCCAGAGCCAGGAACAGGCCGATGGTGGCCAGAGCCGGCTTCAGCATGGGAAGGATCAGGGATACGAAGATCCTCATATCCCCCGCCCCGTCGATCTTACCGGATTCGGAGATCTCGTGCGGGATCGCCTTTACAAAGTTCTTCATCAGGATGACCAGCCAGGGACTCATCAGCAGCGGGATCAGCACCGCCAGGTAGCTGTCTCTCAGATGATAGCGCTGGGTCATGGTCAGGTAGTAGGGCGCCAGTCCTGCGGAAAACAGGCTGGTGAAGTAAATGTAGAAGGAAATCGCATTGCGGAACGGGAAATCCCTTCTCTGCAGCGCGTAACCCGCCATGGAGATGAACATCAGGCCAAGGAAGGTGCCGACCAGCGTCATGGTGATGGTCAGGATGTAGGACTGCCAGATCCTGCCGCCCTCCAGTACCATCTGATAGGCGGAAAGGGTAAATTCACCTGCGGGGGGGATCAGCGTCACGCCCTTTGAGGTAACATAAGATTCACTTGTAAACGAAGTCCCCAGAATGATCACGAAGGGGATAACGCAGCATACGGCATAAAAAGTGATGAGGATATAACCGAAGCCGCGGATGATCATATCAGATACGCCAAGCTTTACCTTGGTGCCCTGTTCGTAATTATTACTGTTCTTTGCCATATCGCTTCCAACCTTTCTTAGAACAGGGAATAATCCGGTTCTATCTTCTTAACAATAAAGTTCACGACCATAACGATCACAAATCCGACCACTGACTGATAGAAGCCTACTGCGGATGCGGTTGAGAAGTTGAAGTCAACCAGCGTCGCGCGGTATACGTAGGTCTCAATGATATCGGTAGTGTTGTACAGCAGCGTGTTGGTTCCGATGATGTTGTAGAACAGTCCGAAGTTGCCCTTTACGATGCCGCCCAGTGCGAACAGCAGCAGGAT
This sequence comes from uncultured Lachnospiraceae bacterium, assembly GCA_944380025.1. Taxonomy (GTDB): domain Bacteria; phylum Bacillota; class Clostridia; order Lachnospirales; family Lachnospiraceae; genus Eisenbergiella. The sequence continues at coordinate 15,426 of CALWGL010000042.1, forward strand.
GATGATGGTGGGCTTCAGGCTGGGAAGCAGGATGTAGCGGATTCTCTGGAAGCCGTTGGCGCCGTCCACCTTGGCCGCCTCGATCATCTCCATATCGATGCCCATGATGGAAGCGAAGTAAACCACCGAGTTGTAACCGGTCTGCTGCCACAGGTACACGATGACCAGGATCACAGGCCATACGTTCGGATTGGAATAGGGCTGCCATCTCTCCAGGCCGAGAGAACTCAGGATTCCGTTGACAAAGCCCGTATCATAGTTCAGCATGTTGTAAACCAGCACGCCCACCAGAACCTGCGAAATGAAGTAAGGCAGGAACATCAGCGTCTGAGATACCTTCTTGAACCATTTGCTCCGAAGCTCGTTGAGCAGGATGGCCATGAACACAGCCAGGAAGTTGCCCAGCAGGATGAACGCCAGGTTGTACAGGATCGTGTTCTTCGTCAGGCTCCACAGCTTTCCGGAGGAGGCCAGGAACTCGAAGTTCCTCCATCCCACGAATTCACTTCCGAAGATACCGTCGCGGACGTTGTAATCCACGAAGGCGATCCAGATGCCCGGCAGCGGCACATAGCTGATAAAGAAGAAAAACAGAATGGCCGGCAGGCACATCAGCAGCAGTACACGATAGCGCACCAGATTCCTGAAAAATGATCTTTTGGGCACGCCGTTCTGCATCCGCACTTTAGGCGATGCGGTTTTTGAATTTTTCACTACATTCCCTCCTGTTCCCATTGGGCAGACTGCACAATCTGTCCAGATGCATGATTATGAATCCCATTTCATAGGGCAATTATAAGTCCTGCACCGGACAAAGTCAACGGTTTGCACAAAAAAAAAAGAACTTCCTGTATTTTTTGTCTAAACTGCTGTTTTTATCTTCCTTCCGCGCGCCTGTTTGGCCCCTTTTTTGTTTATTCTGACGTTTTATGATCGCTATATGAGAACTCTGTATATTCTAAAACCGTTAATTTTTTGAAACCGATTTCCTGTCGATTTTCATAATTCTTTTCCGCCGGATACCGGCAAAGGGCCGTTCCCGTCAACATGACGGCCTGCCGTTCCAAACGCAGATCGGCGGCAGACGCCGTATGACCGGACTCCTGCCGCCGACATTTTTTCCTGTATAAAGACCTGATACTGCATGGGAACCTGAAAACTGTATGGAGGCCTAATAATGGATCGGCTCGATGTCCTCCGGAACCGTATCCCACGCGGCCTTCTCTCCCGCCGCCACCCGGTACATATCCGCATGGCAGGCGCGCATGGCGTCAGCCATCTCCTGATATTCCCGCATACATACGTCGATCAGGCCGATCTGATAATTTTCCCCGTCGAAGCGCCCCAGGCAGCTCTGATCGTTGAGCTGGAAATAGTGTGCGCCCAGGAAATGAGGATGGGTCAGCCCCTGCTCCAGATAATAGCGATAGGCGCACCCGCGCTCCTTCTGGCTCGTCACGCCGCGGATCCCGTGGGCGGTAAGGCCCGCATCCAGCGCGCCCTGATGAAACTCTCCCACCATCACCGGCTTGTCCAGCCAGTCCGCCGCCTTCGTTATCGGCTCCAGGGGCGTGATCTGGTAGCTGTTGATGGAAAATACGTCAAAATACTGCGACCCGCACAGCAGGCTCCTATCCGTCAGATAGGCATAACGCATCCCCAGGTTCATATGATTGGCGTCCGCCAGACGGAGCGCCTTTGCCGGGATCTCCACATAGCGGGTGATCATTTCCTCCGAAAAGGCTTTCAGATCCGCCTCCGCCGCGCCGGACAGAGAGGCGGCCTTATAGATCGGCTGCCGCAGCCCTTCAAAGCCGGCAATGGAGGTGTGCCACGCCTCGTTCAGGCGGTCGATCCGGCCGTATTTTTCCCTCATCCGCTCCTCAAAAACCCTGCGGCAGGCAGTCTGCGCCGGGTTGGCCAGCATTTCCTCCGCGATGTTCAGCCCGTATACAAAGGCCCACTCCGGCTCGTTTCTCATAAAATACCCGATCAGCAGCGGATCCGAAGCAAAGGGCGCGAGGCCTTCGGCATACCGCTTTGCGGATTCCCCGTATTCCGGCGCGAACACATCCGGGAAATCCCGGAATATGGCCGTTTCCGTATGAGGAAAGCCTTCTTCGGAAAACGAATCCAGAGGGATCACATAGGGCAGCCTGGCAAAACGGATGAACTCCCGGTCCGACCAGTTCCCGATGGTGTTGATCCCCCAGGAGCACAGGTCATACCGGATGATCTTCATCCAGCATTCCTTCCAGTTTTCCCCGAAGGCCGCCTTCAGATTCTCCACTCCGTAGTTGTGAAAATCATATGCTCTCCTTCCGCCTCTTCCATGGCTGTTCCTGGACTGCCCGTTTCCTGCTCCCGCGCTCTCATCCGCCGCGAGCGCCTTCCGGTAGTCCTCTCTTTCCTTCTCTCCCACAAAGGGCAGAACGGGAGACAGGCGCGTTCCTTCGCCCGGATTGATGCAGTCCAGACCCGTGGAGAGGAAGGCGTTCCCCTCCGGATCCGCAAGCCAGTATCTTCCGTTTTCCCGCTCCACATGAAACCATCCGGTCTTCCGGAATTTCTTCTTCGTCCAGCCTCCGTAAGCGTCCCAGTCCGGGAAGGCAAAGGCGCTTCCCCGCCTTCTCTCCTCCTCTTCTGCCTCCTCCGCACGGGAAAGAAGCTCCTGTAAAAGGCGGGTGCACTCCTGCCTGTCCTTTACCTTTCCCTTCCACTCCTTCTGCGTCCACTGTCCGAGATCGTCGATCAGACGCTTCTTTGGAAGCTCGTAATCCGGAAATTCCTTCGACAGGAAGCACGCTCCCGCCGCAAAGCGGAAGGTTTCAAACCCCGGCGCGGTCTGAAGCCTGATCTCCTTCACATCCGAAAGCCGCACCGGCTTTCCAAAAATGCTCATTTTCAGCCTTCCCGGCGTCCGCTCCGGGAAGATCACCTGGCTGTCCAGGATCCGGAAATCAAAGGGCACCATGGTCCGGATCCCCGGAAGAAGCCCGAAGATGATGCGCATATCCGCCTCCCGCGCCGGCCTTTTCTCCTCCGGCCGCTCCTGTCTGCTTTCATAAAAGGACAGCTGGAAGCACATGGAATGCTCCTCCAGCACCTCCGGCTCCAGGCACAGCCAGCTGTAGTCCGAAAGACACACATCCCCGTCCCGGTCCGCCGCATAAAGCAGATAATCCAGCCCCTCCTGCGGGCAGGTAAAAAGAACGCATCCGTCCGAAAGGCCTGCCGCCGGCCTTCCTGCCGGCGTTCTTCCTTCTGCCGGTCCTCCTTCCGGCGCGGATCCCTCCTGCCATTCCATTTTTCCCCGATACAGCCCTGACGGCTCCCACGCGAGCACATGACAGTCCGCCGGCCTTCTTTCCCTTTTCATGTTTCGTTTCATCCTCCCTCTTTCTGTTTTGGGTCACCCTATTGTATCAGATCCTTCCTGCTCAGGCAAGGCAGTGCCGCCGTCTCCAGCCACTGCCGCACGGTTTCCACGCTCTCCTCAATGATCTCCGCGATCACCTCCGCCGCCGCCCCTCTTTCCGCCATATTCCGGGCCGCTTTTTTCGCTGTCTCTGTCTTCCCAAGGAGTATCCCTTCTTCTCTGCCTTCTTCTCTGCCCTCTTCCCGGCCTTCCTCTCTTCCTTCGTTTTTCCCGATTTCATAGATTTCTTCTGTAATTTCACACATAACCTCTATCCCTTCTTTCTCGCATTTCAGGAAATGAACCCGTTCCGACAGAGCCCCCTGGCTTTTGTCCTCCGGATCTGATGTTTTAAAGTATCTCATCAGCGCGGCTGTCTC
>CALWGL010000043.1 GCA_944380025.1 uncultured Lachnospiraceae bacterium
GACAGCAGTACTCTCCCCCGAACACATCCTTTCAGCCGTACAGATAGACCCTCCCGTCAAAGACCTTGGGTTCCCCGTCCGGGATATAGATTCCCAGCGGAAGAAATGGATTATGAGCTCCGGTTGCATATCTGTTTTCCATGATTTCCTCCCATTTCCTGATTGGTCAGCGCTTTCCGCCGGCGGCGTTCTTTTCTGCGGTCCGCCGCGTTCTTCACGGCCCCGCCGTCCTGTCCCGGCGGGCCGCCGGCGCTTCTGTTCTTTCTTCTGTCTGTAATAACATGATAAGGAAACGGCTGTCAACCTGTATGGGCAAAATAATTCCCCGGAAGCCTTCGGGCTGCCTGTTCCTGTCAAAGCCGGACGAACCCCCTCTTTTCTTCTCCCCCGCGCACGTGGTATAATCCTTAAAACGGCTGCGCAGAGCCGGATCGGATCAATGCCGCCGGGCAAAAACGGCGGACAGACATCACAAAAGGAGAATGACCATGAAATACGATTTTACTTCCATCATCGACAGAAGGGGAAAGGATGCCATCGCGGTGGATCTCATTCCCTTTCCGGACGCTTCCATAAAGGAGGGTTTTTCCAGGATCCCCATGTGGGTGGCCGACATGAACTTTGCCACGGCTCCCACCATCCAGGAAGCGGTCATCGAGAGGACGAAGCATCCGGCCTTCGGCTATTTCGACCCCTCGGACGAATATTATGACAGCATCATTTCCTGGCAGAAGACCAGAAACGGCGTGGAAGGACTGACCAGGGAAGCCATCGGCTATGAAAACGGCGTGCTGGGCTGCGTCGCCTCCGCCCTGCAGGCGTTCACCGCCCCCGGGGAGGCCGTGCTCCTGCACTCTCCCACCTATATCGGCTTTACCGGCACCCTGGAGAACAATGGCAGAAAGATCGTGTTAAGCGACCTGAAGCAGGATGAAAACGGCGTGTGGCGGATGGACTACGAGGATATGGACAGAAAGATCCGGGAAAACCACATCCACTTCGCCGTCTTCTGTTCTCCTCACAATCCCTGCGGACGGGTCTGGGAACGGGAAGAGATCGAAGCCGCCATGGAGATCTACCGGAAAAACGACTGCGTGGTGATCTCCGACGAGATCTGGTCCGACCTGACGCTTGCTGGCCATAAGCACATCCCCACCCAGTCTGTGAGTGAGGATGCCAGGAACAGGACCATCGCCATCTACGCGCCCTCCAAGACCTTCAACCTTGCCGGGCTGATCGGCTCCTATCACATCATTTATGATCCGTACCTGAGAGACCGGGTAGTAAAACAGTCCGGACTCAGCCACTACAACAGCATGAACGTGCTCTCCATGCACGCCCTCATCGGCGCATACCGCCCGGAAGGACAGGAATGGCTGGATGAGCTGAAAACTGTGCTGACGGAAAACGTGGACTATGCGTATCAGTATATCCGTGAGAATTTTAAAGGCGTGAAGCTGGCGAAGCCGGAAGGCACCTATATGCTCTATCTGGACTGTGAGGAATGGTGCCGGCGCCATAACATGAGCATGGACGAGCTGATCCGGGCCGGCATCGCTGTGGGAGTGATCTGGCAGGACGGCCGCCCGTTCCACCGTCCCTGGGCCATCCGCCTGAATCTCGCCCTTCCCCTTTCTCTGGTGAAGGAAGCCATGAGAAGGCTGGACGAATCTGTATTCGGCAGGGACTGACGCCGGAGCGCGGTCTGACACGACATGAGGAAGCCGCCCGTTCCTTTTCTCAGGATGCGGGCGGCTTCCTCATGTTTCTTTCTGCCGGCCGGGCCGCCGCATGGCGGCCCTTTTCCTCTTCTTCGCCGGCCTTCTTCCTTTGTGTGTCACGCACAGGTTCCCTTTCTTTTCATTCCGAAATTCAGAAGCCTTTCCAGGAGCTGTCTCCTTCCGGAAAAAATGCGGGTGAAATTCTCGCAGTTATACAGTCTCTCCGTTTTGACCCATTCCGGATAAAGCGTTTCCTGCCATTCATTTTCCAGATTTTCCGAAATATTCAGACCAAACGCGATCATATTCAACCCTCCCTGCCGTCTGCGGCGTCCCTTCTTTCCGTCCGGGAACACCGTATCTCTTTTCCCTTTTTCTGATTTTATTGTAACCCCTTATGGACTTTCTGTATATCATCTGTTAATCTGAAAATAGAAAGAAAATTTGTGCTTACAGTATAAATTTTCAGAAATATTCGAATCCGATAAAAAACAGTCTGAAAAAAGGAGGAATATATGGCGGTTCGTTTTCAGGAGCTGTTTGAAGAGACCAGAGAACAGTATCAGCTCCGCCTCCTGGCCGGAGAGCGCGGCATGGACAGCGTGGTGAGCTGGGTGCATATGGTGGAGGACGAGACCATCGTCAGCCGCTTCGGCGGGACCGAACTTGCGGTCACCACGGGCATCAAGGCCGGAACGGAAGGCTGGCTTCTGAAGCTGGCCGTCTCCATGAAAAAAGCCGGCTGCGCCGGCATCATCGTCAACACGGGACGATATCTCTCCGCCGTTCCCGAAGACGTCATCCTCTGGTGCGGGCAGCATGATTTTCCCCTTCTGGAAATGCCCTGGGAGATCTCCGTCGCACAGCTCATCCAGGACTACTGCATGCGGATCATGCAGCAGTCCCACCGGGAGGCGGAAAGCAGCGCGCTGTTCATCCGCCTGCTTCAGGGAAAAGAAGTTCCGGAAGACTTCCGGGAAGAGCTCGGAAGCCGTTTCCACCCGGACGGGACTTTCCGGATCTTCTGCCTGAAGCCCGTTCTCACGGCGGAGGAACGGGTCCTGTTCCGTCAGGCCGTCCTGCGGCTGGAAAACGTATTCGGCCTGTGGAAATACGGCGCCAAAATACGTTTTCCCTACTTCCTTCTGGAGCTGAACGAGACATGGATCCTTTCCGTCAACGATCTGCCCGAGGCAGATGTGCCGCAGCTGACCCGGCAGATAGAGGGGCTGTTCGCGGATTTTTTCGCGGACGGCCGCCTTCATCTTGGCATCGGGCCTGCCTGTACGGGGATCCGGAATCTGAAGCCGGCCCTGGACCGCGCCCGGACCGCGCTCCGGATGGCCTGCTCCATGGGCCGCAGGATCGTGGATTTTGACCGGATGGGAGTGTTCGCCATCCTGTTTTCTTCTTCCGACCCGGAGCTGCTAAAGGATTACGCCGACAGCCTTCTGGCTCCTCTGGACGCCTATGACCGCCGCTATGCGCAGACTCTGCGCGCCTACATCGAAAATGACCGCAGTCTGGCAAAGACCGCCGAAGCCGTATTCATCCACCGCAACACGGTCAGCTACCGCATCCGGAACATGCGGCAGCTCCTTCACTGCAGCCTTTCCTCGCCGGAGGAACTGTTTCCCTATCAGATCGCGTTTCTGATCCGGGACATGGGGCTGTGAGGCCCTTGTTTCCTTTTTACCGCGCCGGATCATCGGCCGGCACAAATTCCACCCATTCCACTGTCATCCCGGGCATTTTGGTCTCCTGCAGCGTCAGTTCGTATCTGCCGGCCTCCAGAAGAACATCCCCCTGGTCCCGGATCACGCTCCTTCCGCCCGTACCGGAGATCTGCGGCGTGGCAAAACGGACGCCGTTTAAGAGCAGATTGCAGGCCGACTGGGCCCTGGCATCCTTATTGTCGTATTTCATGCAGACCCGCACGTGCCGGATCCCCGGATCCGGCATCCGGAAGGACTGAGGGATATCGGAAGGAGCGCAAAGGCGGATGCATTCCGCCCGCGCGGCGGATCCGGAACCCTCCCGCGTCCCGGCCCCGGTACCTTCCGGATCCGGCAGGGCGGGGATCCGCTCCGGCTCTTCCTCTTCTCCGTTTCCGAACCGTTCCATCACCGGCGCGTTCAGCAGAAAACGGCAGATGTTCATCACGCATCTCTGCAGCTCGCCCAGAGTCAGCTTTCCGCTCTCCAGCGCCTCCAGGGTATTGTCCCGCATGGGATTTCTCTCCGCTGCCAGATTGTCCACGACCATATACAGATCGTTCTGCGCCCGGATCATGGCTGCCGTGTTGGAAGGGCTCTCTTTTCCCCCCTTCGCGCAGTCGTTCATGGTGGACCACCAGTCCGTCATCACGATCCCCCTGTATCCCCATTCGTTCCTGAGGATGGTGGTGTTCAGATCATAATTTGAGGCGCACCAGTGTCCGTTTACCGGATTGTAGGCGGTCATCAGGCTGTCCGCCCCGCCCTCCTTCACGGCGATCTCAAAGCCCTTCAGATACAGCTCCCGCAGCGCCCGCTCCGACACCGCAGCGTTGACCTTATTGCGCTCCGCTTCCTGGCTGTTGCAGGCAAAATGCTTGATGGTGGCGTGGGAGCCGCCTCTCCGGATGCCGCGCACGTTGGCCGCCGCCATCTTTCCGGTCAGCAGAGGATCCTCGGAAAAATATTCGAAATTCCTTCCGTTTAGGGGATTGCGGTGCAGATTCAGCCCCGGTCCGAGAAGGGTGTCGATCTCATTTCTCACCAGCTCCTTCCCCTCCATCACATACAGCTCCTCCACCAGCTTTTCATCAAAGGTGCAGGCCAAAAGGGTCCCGATGGGCACCTGAGTGGCCAAAGCGCCCACATCCATGCGGATGCCGGAGGGGCCGTCGGAGGCCGCCGCCACCGGGATCCCGTACTCCTTCTGCAGCCTGTCGGTCAGACCTCCGAAGCAGGAGGCGACGCCCGGCGTTACCCTGGGGCTGCACATTCCCTCGCCCCGGACCATAACGGCCATCTCCTCCGCGGAAAGCTGGGCCGCAAAAGCCTCCAGAGAAGCGTTCCCCTCCTTCACGTCCTGCAGGCGGATGCCCTGATCTCCGGTCTGCGTCAGCGCGCCGGGAAGCCGGTCCGCGATCCGCTTTTCCAGAGACACCGACGCAGCCGGGACCTCCTGCCCCGCGGGCTCCCAGGTTCCGTCCGCCCTGCGCGCTCCGGGTACCAGGCGGGTGAAGCTCTTCTGCGGCGCGCAGGCCTCCTCCAGCCGCTCTGTCACAAGGAGAGCGGGGATCCGCAGGCCTTCCTCCGCCTTCTGGTCCTCCGGAGCGCCCTTTTCTTCCGCAGCAGCCGCGCCGTCTTCCGCGGCTGCCCTTCCGTCTTCTTCCACGACCGGCACGCGCGTCAGATCCCGGCTGCTGGTTCCCGCATAGATTTCATACAGTCCTTCCTCCAGCACATAGCAGGAACGGTTTCCCGTATAGCCGCCGTCGTCATAGGCCGCCATGGCGGAAACCGGGAAGGAAAGCGTCAGCTCCTCTTCCTCTCCCGGCTGCAGCAGTCCGGTCTTCGCAAAGGCGGCAAGCTCCTTCGCCGGACGTCCCAGCCTTCCCTGCGGCGCGCTGTAATAGACCTGCACCGCTTCCTTTCCCGCATAGCGGCTTCCCGTATTGCGTACACGGACGGGGATCCGGATCCGGCCGTTTCTGACCCGCGCGCAGTCCGTCTCCACGGCAAAGGTCGTGTAGGACAGGCCGAAGCCGAAGGGGAAGCGCACCTTCTCAGGCGCGAAGGTCTCAAAATAGCGGTAACCCACATAAATGTCCTCCTGATAGACATTTTCCAGCAGATTCCCGTGGTTAGCGGTGGACGGATAATCCCCGATGCCGCCCGCGATGGTATCCGCCAGCTTTCCGCAGGGCGTCATGCGGCCGCTGATCACATCCGCCGCCGCGCGGCCTCCCTCCTGTCCCCCGTGCCACACGTAGAGCACCGCCGTGATCGGATTCTCAAAGGGCAGATCCAGGAAGCTCATATCGATGATGCAGGAAACGTTCAGGATCACCGCCGTCCTGTCAAAATATTTCGTGACCGTCCGCAGCAGCCGTTCTTCCTCTTCACTCAGCCGGAAGCCTCCGGGAAGATCCTCATAATCCTTCGACTCTCCGGCCGTGCGGCCGATCACCACCAGAGCCTTGTCCGCCCGCGAGGCAGCCGCGCGCGCCAGATCCTCCGAAACTTCCATCTCCTTCTGACACCAGGGCTCTCCGGCCCATACGCCGCCGCCATCGTCAAAAGGATTCTCCCGGATCCATTCCTCATACACCGCCGCGAGCGCTTCGTCCACCTGCAGGTTATCGCACTCCCTCAGGCTGTCTAACAGATTGGTCGCATAGGGCGCGTTCACCGCCCCTCCCGATCCTGTTCCGCTCCGGTAATAATCCTTCTGGATCCTGCCGAACACAGCCAGCTTTTCTCCGCCTGTCACCGGCAGCGTCTCTCTTTCGTTTTTCAGAAGCACCGCTCCCTGCGCCGCCGCGCTCCGGCACAGCTGCCCGAATCCCTCCAGCGGCACTCCGATCTTTTTTCCGCTCATATCTGTTCCCTCTCCTTTCCCGCCGCCCCGCGCGGCTTTCCTTTTTTGTTTTTCTCGCGCGTCTTTTCCTTCCCGGCTCGGCGGCTCCTAATAAATCTGCCGGATCTCCTCTTTCCTCACGCCGTATCTTCTGCAGAAAAGCGCCAGGTCTTCCTCTCCCTCGATCAGCATCACATCCTGAAATCTCCCGCCGGCGTCCAGAAAGCCCGCCACCCTCTCTCCGGTGCAGATGCTGCTTTTTACGGCAGGCCGCATCCCTTCCCGGCTCTGCTCACTCCGGGACTCCTGTCCCCTGCGAAACAGCTTCATTTTTACCTCCTTGCCGAAGCGCTTTGCGCTGAGGCGCGCGCGCCGAACCTCCAGTTCGGCGTCTGCGCAAGAATACAAATCCCGTAACGGGATTTGTATTCTCGGGATCTGCGACGCTTCGGCGCAAATCCGCCTCCCTCTTTTCCTATGCCGTTATTATATAACAGGAAATGAAAAAAAGGAACCTTCTCCGGCCCGCCGTCCTGTCAGTAAACAGCGGCACGGGATCGCTCCTTTTTTCTCTTTTTCTCTGTCTCTTTATACGTTCTTCATCATCGAAACCGATATCCCAGAAAGCCGCAGCCTCTGGCATTGTTTTCTCCGACGCCCGTCCCGAGCGCCATGTACAGAAGCTCCTGCGCGGCGGCGTTGGAAGCGGCCGTCAGGCTCACTTTATCTCCCAGCAGAAAAATATTGCTCTGCGCCACCCGGACAGGCTTGCGGTTCAGGAATTCGATCTCCCGGAACAGAGGGAACTCTCCGGACAGGTTTGCGTTCTCAAAAAAATTGTATTTGCGGATCAGATTCTCCTTCAGCCGTTTCGCATATTCCTCCACCTGCATCTGATTGCGCCAATAGCCCCGTTCCGTCTTCACCACCACGGGAGTCAGGGAATGCACCCGCTCCAGGATGTGCTGCGGGATCAGCCGCAGCTCTCCGCCCAGCACGTGCATGCTGTCGTTTCCCGCTCCGGGAAGCCGCCTGGCAAAAAATTCCGCAAGCTCCTGGCTGACCGTCCGGATGCGCACCGTATAGATCTTTCCCTCCAGATAGATATGCTTCGCCTCCAGCGGGCAGGGCTGATCAAAGGTATAGGGCCAGAACAGGATCCTCCGGCCCTCCTTTCCTTCGTCCTTTCCCATAACGGCGTCGATCAGGCGGGCGATCCTGCCGGAGACCCGTTCCGCCGGGACCGGGGTCAGGAAATAAATCTGCAAAGGCAGTTCAAAAACCAGCATGACAAAGTCCTCCCTCCTCTTCCTGCACGGGCGGAGACCTCCGCCTCCCGCCGCAGGCAGTCATTCATCAGCAGCAGACACTCTGTGTTGCGGTTCATTCACGTTCCCTTTATCCATCCGTCAAGAAAAAAAAGAAGAGTTTATCCCCAAAGCAGAACAGACGCCCTGTAACCAGGAGCGGCAGAAACGGGATATTGAAATGGATACAGATTATTTTAATGCATAAATGTATTATTGTCTATATAAAAATATATTTTCGTCTACATGCTAAAAAAAGGAGTTGGGGGAGTTTCCCCTTTTCCTTTCTGTTTTCGTGAATTTCACCAAAAAAATATGATTTTCTGGCAATTTCCCATTGCCCGATACCCGGAAAAAGTTTAATATATATTTGACAGACAATCGTCATATCAGGAAAAGGAGGATAGCCCTATGGCAAACATGGAGATCGAAGAACGGCAGCCGCTCACAGATGAATATCTGAAGAAAATGGATGCCTACTGGCGCGCCGCCAACTATCTCGGCGCCGCACAGCTTTACCTGCTGGACAACCCCCTTCTTCGCGAACCGCTCACGCTGGATCACGTGAAGAAGAAGATCGTGGGACACTGGGGAACCGTTCCCGGTCAGAACTTTATCTATGTGCATCTGAACCGTGTCATCAAGAAGTATGATCAGGACATGATCCTGGTATCCGGCCCCGGCCACGGCGGAAATTTCTTCGTGGCCAACACCTATCTGGAGGGCACCTACAGCGAGGTGTATCCCAACATCGGCGAGGATATGGACGGCCTGAAGAAGCTGTGCAAGCAGTTCTCCTTCCCGGGCGGCATCTCCAGCCATGTGGCTCCCGAAACTCCCGGCTCCATCAATGAGGGCGGCGAGCTCGGCTATTCCCTGGCGCATTCCTTCGGAGCGGTATTTGACAACCCCGATCTGGTGGCCGCCTGCATCGTGGGCGACGGCGAAGCGGAGACGGGCCCTCTTGCCACCTCCTGGCAGTGCAATAAATTCCTGAATCCGGAAACGGACGGCGCCGTGCTCCCGATCCTGCACTTAAACGGCTACAAGATCAGCAACCCCACGGTATTCGCCCGCAACAGCCATGAAGAGCTGGAGCATTTCTTCGACGGCTGCGGCTGGAAACCTTACTTTGTGGAAGGCGACGTTCCCATGGAAATGCACCGCAAAATGGCGGAGGCGCTGGACGCCGCCATGGACGACATCAAGGCCATCCAGAAAAACGCGAGAGAAAACCACGATACCGCCAGACCCAAATGGCCCATGATCATACTGCGCACGCCCAAGGGCTGGACCGGCCCGAAGGTGGTGGACGGCAAGCAGATCGAAGGCTCCTTCCGCGCCCATCAGGTTCCGATCATGATGGATCAGCCGGAGCATCTTGACATGCTCAGAGACTGGCTGATGAGCTATCATCCGGAAGAGCTTTTTGATGAAAACGGCAGGCTGATCCCCGAGCTGAAGGCCCTGGCTCCGAAGGGAGACAGAAGGATCGGCTCCAATCCCCATGCCAACGGCGGAAAGCTGCTGCGCGATCTGCGCATGCCCGACTTCCGCAGATACGGCATCGACGTACCCGCTCCCGGCTCCGTGGAGTCCCAGGATATGGTGGTCCTCGGCGGCTTCGTGCGGGATATCTTCAAGCTGAACAAGGACGCACGCAACTTCCGTATCTTCGGGCCGGACGAGACCATGTCCAACCGTCTCGGAAAGGTGTTCGAGGAAACCAACCGCGACTGGAACAACGAGCTTCTGGATACGGACGAATTCCTGGCCCATGACGGCCGCGTGATGGACTCCTTCCTCAGCGAGCACATGTGCGAGGGCTGGCTGGAAGGCTATCTGCTCACGGGACGCCACGGCTTCTTCGCAAGCTATGAGGCGTTCATCCGCGTGGTGGATTCCATGTGCGCCCAGCACGCGAAATGGCTGAAGGTCTGCAACCAGCTTCCCTGGAGGCAGTCCATCGCTTCCCTGAACCTGATCCTTTCCTCCAACGTATGGCAGCAGGATCACAACGGCTTCACCCATCAGGACCCCGGCTTCCTGGATCATATCTCCAATAAGAAGGCGGACGTGGTGCGCCTGTATCTGCCTCCGGACACCAACTGCCTGCTGTCCTGCTTCGATCACTGCATCCGCAGCAGGAACTATGTGAACGTTCTGGTGACCAGCAAGCATCCCAGACCTCAGTGGCTGACCATGGAGCAGGCCGTAAAGCACTGCACCCAGGGCATCGGCATCTGGGAGTGGGCGAGCAACGACGCCGGAGAAGAGCCGGACATCGTGATGGCCTGCTGCGGCGATACCCCCACCCTGGAGACCCTGGCGGCTGTCACCATCCTCAGGGACGCGCTTCCCGAGCTGAAGATCCGCGTGATCAACGTGGTGGACCTGATGAAGCTTCAGCCCTCCGCCATGCATCCGCACGGCCTGACCGATGCGGACTACAATGCGCTGTTTACGAAGGACAGACCCATCATCTTCGCTTTCCACGGCTATCCCACGCTCATCCATGAGCTGACCTACTGCCGGGAGAACCGCAACATTCATGTATACGGCTACAAGGAAGAGGGCACCATCACCACGCCGTTCGATATGCGCGTGCAGAATGAGATCGACCGCTTCAGCCTGGTGAAAAATGCCATTCAGAACCTGCCTCAGCTCGGAAACCGCGGCTCCTATCTGATCCAGCAGATGAACGACAAGCTGGTGGAGCACAAGCAGTACATCCATGAGTACGGCATCGACCTTCCGGAGGTACGCGACTGGAAGTGGCATGCGCCGGAAACGAAGTAAATTCCGTTTCTTCCTATTGCTTTTAACTGCCGAAAAAAAGACCGGTGCAGGCTTTTCTGCGCCGGCCTTTTTTCCTGCGCGCCGGATGCCGTTACCGTTCTGGCGGACGAGTGAACTGAATTCAGTTCACCCCGCGCCATTCGCAAAGCCGCGCTTCGCGCTTTCCGCTGCTTCGCAGCTGCCTTTGCTCATAAACGGACGCTCCCTTCGTCCGCTCAGAGCCAGTCATCTGTTCGTGCAAGCACGACATCTGCCTGGTTCTGGCGGACGAGTGAACTGAATCCTAACAGATTTCACAAAATCCTGCTCCCGGCATATTGACTTTTTCCGCATGTCCTGCCATAATACTGGCAGCATGCGGCAGGCCTTCTCCTTCCGGAAGAAGGAAGTCCGCATCTTTTGGGGATGAGGAGATCGTTTTATAAGCATTAAAAGGTGTTGTTTGAGAGATAGCCGGGCATAGCTATATCTTGGGCAGCTTTTTTGCGCCTTTTTTCGGAAGACCGGGCGGCCGGGAACGATGCCCGGCGGAAAGGAGCGGCGATGGACCGTTTCAGAGGGAAATACAGACATGAACAGAAATATCTGGTGAACGAGCAGGATATCGCCCTCATCACGGCGAGGATCCGGCCGTTTCTGAAGCCGGACGCCTTTCATCCGGAGGGCGCCTACCGGATCCGGAGCGTCTATTTCGACGACTGGCAGGATTCGGCCCTGCGGCAGAACCTGAGCGGCGTCTCCCCGCGCAGCAAGCTGCGGATCCGGATCTATGACGAGGATATGGGCTTTATCCAGCTGGAGCAGAAGATCAAGGATCATGACCTCACCCTGAAAAAAAGCTGCTCTCTCACCCCTGAGGAATGCCGGTCTCTTCTGGAAGGGAGGCCGGTCCGCGCCTGCGGCAGGGACCGGCCCCTGCTTTCCTTTCTGCAGGCCGAGATGCTGCTGCGCCGTTTTTCCCCCAGGATCCTTGTGGAATATGAGCGCACCGCTTACACCTGTATGGAAGGAAACGTGCGCATCACCTTTGACCGGAACCTGGCCTCCTCCGGCCATGTCCGCCGCCTTTCGGATCCGGCGCTGCCCAAACGGCCCGTCATGCGCCCGGGACAGCATATCATGGAGGTCAAGTACGATGAGTTTCTCCCTTCCCATATCCGAAAGGCTCTGGATACGGGAAAGCTGGAGCGGACCGTCTTTTCCAAATACGTGCTCTGCCGCCGGTATCCATACGGCAGCCTGAGGACTCCTTTATATGGATAACAAACATGCATTGAAGAAAGGATCTTTCCAATGAGCTTTCAGGACATCATCAAAAATTCCTTCCTGGAAACGATGGAAAACAACACCCTGTCCACCGCTTCCATCTGCATCACGCTGGGGATCGCCATTCTGTTCTGCCTTTACATCTACGCAGTCTACTATCTGTCGCAGAGGAAAGGCTTTTACAGCAAACAGTTCAATATCGTCCTCGGCGTCCTTCCCGTCATCACGGCGGGCATCATACTTGCCATGCAGTCCAATCTGGTCATCTCCCTCGGTATGGTGGGCGCGCTGTCCATCGTCCGTTTCCGCACCGCGGTGAAGGAGCCCAAGGATCTTCTGTTCCTTTTCTGGTCCATCGGCATCGGGATCATCCTGGGCGCCCGCAATTATGAACTCGCTCTGCTCATTTCCCTGGTGGTGACCATTCTCCTGTTCCTTCTGGAGCTGATCCCGGAGGGCAGACCGTCCCTCCTCCTGGTGATCAACATGGACCGGGAGGGCACGGAGGACGAGCTCATGAACACGGTGGAAAAATTCTGCGCAGGCCCCAGGGTGAAATCCCGCAGCCGCACCGCAGAAGGAACGGATCTCATCATTGAATGCCGGACCAGGCGGGAAAGGGAGCTTCTGGATTCCGTTTCCGCACTCCGCCACATACAGAACGCTTCCCTTATCTCCCATGACGGAGAAGCCGTTTATTAAGAGGTTGCATATGGACAAAAAGTGGAAAGCCGCATGTCTGCTCCTGCTTCTGGGCGCTTTTGCCCTGTTTTTTCTCTCCGGTCTGAAGCAGGCGCAGACCGCTTTTATCAGCATCCGGTCCGGGGGCGGCGCCGACGCCGTTACCGCACAGCTGACTGCCGGACAGACTGCCGTTTCCATCGATGCCCGGCGTTCCGATACCGGGGAATACTATCTTTTTCTGCCCTCCTGGGCCGCGGGACGTCTTGTGCAGACGGAGGGCGGCAGAGCGCGTCTTACCTCCGGAGAAAACAGCAGCGCGCTCCTTCCTTCCCGCCTTTCCTCCGGTCAGACCTGGTCCTTCGGCAGCGGCCAGCGTCTTTCCGTCCTGACCGGTTCCTCCATCCCTTCCGTCTTTCTCACGCTGAAGCACGATCTTTCCCGCATTCAGGAGGATAAGGAGCAGTCCGACTCCGGGCAGGCGGTCTTTCTGGATGAAAACGGAAAAACCCTCTATTCCGGCGGGCTTGACCGGATCAAAGGACGCGGGAACACAAGCTGGGAACAGGATAAAAAGCCCTACAACATCACCCTTTCCGACGCCGTCTTACTTCCCGGCATGGACGGCGCGACTTCGGAGTATTCCCTGATCGCATCCAGCGATCTCACGTTCCTGAGAAACCGGATCTCCAACGAGATGGGAACGCTTGCCGGCACCGCGGCCATGCCCTGCATCCGGGTGGATCTGTATATCAACAACAGTTATGAGGGCGTATACGAGCTGTATCAGCGGATCACCCCGGAAAATCTGGGCCTTTCCGATCTGGGAGAGCTGACCGCGCAGGAAAATCCCGCCCAGGGCGATAAAAACCTGCAGCAGCTTACCACCGGCCGGACCCTGGACGACTGGAACAGCTCCGTCACCGGAAAATGGTGGAGCTACGGCAGCGATCCGGAAGATATCTCAGGCGGCTATCTTCTGGAGGCGGACAACGCCATCCGCTACGCGGGCGAAGCCAGCGGCTTCATTCTGGAAAGCGGGGCGTACTTCGTCTCCAAGTCCCCCGAATATCTTTCCGAAGCCCAGTATCAGTACATCTCCTCCTATCTGCAGGAATGTGAAAACGTCATGCGTGAAAGCGTCGGCCTGAACGACTATCAGGCGCTTTCCGCCTATATCGATCTTCCGAGCTTTGTGGGCAAATATCTGGTGGAGGAGGTGAGCAAGAACATCGACTGCTCCTCCACCAGCCAGTATTTTTACAAAGATCAGGGCGGCCTTCTGTATGCCGGCCCTGTCTGGGACTATGACTGGGCCTACGGCGTGGAACGCACGCAGGAAGGGATCGACTATATGGATCCTGCCGGATTTTCCGCACGGGACATTCCGGGCAGCCTGATCTGGTGGCAGCTTCTGTATTACAACAACGCCTTCTATCAGGATGTGACTGCCGTTTATGAAAAGATTCTCTATCCCTGGCTGAATGAGCTTGTGGAAACCGGCCTGGAGCAGTGGGCAGATGAACTTTCCGCCAGCGCGGTCATGGATTATCTGCGCTGGGGGCGGGTGAGCGCAGAAGCGGAGCCGGGTGCGGACTCCTCCCGGACGTCATCCTGCCGGCCGGAGGAAGCCGCCGCTCAGGCCTACCTGGAACAGGTGGAGCACGTCCGTTCCTTCCTGTCCGAAAGGAAGGAATTTCTGTACGGCGAATGGATCGCTGCCGCGTAGGCGCGGGCTTGTATATTTCCCCTGTCCTGTAGTATAATAGGCTACGTGAAAAAAACGACCAACCGGTCAGAAAGGTACTCCCATGCTGTTTAATTCCTTCGGCTACGCCATTTTTCTGCCTGTCATATTCCTGCTGTACTGGGCTCTTCCCGGAAAATGGCGCTGGGCCCTGCTGCTGGCCGCCAGTTATTTTTTCTATGCCTCCTGGGGCGCAGCATACATCCCCGTTCTCCTTCTTACCACCGCGGTCTCCTATTTCGCGGCGCTGTATATCGAAGGAGCCGGGCGGCGTCCGGCCCGCCAGAAAACGGGCAGACGCCGGACAAAGCCGGGCTCTCCGGCCGCAGGAAAGACGGTTCTGATCCTGTCGGTGACGTTCTGCGCCGCGCTGCTTTTTTTCTTCAAATACCTGAATTTCTTTTCGGAAAATGCGGCCGCGCTGCTGCAGCGGTTTTCCATTCCCGTTCAGCCGCTGACTCTGCGTCTGGCGCTTCCCATCGGAATCTCCTTCTATCTGTTCCAGACCATCAGCTATCTTGTGGACGTGTACCGGGGAAAGAGCGCTGCGGAACGGCATTTCGGGATCTACGCGGTCTATATTTCCTTTTTCCCCAAAGTCATGCAGGGCCCCATTGAACGGGGCGCTTCCCTGCTTCCTCAGCTTCACAGACCGCGCCGTTTCCACTACAGGCAGGCTTCCTACGGCCTGAAGCTGATGGCCTGGGGATTTTTCAAGAAGCTGGTGCTGGCGGACGGGCTTTCTGTCTATGTGAATCAGGTTTACGGCGACCTGCCGTCCTATACCGGCTTTTCCCTGGTGCTGGCCACCTTTTTCTATGCCGTTCAGCTTTACTGCGATTTTTCGGGATACACGGACATCGCTCTGGGCTCCGCCGGGATCCTGGGCATCCGCCTGTCTCCCAATTTCCGCTCGCCCTATTTTGCCTCCTCCATCAAGGATTTCTGGGGAAGATGGCATCTTTCCCTTTCCGGCTGGCTGAGGGACTACATCTATATTCCGCTGGGCGGAAGCCGGGTGGGACGCGTCCGTCATGCGCTTAACGTCATGATCACCTTTCTGGTCAGCGGCCTGTGGCACGGCGCCAGCTGGAATTTTGTCCTCTGGGGCGGCATTCACGGCGTTCTGCAGGTGATCGAAGGATTTTTCCCCTGGAACCAGAAGACCTCCCGTTTTCAGACCGACAGGCGGCTGCACGCTCTTCTGAGCGTCGTCACCGTTCCCGTCACCTTCCTGCTGGTCTGCTTTGCCTGGATCTTTTTCCGGGCCGCCACCATTTCAGACGCGCTCTATGTGATCCGGAACCTGTTTTCCGGGATCGGCTCTCCTGCCTCCTACCTTCACAGCTGCGCGCTCCAGATGGGGCTGTCCGCTCCCGCCCTGCTGTTTTCCTGCCTGCCTCTGATCCCGCTGTTTTTCTTCGATCTGGCGTCCCTGAAGACCGATGTGATCGCCCTGATCTCCAGACAGCGGTTCTTCATCCGCTGGCCGGTCTACATCCTGCTTTTGCTCGCCATTCTGCTTTTTTCTGAGAAAGGAGTGACAACAGAATTCATTTACATGCAATTCTGACAGATGCCCATGAAAAGATTTATCGTCAAATCCGTTCTCGCCGTATGCATTACCTTCTGCTGCCTGTTCTATCTGGATATGATGTATGAGCAGAAGGTCAGCACCGGCATGTCGGAAGTCAATGTATTCAATTTTGTTCCGCATCAGATCCAGCTGGCAAACGTAGGAAGCTCCCATGGTCAGTGTGATTTCAACTGGGACGCTCTGGCAAAGGAACGCGGCTACGAGACCTTCAACTTCGCCCTGACCAGCCAGTCCTTCCTCTACGATTACTCCCTGATCAACATGCATAAGGACGATTTTGCGGACGGCAGCATCCTTTTCATCCCCGTTTCCTACTTTTCCTTCAACGAGGAGGCCACGTCGCCGGCGGATCAGGAAGCCATCAGCGTGCGGTATTACCGGATCCTTTCACCGGAATATAATCCGGATTACAGCCTGTATAAGGATCTGGTCACGGTCCGTTTCCCGATCCTCTCCGCAGGGGAAGAGATCTTCGAGCTGTTCAAGCCGCCCATTATCTTTCCTTCCCTGTCTGAAAACAAGAAGAACATCACCTACGCGGCGGAAGCAGGAACAGCGGAAGCTGCGGCGGAGGCCGCGGCAGGTACTGTGCCGGAAACCCAGACGGCGGATCCCGGAACCGTTTCTGGCGGCAGCGCCGGTACACCTGCCCAGGGCAGCGCCGGCGCCGCAGACGCTTCCTCCGGATCCGGCACGCCGGAGCAGATCTACGGCGCTGAGATGGTCCAGGAATTCGAAGCCAAGGGACTGGCACGCTATCAGCGGCATTTTGAGAACAAGGAAGAATATTTCGAAGAAGACAAGAAGCAGCACCTGATCGATCTGATCACGCTGTGCAGGGAGAACAACATCGTTCCGGTCCTGATTACAACGCCGTTCACGGTATATTACAATCAGTATGTGTCCGCGGATTTCCTGTATGAGTTCTATACCGTGATCAACGAGATCGCGCTGGAATACGGCGTCAGCTATTACGATTACTCCCATGATGAGCGCTTTCAGACCAATCTGAAATACTTCGGAGACGCGGACCATCTCAATCCGGACGGAGCCGTCTATTTTACCTCCCTGCTGACGGAGGAGGTGGCGGAGCTGAAGGCCTATCTGGAAGTCCACTAGCCGCCTTTCCCGTCTGCGGCAGACGATGAAAAAATGTGCGCACGAAAAAAAGCGGACGCGCCGCCTTCCTGTATGGAATGCTCTGACGGCGTATCCGCTTTTTGTTTTCTGTTTTCCGCTTCAGGAGGCGCAGCCCCATTTTGCGCTTTTTATCCTTCGATCGAGATGTATCTGTTTTCTTCCACGGCAGGCTTTTCTTCCTTCTTCGGGATGGTCAGCTTCAGGATGCCGTGCTTAAAGCTTGCCCTGATATCGGACTGCTCCACGTTCTCTCCCACATAGAAGGTCCGGCTGCAGGAACCGCTGAAGCGCTCCCGGCGGATGTACCTTCCTTCTTTGTCATCCTCGTCCTTGTCCAGGCCCTTCTCGGCGCTGATGGTCAGATAGCCTTCCTTCAGCTCAATCCGGATCTGCTCCTTCTTAAATCCGGGCAGATCGATATCCACCTCATAGCCGTCCTTCTTCTCCCTTACGTCGGTCTTCATGATATGGGCCGCATGCTTTCCGAATACGGGATTCTTCCTCCCGTACAGCTCTTTGTTCAGCCTCTTCTCAAATCTGTCGTCAAACGGGAAATCCATCCAGTCGTCGAATAAATCTTCACCAAAAATGCTGGGCAGCAACATAAGTCATTCCTCCATTCTATCTCAAGCCTCTGCGGATATGCCGGCCGCGCCGCCTTCTGCCTCCGCACGGCATAACATTTTCTTTCCTGCGTATCCTTCCGCTTCGGCGGACGCCTACGCGTCCGCCGCCGTTTGTTCATCCCTCAGTTCTCTCATCCTTCAATGGAGATGTATTTGTTCTCCTCCACCGCAGGCTTCTCTTCCTTCTTCGGAACCGTTACCTTCAGGATGCCGTTTTCAAATTTCGCTTTGATATCCTCCTCCTTCACATCGTCGCCCACATAGAAGCTTCTGCTGCAGGATCCGGTATAGCGTTCCCGTCTGATATATTTTCCGTCCTTATCCTTCTCATCGTTGTTCCTGTTGGAGGAAGCGCTGATGGTCAGATAGCCGTTCTTCAGTTCCGCTTTGATATCGCCCTTATCAAATCCGGGCATATCCATATCCAGCTCATAGCTGTTATCGGTTTCCTTCACATCCGTCCTCATCAGGTTCGCGGAGCCGTTTCCTCTGAACGGGAAATCCATCATCCAGTCGTCAAATAAATCTTCACCAAAAATGCTGGGCAGTAACATAAGTCATCTCTCCTTTTTATATGAATCCATTGTTGTCTGTTTTCCGGACTCCGGAACCGGTACGGATCTTCGGGACCTTTCGGTTTCCTTCCTTCTGTACCCCTTTCCTTTGTTCTAGCTGTAATATAACACCTATTATTAGCACTGTCAAGAGGTGAGTGCTAATTTTTTGTGAAAAAAATGTGAACTCCGAAAAAACCGGGGTTCACACACATTCGTGTTGCCAAATATCTTCTTTTCGCAAAGTCAGAGGCCGGTCTGACAGCCTTTGGGGGAGTATCTCGGTCCGCCCATTCCCTTGGGTGCGGCGCGAAAGCGGCACTGGACGGCGTCCTGTATCCAGTTACTCCGGCATAAATAATTCATCTACCGTCAGCTGCAGCTCCTTTGCAAGGGCGAACGCCAAGGATAACGAAGGGTCATATTTGTCATTTTCGATCGCGTTTACCGTCTGCCGCGACACACTGCATCTCTTTGCAAGTTCTTCCTGCGACAGCCCCAGGGCCTTTCGTCTGCTTCTGATGATATTCTTCATATCAGTCGCCATACCTTTTCTTATAATATAAGAGCGTTAAAAGGTAAACCATGGCGGTAACGCTGAGCTTAATGAATGGATTGATCAGCATGGCTTCCATTCTGACAACGGACTCCACGATATCGATCACCAGTCCTCCGACCACCACGAGAAGCGTAGATGTGCTCGCCTTCCAGACGATAAGCTGCCTTCTTTCGTCCCCTGTTCTGAGCAGGGAAACGATCATTAAAATATCCAGGACAATCAGTGTCAGCAGAAAAATCCCAAAAAGAACCAGCGCCGCATCTCCCATAGGTACGCTCCTTTCGCAAAATGTCAAACTTATTTGACATTTTTAACATAACAGAGCGAAGCAGAAATGTCAAGAACTTTTGACATATCCCCATCTACCTGGGAATCAGTCCCAGCCACTCCTCCACTTCCTTTTCCGTCACGCTCAGCGCATCCGCAATATCCGCAACAGGCATTCCTTTCTGATGCAGCCTTCCGGCAGCTTTTTTAGAGGCTTCCTGCGCTGCTTTCTGCGCCTTCTTAAACGCTTTTT
>CALWGL010000044.1 GCA_944380025.1 uncultured Lachnospiraceae bacterium
ACGACGACGCGGGAAATGAGATCCAGCTCAATCAGGGAAAGACCTACATCGCGGTCGCGCAGCTCGGAAGACTGCCGGTGTTTTCCTGAACGCCGACGCGCTGACAGTGACAGAAGGCAGGAGCCGGGAGCCCCGGCTCCTGCAGCTTTCAGAACCGGCCGGGGGCGGGGCTGTTGACTCATGTTGTTTCAGAACCGGCCGGATTCAGGACTGCCGTTTTTCCCGGCAGGACATGGCCCTGTTTTTATTGACATTTCAAAACTTCACTTACCTATCCATTCATAATCGTTTCTATTCGTCCGAAAAATTCAAAATTCATTCCTGATCATGCAAGAAATGAGCTTCTTACGGTCCCAAATGCGGAAAATACCATTTTGTACCGTATAAAGCCCTTCTTTATACGGGTAAAAAGCCGGAAAATTCGTTTTCAACCGTATTGATCATTCTGCTTCTGTCATTCGAACACATCAACCAAAAATATCCTGAAAATATTTCGAAAACATCACGAAAAACATATCGAAAAACATATCATTTGCCCGCAGAGGCGGCCTGTGCCCGGCGGGCGGAAAGGAGGCGCTTATGCTGGTACAGCGATACCGGGTTCTGAAAAAGCTGGGGGAGGGAGGCTGCGGCCGGACCTGGCTGGTGCGGGACAGAAAGCTGGGAAAGCTCTGGGCCATGAAGGAATGGGTGGAAAAGGAGGGCGCGCAGGAGGAGCTTCGTATCCTCCGGGAGCTGGAAAGTCCCTGCTTTCCCCGGATCGTGGAATGCTTTCAGGAAAACGGAAGGCAGTATCTGCTGATGGACTGGATCCGGGGGAGGACTCTGGAGGAAGCACTGCTTCAGGACGGCCCGCTGCCGTGGCGGACGGCTGCAGCGCATACGGCCAAAATCTGCAGGGCGCTTGAAACGCTGCACGGGGGAACTCCTGCCATCCTTCATCTGGATCTGAAGCCATCCAACATCATCCTGACGCAGGACGGCCCAAGACTGATCGACTTTGGAAGCGCGGTTCTGGCAGACGCGGCAGCGGACCGGGCAGAAGCAGCGCTTCCGGCAAAACGGGCAGAAGCAGCGTTTCCGGCGGACCGGGCGCTGCGGGGGACGCCCGGCTATGCGGCTCCGGAGCTGTATTCAGGCAGAGGGGCGGATATCCGAAGCGACATATACGGGCTTGGAGCCGTGCTCTGTGCCATGCTTACAGGGAAAAAGCCCGGGCCTGCGGGAAACAGAAACAGAACGGAGGCGGTCCCGCAGCGCCTGTGGGAGATCGTGGAAAAGGCCATGAAGGAAGAGCGGGAAGGCCGGTTTCAAAATGCGGCAGAGTTCAGGCGCGCGCTGGAAACCGTGCTGGCTGAGACGGCGGAAACGGAAAAGGATGCCGGAAAGAGGAAAAGCGGTTTCTTCCGGTTTGCTGCACCCGTCTGCGCGGCAGCGGCAGCAGTGGCGGTGGCAGCCGCGGCGTTTTTCCTTCTGCCGGCAGAGATGAGCATACGGCGGGAGGGCCTTCCTTTCCGGGCGGCAGCCGCGGAAGGAAAGACGGGGACAGGCGCGGGAAAACGGAGGGAAGCAGTCCGAATGGGTTCTCTGTGGGAACTGGTATGGGAAACCCGGGAAAAAGGGAGACTGCTGGGCCTTCGGCGGGATCTGGGGGAGACCTTCCGGAAAACAGCGGAACGGAATGGAAATCTGTCGAAAAAGGCAGACGGTTCGGAAGGGGAAAGCACGGGATTCTGACAAAAAACGCGTCAGTCTGTCCGTATAATGGGTGCATACCTACAGGAGGTGAGAGGTGAAGTATATTGTCTACATAGACCGTCTGTTTTTGCTGCAGGCCGTCCAGACACTGACGCTTCTCCTCCTGACCGGAGCTTTTCTGGACCGGCGCGCACCGTCCGCGGCGGCGTCGGTTTTCAGACTGGTTCTGGGGTCAGGCGCGGAGGCGCTTTTTTTCTGTGCGGTATTCTGCCTGCGGGGGATCGGCAGTCTTCCCAGAAGACTGCTTTTTGCCGCCGGATCTCTTTTCGGACTCTTCTGGGTCTTCCGGATCCGCTCGGCGCAGCTTTTCCTGCGGTCGGTCCTGTTTTATTGCTCGGCAGGGTTCCTGCTGGCAGGATTTCTGCATGTGCTCCCGGAGGTTTTCCGGGAAAGCCTGGCAGCCGTATCCGGGCTGATGCTTCTGCTTGCGGCAGGCGCGGCCTTCTTTTGGAGGCAGGAGAGAAGGCGGAGGGAACAAGCCGTGGTGACGGCGGAACTGACCGAGGGAAAGGTGAGGGTGGTCACCGAAGCCCTGATCGACAGCGGGAACAGCCTTTATGATCCGATCAGCGGGAAACCGGTAAGCGTGGTGGAGCAGAGCGTGCTGGACGGAAGGATCGATCTGGGACGGCCGGAGCGGTTCCGTCTCGTTCCCTATCATACGCTGGGAAGCAGGGGGCTGATGCAGACGGTGGAGATCGAACAGCTGAAGGTAAAACGGGAAGGGCAGGATTATCTGTTTGAGCATGTGCTTCTCGGACTATACAACGGAAGGATAACACAGGACGGAAGCTACCGTCTGATTCTGCATCCCGCGCTGCTGCGGGATGGCCGCTGCCCACGGCGGCAGAAAGGAAAGCAACATGATTCTGAAAGTAGCGATGCCGGGGAAAATACAGTTTAAGATCATCCGCAGGGAGCCGGGCTTCCTGTGGCCGGGACAGGGAGATATCCATTATATCGGCGGAGCGGAGGTACTCCCTCCGCCGCTGGAGGCTGACAAGGAAAGCGAGATCATCGGAGATCTTGGGACAGAGTATGAGAACGAAGCAAAGAACATCCTGATCGAGCATAACCTGCGGCTTGTGGTTTACATAGCGAAAAAATTTGACAATACCGGCGTGGGCGTGGAGGATCTGATCTCCATCGGCACCATCGGGCTGATCAAGTCTATCAACACCTTCCGGCCGGATAAGAACATCAAGCTTGCCACCTATGCTTCCCGGTGCATTGAAAATGAGATCCTCATGTACCTGCGAAGGAACAGCAAGACACGGATGGAAGTTTCCATCGACGAGCCCCTGAATGTGGACTGGGACGGAAACGAGCTCCTTCTGTCGGATATCCTGGGGACGGACGAGGATGTGATCTACCGGGATATTGAAACAGAGGCGGAAAAAAGCCTCCTGATGAAAGCCATCGGCCGGCTGACGGAACGGGAGAGGACCATTGTGAATCTGAGATTCGGTCTGAACGCTCCGGACGGAAAGGAGATGACACAGAAAGAGGTCGCCTCTCTTCTGGGGATATCTCAGTCCTATATTTCCCGGCTGGAAAAAAAGATCATGAAAAGGCTGAAGCGGGAAATGGTGCGGGAATAGAAGGAGACAGGACTCTTTTCCAGATATTGTTTCCGGCGGAAAGGTATATCCGGATGCAAATGTGAGAATTCTCTAATCATAGAAAATGAGACGGAGGATTCGGCAATGGCACTGAACAAGGTGGAAATCTGCGGGGTAAATACTTCGAAGCTGACGGTGCTTACCAATGAGGAGAAGGAAGCGCTTTTTGAACGCATCCGGGAAGGAGACGAGGACGCGAGGCAGCGGTATATCAAAGGAAATCTGCGGCTGGTGCTCAGCGTGATCAAGCGCTTTTCCGCGAGCGGCGAGAACGTGGATGATCTGTTTCAGATCGGCTGCATCGGTCTGATCAAGGCGATCGACAACTTTGATCCGACCATGAACGTGAAGTTCAGCACCTACGCGGTTCCCATGATCATCGGGGAGATCCGCAGATTCCTCCGGGACAACAACGCGATCCGGGTAAGCCGGTCTCTGAAGGATACGGCGTACAGAGCGATCTATGCCAGGGAAAACCTGATGAAGCAGAATCAGAAGGAGCCGACCATCGCGGAGGTGGCGACGGAGATCGGCATCCCGAAGGAGGACGTGGTGTATGCCCTGGACGCCATCCAGAATCCCATGAGCCTTTACGAGCCCGTGTAT
The DNA here is from genome assembly GCA_944380025.1 of uncultured Lachnospiraceae bacterium. Taxonomy (GTDB): domain Bacteria; phylum Bacillota; class Clostridia; order Lachnospirales; family Lachnospiraceae; genus Eisenbergiella. Next base: position 3,987 of record CALWGL010000044.1, read on the forward strand.
ACAGACGGCGGAGATACGCTCTATGTGATGGATCAGATCAGCGACAAAAAGAACCGGGAAGAGGCCTGGGTGGAAAGCCTTTCCCTGAGCGAGGCCATGAAGCGGCTGAACAGAAGGGAGTACGAGATCATCTCGCTGCGTTTTTTCGAGGGAAAGACGCAGATGGAGGTGGCGCAGATCATCGGCATTTCTCAGGCACAGGTGTCCAGGCTGGAAAAGAACGCGCTCAAGACCATGAAAAACTATCTGACGGCATAAAAGAGACAGACCGGATGCCCAAAAGGGCGGAAGCGGGAGAAGAACCGTTTCCGTCCTTTCTGCGTAAAATAAGGAGAGAAGAAAAAGGGGCGCTGCCGGCGTACCGGAATGGAAGGAACATGCTGTTTTCTGAACTGAAATGCAAAGACGTGATCAATCTGAGGGACTGCAGAAAGCTGGGGCATATCGCGGACTTTGAATTTGATGAGTGCACAGGCTGTATCTGCAAGCTGATCGTTCCGGGAGGCGCCAGATGGAAGTCTCTGTTCGGCTGTGACGAAGGAAAGGAGATCCTTTATAAGGACATTAAGCGGATCGGGCCGGACATCGTCATCGTGGATCTGCCGGAGTGCTGAAAAAGCATGCTGAAAAGCATCGGCGAAAAGCATCCTTTCCCGTCAGTTGACACTCTCTGAAGGCTCCGCTATAATTGAGAGAAGCAAAAAAGCGCGTCTTCGGAGGAAAAAACATGAAATGTCCATTCTGCGGCCATGACAATACCCGTGTGATCGATTCCAGACCTGCGGATGAAAATAATTCCATCCGCCGCCGCCGTGTCTGCGATGAGTGCAGCAGGCGGTTTACCACCTATGAGAAAGTGGAGACCATCCCACTTATCGTGATCAAGAAGGATGATAACCGGGAAACCTATGACAGGGCCAAGATCGAGGCCGGCGTGCTTCGGGCCTGCCACAAGCGTCCTGTGAGCGCGAATCAGATCACGAGGCTTGTGGATGATGTGGAAACGGAAATTTTCAACCGCGGGGAAAAGGAAATTTCCAGCCGGGTGATCGGAGAACTGGTCATGGACAGGCTGAAGAGCCTGGACGCGGTGGCTTACGTGCGCTTTGCCTCCGTGTACCGGGAATTCAAGGATATCAATACCTTTATGGACGAACTGAAAAAAGTGATGGGAGGAAAGGAATAAAACAGCAATTTTTCCTTGCTTTTTTCATGCATTGCGTATACAATAGGCCAGGAAGTTCCAGAAACTGAATAAAGAAAGAAGTACTTTCACGCGAGACGTAAAAGTGCTGAGAGAGAAAGGAAGACACATGAAGACAAAAGCAGTAAAAAGGATCCTTTTGACTTTGGTGTGCTGTGCGCTGACTGCTGCACTGGGCGCATGCTCAGGCGGCAAGGAGGAGGAGAACTCTACTCAGATCACGATTGGAATATCTCAGGATATCGAGGAAAGTCTTGACCCCCACAAAATGGTGGCGGCAGGAACGAAAGAGGTATTGTTCAATCTGTATGAAGGTCTTGTCAAGCCGGACAGCAGCGGAGAGCTGCAGCCTGCCATCGCCAGCAGCTATTCCATTTCGGAGGATGCGGGAACCTATACCTTTACCCTGAGAGAAGGGGTAAAATTTCATGACGGCAGTACGGTGACGGCGGAGGATGTGAAGTATTCCATAGACAGATGCGCCGATACCGCGGACGGAGGTCCCCTGGTACCGGCGTATTCCAATATCGAGAGCGTGAATATCCTGGATGAGGCCACGGTGGAGGTGGTCCTGAAGACTCCGGATTCCGATTTCCTCGCCAATATGACCACGGCGGTCATCCCGGCTTCGAATGAAACTCCGGATACCAATCCCGTGGGAACGGGACCGTACAAATATGTCTCCCGTTCTCCGCAGGAGAATTTCATCGTGGAGAAATTTGACGATTACTGGGGAACGCCGGCCAACATTGACCAGGTGATCTTCAAGGTATGCGCCAACGCGGATTCCATCGTCATGGATCTGCAGGGCGGCTCCATCGACATGTTCGCCCGCCTGACCACCACCCAGGCTTCCCAGCTGGGAGAGCAGTTCGACGTGCTGGAAGGGACCATGAATCTGGTGCAGGCCATGTATCTGAACAATGCGGAGGCGCCCTTTGACAGCGAGCTGGTCCGCAGAGCTCTCTGCTACGCGGTGGACCGGCAGGGGATCATGGATCTGATCTCCGACGGGAAGGGAACGGAGATCGGAAGCAGCATGTTCCCTGCTTTTGCCAAATATTACATGCCGGAGCTGAACGACATGTACAGCCAGGACTACGAGCAGGCGAGGGCGCTTCTTGCGGCCGCCGGCTATCCGGAGGGCTTTACCTTTACGCTTACGGTGCCCTCCAATTACCAGCAGCACATCGATACGGCGCAGGTGCTCGCCCAGCAGCTGCAGAACATCGGTGTGACGGCACAGATCGAGCTGGTTGAATGGGAAACCTGGGTCTCCGAGGTCTACACCAACCGGGATTTCCAGGCGACGGTGGTGGGCGTTGACGCTTCCAATCTGACCGCCTCCGCGCTGCTTTCCCGCTTCGTATCGGATGCGCCGGACAATTTCATTAACTTCAGCAGCGAGGATTATGACGCAGCCTATGCCCGGGCGGAGGCGTCCGTGGACGACGCGGAGAAAACGGAAAATTTCAAGGAATGTGAACGTCTGCTGGCGGAACACGCGGCGAACGTATACATTCAGGATCTTCCGTGCCTGGTGGCGCTGAATAAGAAATATGCGGGGTATGAATTCTACCCGCTGTACGTCCAGGATGTGTCCAAGCTGTATCTCGTGGAGGAGACCACGGAAGCGGAGACGGCGGCAGAGACGGACGCATAGCGGACCGGCGTTTCGGCAGGGAGGAAAGTATGAAGCTTGCAGCAAAAAAATTCCTGTCCATGGTGATTACCATCCTTGCGGTGGCTTTTCTGGTATTCCTGGCGTTCGCCGTGATCCCGGGGGATCCGGCCACGGCGCAGCTGGGGACCCGTGCCACGCCGGAACGGGTGGAAGCGCTTCGGGAGGAGATGGGGCTGAACCGTCCGTTTTTTGTGCGTTTCGGAGAGTGGGCGCTGGGAATGCTCCGCGGCGACATGGGAGTTTCCTACAGCTATGGAACGCCGGTAGCGGATCTGGTGGGGGACAAGATCCCGATCACTCTGACGCTGACGCTGATGGCGTTCGTTCTCATGCTCGTGATCTCCATTCCGCTGGGACTGTTTGCCGCGCAGCATGAGGGCGGCGCGGTGGATCATGTCATCACGGCGGCCGGTCAGGTGATCATGGCGGTACCGCCCTTTTTTTCCGGCATCCTGATCACCCTGGTGTTCGGCCTTATTCTCCGCCTGTTTGTGCCGGGCGGTTATGTTTCCTATACGCAGAGCGTTCCCGGCTTCATCGGCTACCTGTTTTTTCCGGCGCTGGCCATCGCCCTTCCGAAAGCGGCTATGACCGTAAAACTGCTCCGAAGCTGCCTGGCGGGAGAAAAAAGGATGGATTACGCGAGAACCGCGTACAGCCGGGGGAACAGCACGAAACAGGTCCTGTACCGGCATCTTCTGAAAAACGCCATGATCCCCGTGATCACCTTCCTGGGAATGGCGCTTTCCGACATGGTGGCGGGAAGCATCGTGATCGAGCAGGTGTTCAATATACCGGGGCTCGGAAGGATCCTTCTGACCTCCATCTCCAACCGGGATTATCCGGTGGTGGAAGCCATCATCGTTCTGCTGGCGTTTCTGGTCATTTTCATCAATTTTCTGGTGGACTTCATTTACCGGAAGGTGGATCCCAGGGTTCGGGTACAGTAAGAAGCAGGAGCAGGACGCGCGGCAGGCGCGTCCTGCGTGCCGGAAGGGAGCCTGTTATCATGAAAAAGAAAAATTTCAATCTGTTTTTCGGCGGGGCGCTCACGCTGATCGTGCTTCTGTTTGTGGGGACAGGTTTTTTCTGGACGCCCCTTGATCCGAATGCCATGGATGAAACGGCGCGCTTTGCGGGCGTCAGCTTTTCCCACCCCTTCGGCTGCGACAACTTCGGCAGGGATATCCTGAGCCGGGTGATGAAGGGCGGCGGGATGACGCTTGCCATTGCGGCGGCAACGGTGGCCTTCGGTACCTTTTTCGGCGTCCTGATCGGCGCATTTACCGGCTATTTCGGCGGCTGGCTGGACGAGGTCCTGATGCGCGTCAACGACGTGCTGTTCGCCTTTCCCAGCATTCTGCTTGCGCTGGTCTTCATCGGCGTTCTGGGATCGGGAAAGGGGAATGTGATCCTTGCCCTGGGCATTGCCTTTATCCCCAGTTTCGCAAGGATCGTGCGGGGAGAGTTCCTGCGCTGCAGAAGCATGGATTATGTGAAGCTTGCCAGGCTTGCCGGAGCGGGAAGCCTGCGCATCATGTTCGTCCATATTCTGCCCAATACGGTGCAGGTCCTGCTCCCCGCCGTGATGATCGGCTTCAACAATGCCGTGCTGGCGGAGGCAGGCATGAGCTACCTCGGGATCGGTGTGCAGCCGCCGGACTCCAGTCTGGGCCGGATGCTTTCGGAGTCTCAGAGCTATCTGTTCACAGCACCCGGCTCCGCTCTGTTTCCCGGTGTGTTTCTGGTGCTCATGGTGCTGGGCTTCAGTCTGCTCGCGGACGGCCTGAAGGAAAAGAACGGGCAGCCTGTCTGAAGAAAGGAGAACCGGGACATGCTGGATGTGATCGATCTGAATCTGGTGTTTTCGGACCATCTGGTTCCGGAAACGGTGGTGCATCATCTCAATCTGCATATGGACGAAGGGGATCTGGTGGGCCTGGTGGGAGAATCCGGCTCCGGCAAGTCCATGACGGCGCTTGCCATTGCCGGACTCCTCTCCCGTCATGACATGAAGAAGACCGGGCAGATCCTGTTTCGGGGAACGGATCTTTTAACCTGTCCGAGGGCACAGCTGCGCGCCCTCCAGGGAAGCGAGATCGGGATCGTCTTTCAGGAGCCCCAGACCTCTCTGAACCCGGTACGCCGGGTGGGCTGGCAGGTGGAGGAAAGTCTGCGCATCCATAAGCCGGAGATGGACGAAAAAGAGAGAAGGGAGCGCGCGATGGAAATGCTGCGCGCCGTTGAGCTTCCGGAGCCGGAACGGATCTACGCGTCCTATCCCCATCAGCTCTCCGGCGGCCAGCGGCAGCGCGTCATGATCGCAGCGGCCATGATCTGTTCCCCCTCCCTGCTGATCGCGGACGAACCCACCACGGCGCTGGATGTGACGGTTCAGCTTTCCATCGTGAAGCTCCTGGCGAAGCTTTCCCGGGAACAGAAAACGGCCATTCTGTTCATTTCCCATGATCTGAGCCTGGTGAAGCGGCTGTGCGAACGGATCGTGGTGATGAAGGACGGAAGAGTGGTGGAGGAAGGAAGCACGGAGCAGATCTATGCCCGCCCCGCGGACGAATATACCAGGAGACTGATCGCGTCGATCCCCAGGATCGAACGCAGGGGCCGCATCCGGGAAGGAGAGGAAGGCGCGCGATGAAACGAAAGGAAGCAGGAAACCCTTTGCAGGGCGGCCATTCGCAGAGGTGTTTATCCCAGGATCATATCCTGGAAGTGGAGGATCTGTGCGTTTCCTATGAGCGGCAGAAGAGCCGGCTGTTTGAAAAGGAAGACAGCATGCAGGTCCTGCACGGGGTTTCCTTCTATATCAGAAAAGGCGAGGTGCTTGGGCTGGTGGGGGAGAGCGGATGCGGAAAATCCACCCTTTCCCGTACCATTCTGGGACTGCAGCCCAGATACGAGGGCTCTGTCCGCTGTGCGGCGGTACGCCCGCAGATGGTATTCCAGGATCCCGCCAGTTCTCTGAATCCCGCCAAAAGAGTGGGGTGGATCCTGGAGGAACCCCTGCGGCTCAATACCGGGCTTTCCGCGGAGGAGCGCAGGCAGAAGGTCCTGTCCATGCTGGAACGGGTGGGACTGGAGGAAAAGATCGCGGACCGTTTTCCGCGTCAGCTGTCGGGCGGCCAGCGGCAGCGGGTCTGCATCGCGGAAAGCCTGATGCTGGAGCCGTCCCTGCTGATCGCGGACGAACCGGTTTCCGCTCTGGACGTGACCGTCCAGGCTCAGATCATCGCGCTTCTTTCCCGGCTGCAGAAGGAGATGGGGCTTGCTGTCCTTTTTATCTCCCATGACATGCGCGTGGTATATCAGCTCAGCCAGCGGGTGATGATCATGAAGGAGGGCAGGATCGTGGAGAGCGGAGACGCGGACGAAGTATACTTCCATCCGCGCCATCCCTATACGAAGGAGCTTCTGGAGGCCGCCGGGATCGAATGGGAAGAGGAGAAGGCGGAAACAGACGAGGAAACGGACGGGACGGCCGAAGGAAAAGGAACGGATGAAAGGAGACAGGCGGATGCTTCAGAGATTTTACCCTGACGAATACCGGGAAAGCGCCTACGGACTGGACTACGAAGGCCTGTACGCGGCAGGCTTCAGGGGGATCATCTTCGATATCGACAATACGCTGGTTCCGCACGGCGCGCCGGCGGACGAGCGGAGCATCGGCCTTTTCAGGCGGCTGCACGGGATTGGCTATTCCTGCGTCCTTCTGTCCAATAATAAAGAACCGCGGGTGAAGCCCTTTGCCGATGCGGTGGGCGCGCTCTATATCTGCAAGGCGGGAAAGCCTTCTCCGGCCAATTACCGCAGGGCCATGGAACGGATGGGAACGGCTCCGAAGACCACTCTTTTTGTGGGAGATCAGCTTTTTACGGATGTGTGGGGAGCGAAAAACGCCGGGATCCGCAGCATCCTGGTGAAGCCGATTCATCCGAAGGAGGAGATCCAGATCGTTTTCAAACGGTATCTGGAACGGATCGTTCTGTATTTTTATCAGAAGGAAAGGGGAAAAAGAGCATGATCGATGGAAAAACCCTGGTATGCGGCCTGATCGGAGATCCCGTGGAGCATACGCTGTCTCCGGTGATCCATAACACGCTGGCACAGGAGACGGGGGAAAATCTGGTCTACGTCCCCTTCCCGGTGAAGGCGGAGCGGGTGGAAGATGCTGTCAGGGGAGCGCGGGCTCTTTCCGTTGGGGGACTGAACGTCACCGTTCCGCACAAGAGCGCCGTGATCCCGTATCTTTCCAGTGTGGAAAGGGAAGCGGAGCTGATCGGCGCGGTGAACACCCTGGTCCCGGAAGGAGACGGCTACCGCGGCTACAATACGGATCTGACCGGTCTGGGCAGGGCGCTTCTGTCTGAGGGCATTTCGCTGGAAGGGGAGAGGGTGATCCTGCTCGGCGCGGGCGGCGCGGCGCGGGCGGCGGTCTTCCTCTGTGTCCTGCGGGGAGCGAAGGAGGTCTGGCTCTTAAACCGCACCACGGAAAAGGCGGAAGCGCTTGCCGGAGAAGCAAACCGGGCGGCAGGCCGGGAATGTGTGAAGCCGCTGGCCCTTTCCGACTGGAGACGGATCCCGGAGGGCTCCTATCTGGCCGTTCAGTGCACGAAAGCGGGGCTTTTTCCGGATACGGAAAGCGCGCCCATAGAAGAGCCGGATTTTTATAAAAGGATCCATACGGGCTATGATCTGGTATACCGTCCTGCCCGGACAAAATTCATGCGGCTGACGGAGGAGGCGGGAGGAAAGGCCTTCAACGGACTGAAGATGCTTCTGTATCAGGGGATCGGGGCCTATGAGCTGTGGACGGGCGTCACGGTGACAGAAGAGCAGGCGCGGATCTGCCTGGACCGGATGGAAAAGGAGCTGTATCGGAATGGATAAAAAAGAGACGGCAGGCATGCGGCCGGAAGCGCGTGCGGGCGCGGTCTTCCTGACCGGCTTCATGGGCTGCGGGAAAAGCACGGTGGGGGGCTGCCTGTCCCGGCTTCTTTCCCTGCCCTTTACGGATACGGACGCGCGGATCGAGCAGGAACAGAAGAAAACCATCTCGGAGATCTTTGCGCAGGTCGGAGAAGAAGCCTTCCGCGGTCTGGAGACTGCAGCCCTTGCCCGGATCGGCGCCAAGGAAGGCCGCCAGGTGGTCTCTACGGGGGGAGGCCTTCCCCTGCGCCGGGAAAACCGCAGCCTCATGAAGGAGGCCGGAACCGTGGTGTTCCTCCGGGTACGGCCGGAGACCGTATACGAAAGACTGCGGGGCGACACTTCCAGGCCGCTTCTGCGGAAAGAGGATCCGGAAGCGGAGATCCGAAGGCTGCTTTCCGAAAGGACGCCCCTGTACGAAGAGGCGGCGGATCTGATCCTTGACGCGGATGAGAAAACGCCCGGGGAGCTTGCGGCGGAGATCGCCCGGTGGGTGCTTGCCGGAGAAAGGAAAGAAAACGACGCGATGAAAATACTGGTGATCAACGGCCCCAATCTGAACTTTCTGGGGATCCGGGAAAGAGCGGTCTACGGGACAAAAGACTATGAGTACCTGCTGTCCATGCTGAAGAAAAAGGCAGAGGAGACAGGCTGCCGGATCGAAACCTTCCAGAGCAACCACGAGGGAGCCATCATCGACCGGATCCAGGAGGCATATTTTGACGGCACGGACGGCATCGTCATCAATCCGGGAGCCTACACCCACTACAGCTATGCCATCCATGACGCCCTGGCAAGCGTACAGATGCCGAAGGTGGAGATCCATATCTCGGATATCACGGCAAGGGAGGAATTCCGGAAGGTTTCCGTCACGGCTCCGGCCTGTGACAGACAGATCTTCGGGCACGGGCTGGAGGGCTATCTGGAAGCTGTGGACGTGATCCTTGCCGGAAAGAGCGCTGACGGCGAATGAGAAAGAAGGTTACTATTCAGCCAGGTCTGCGCATTTACTGCGTGAAGAGGCCCGTTTTCCGATTCCTTAAAAAAAGAGTTGAAATATGGGAACTTTTATTATAAACTGGTAAAGAATTAAACGAAAAATTTCAGGAGGAAGATTTTTTATGATTTCTGCAGGCGATTTCAGAAATGGTGTTACGATCGAAGTAGATGGCAATATTTTTCAGATAGTTGAGTTTCAGCATGTAAAGCCGGGAAAAGGCGCGGCATTCGTCAGAACCAAGCTGAAGAACATCATTAACGGCGGCGTGGTCGAGAAGACATTCCGTCCTACTGAGAAATTCCCGCAGGCACGTATCGATAGAAAAGATATGCAGTATCTTTACGCGGACGGCGATCTGTATACGTTCATGGATACCGAAACCTATGACCAGATCTCTCTGAATAAGGATACCGTGGGCGATGCGCTCAAGTTTGTGAAGGAGAATGAGATCTGCAAGGTCTGCTCCCATAACGGCAGCGTATTTGCGGTTGAGCCGCCCCTGTTTGTGGAGCTGGAGATCACCGATACCGAGCCCGGCTTCAAGGGTGATACGGCGACCGGCGCTTCCAAGCCCGCCACCGTCGAGACCGGAGCACAGGTTTCCGTGCCTCTGTTCGTAAACCAGGGAGACAGGATCAAGATCGATACCAGAACGGGCGAGTATCTGTCCAGAGCATAAGACATAGCTTTTCCGACAGTCTGTAAGACAATAAGATTCCCTTTATACCATCCGATGGAAGAAAGGGAATTTTATTGTCTTTTTGTTTTTTCAGACCTTTCCGTCATACTGTATTCTGTCTGACCGGCAGCGCAGGTCAGTCTCATCGTCAGCACTGCATACCGGCCGCGGACCCGCGGGGCGCGGAAGTCTCCGGCCACAGATTCAGGGAAAACGGATCCCTGTACACATCCGGGAAAAGAAAGGAAGACTATGACAATGGAACAGTTTGTAAATAAGGTCAGAAATGCGGTCCGCGCGTATTTTGGCAGCGGACTGAAAATCACGGTACAGAAGGTCATGAAGAATAACGGCGTGGAAATGACAGGGCTGATCTTCATGGAAAGGGGAAGCGATATCGCGGCTGCCATCTATCTGGACAGTTATTATGAAGAATATGAAAAGGGGACGCCGCTGGGGGAGATCGTCAGAAAAGTGATACGAACCTATGAGGAACGCAGGCCGTCGGAAAGGCTGAATCTGGATTTTTTCCGTGACTACGCCCAGGTCCGTACGCGTCTGGCCTGCAGGCTGGTCAATCTGGAAAAAAACAGGGAGCTGCTCGCGCAGGTCCCCCATCAGGTTTGGCTGGATCTGGCGGTGGTGCCCTGCTGCGTTCTGATGGGGGATGCGTTCGGGTGCGCCTGTATCCTGATCCGGTACGGACATATGAGAGACTGGGAAACGGATGAGGAAACGCTTCTTGCGGATGCGCGCGGCAATATGCAGAAGATCCTCCGGCCGGAGTGTGTGCCCATGATGGATTTTCTTTATGATATGATGCGTCAGACAGCGCAGGAGCAGCTTCCGGGGGCAGAACCGGGGGACGAAAAGGCCGGGGAACAGCTCCTGGATCAGGCTGAGGAGCTTTTGTCCGGAAGGATCGGGACAGAGGAAAAGGGGCTGCTCATTCTTTCCAATACCCAGCATTTCTACGGAGCTTCTTCTCTCCTTTATCCGGACGTGCAGAGGCTCCTGAAGGAGGGAGGAAGAGGCTTTTTCATTCTTCCAAGTTCCGTCCATGAGGTCCTGCTTCTGGAGGATACGGGAAGAGAGGACCGGTACGAGCTGTACCGGATGGTCAGGGAGGTGAATGAGAAAAATGTGCCGAGGGAAGAATTCCTTTCCGACAGCGTGTATTATTTTGACGGAAAAACGGGCAGGATCCGGATCCTTTGAGGACCTGCGGACAAAAAAATGAAAAAATGAACTTTTTCTAAAATTCAAAAAAGGAGCTGGACATCGGGAGAAGGTTGTGCTATCATATGAAACTGTGATGCGCATGTAATAAAACTGTAACAATTAAACTGTTCAGAAAACATGTGCCGCAAACCCATAATAAGCTTCACAGCTTTGCACCCGTAGTCTAATGGATAGAACGGAGGCCTCCGACGCCTTTAATGCAGGTTCGATTCCTGTCGGGTGCATTTTTGTATTTTCCGGGAACTTTTCACGGACAGATCAGAAGAAAAGAAGGTGTCACGATTGATCAAGGAACGCAGGAAAAGGGAAGAGGAGAAGCCTGACATCCAGGAAATGCAGGATTTCAGCGTGAAAGGAAACGGAGCGCGGCAGGAGACGTCTTCCGCATGGAAGGAGATCGGCCGGATCCTGAAAAGAAATACGAAAAGTCTGGTGCTCGTCATCCTGGCGGCAGTCGTGCTTCTGGGAGCGGGCATGGGGCTTGGCGTGCTGATCGGAAGGGGAAACACAGCGGGACAGACGGCTGCGCCGGAGACGCAGACCGCGGAAACAGAGACGCAGACCGCGGAAGCGGGGGCGGCCTATGCCCCGCTGGAGGAGAATGCCTATCCGGAGGTCAACGCTCTGATCGAGAAGTATTATCAGGCGGCGGCGGCAGGGGATATCGATACCATCAATGCCATCAAGGATTATTCCAGCGAGACGGAGCTCCTTCAGATCCGGGAAAAAAGCAGGTATCTGGAGGGCTATGAGGATATTGACTGCTATACCAAGCCGGGACCGCAGGAGAATTCTTTCGTGGTATATGCCAGCTATTATGCGAAATTCAGAGATATCGACCGTACCGTGTGCGGTCTGAATACCTTCGTGGTGTGCCGGAACGACAGCGGAGAGTATTATATCCATGACTGCACCAATGACGAGACCATGCGGGAATACCGGATCAATGTCACGAAGCAGGACGATGTGGTGGAGCTGTTCAACCGGGTGCAGGTGGAATATAATGAAGCGGTGACGGAGGACGGGGAGCTTGCGGCGTTTCTGACGCAGCTTTCCGAGGATCTGAAAGCATCGGTGGGCGACGCCCTTGCCGAGCTGGAGACGGAAGCCGGGACGGAGTCCGCAGGAGAGGAACAGACGGAAGAGTCCGGACAGACGGAAAACGGAAGCAGTCAGGAGGACGGCGGGGAAGGCTCTCTGGTAGAGGCCATCGATGTGGTGAACATCCGCAGCTCCGACAGCGAGACCGCGGACATCCTTGGCAAGGCGCAGATCGGAGATACCTTTACCCTGCTGGAAAACAGGGAAAACGGCTGGTCCAGAGTGGAATATGAGGGCGGCGAAGCCTTTATGAAATCGGAATATCTTGCGGCTGTGGATGACGGATCTTCAGACGGGGATGCCTCTGAAGAGGATGCTGGAGAGGAAGCGGGCGCAGAAGAAGAGGAAGATGCGTCCGGGGATGACGCTCCTTCGGCAGGAGAAGCCTCGGATGGCGCGGATCCGGCGGATGTGCCGGACAGCGGAACCTATCGGCTGACCAGTACCGTAAATATCAGAAGCAGCGCGAGCGAAGATGCCGACCGGATCGGCGTGGGCTATTCCGGCGATGAAGTGGAGATCCTGATGAAGCAGTCCGACGGCTGGACCAGAGTGCGCTTTAAAGGAGAGGAAGGCTATATCAGGACAGACGTCCTTAGATAGAACTCAGATACGGCGCATTCCGGGAGGTCTGCGCAGAATATCCGAATAAAAGACAGAACCGGGGAAATGCTATGAAAAAGGCATTCCCCGGTTTTTTGCGCGATAAGCCCGGAGGGCGGCTGACAGCCCTGCATGAACAGCCATTTGCCGGGCAAGTACAGCTCACGGCATCTATGCCGTGAGCTGTACCCGGGGAACGTCGGAGAGGAGTCCGGGAAAATGGCGATGAAAAGTGATGACGCCGCTCTGTTTTGGCAGATCCGGGAAAATACGGAGATGGGAATGAAAGCAATGGAGACACTGCTTCCCAAGGTGGAGGATATGTCTTTCAGTCTGTATCTGAATCAGAAGGAACTGCAGTATTCCCAGATCAGGGACAGGGCAAGGCGGGAAATGCTGAAGGAAAAAGAGGAAGGAAGGCGGCCGGGAGCGGTCTCGGAGTTTGCGTTAAGAGGGGTCATTCATGCGGAGACCCTCTTTGACACGAGCGTGAGCCATATCGCGGAACTGATGATCCGCGGCAGCAGCAGGGGGATCTCGCGGCTGTGGAAGGCGATGAATCACTGTGAAAACGCCGGAAGAACGAGCAGAGAGCTCGCGGAGGAGCTGCTCCTTCTGGAACAGAAAAGCATCGCGGAGCTGAAGAAATACCTCTGAAGGAGGAAAGGAGACCGCCGGGCCTTTTTTTCGCGGGCTATTCTGGTAATGCGGCAGATTAAAGCGCTGACGCGATGATTGCGTAAAGAAATACTTGCATCCATGCCGATCCCATTATATAATAAAAAACGGAATTTTTTTGAAGATCCTGTCATACGGCAGAAAAAGGAGGAAAAAGCTATGTCTTACGTAGATGAGGTTATCGCTCAGGTCATTGAGAAAAACCCCGCGCAGCCGGAGTTCCATCAGGCGGTAAAGGAGGTCCTTGAGTCTCTCAGAGTCGTGATCGAAGCGAATGAAGAGGCCTACAGGAAGGAAGCGCTGCTGGAGAGGCTGGTTAATCCGGAACGCCAGGTGATCTTCCGCGTACCGTGGGTGGACGATCAGGGACAGGTTCAGGTGAATACGGGATACCGCGTGCAGTTCAACAGCGCCATCGGTCCCTACAAGGGAGGCCTTCGCCTGCATCCTTCCGTAAATCTGGGCATCATCAAGTTCCTTGGCTTTGAACAGGTGTTCAAGAACTCTCTGACCGGACTTCCCATCGGCGGCGGCAAGGGCGGTTCCGATTTCGATCCCAAGGGCAAATCCGACAGGGAAGTGATGGCCTTCTGCCAGAGCTTCATGACCGAGCTGTACAGACATATCGGAGCGGATACGGATGTTCCCGCCGGAGATATCGGAACGGGAGCAAGAGAGATCGGCTATCTGTTCGGACAGTATAAGAGGATCCGCAACGTATATGAAGGCGTTCTTACCGGAAAGGGACTGACCTACGGCGGCTCCCTGGCAAGAACGGAAGCCACCGGATACGGACTTCTGTATATCACGAAGGAAATGCTCAAGTGCAACGGCATCGACATCGCCGGTAAGACCATTGCGGTTTCCGGCTCCGGCAACGTTGCCATCTACGCCATCCAGAAGGCGCAGCAGATGGGCGCGAAGGTAGTGACCTGCTCCGATTCCACGGGCTGGGTATACGATCCGGAAGGCATCGATCTGGCGGCTCTCAAGGAGATCAAGGAAGTGAAGCGCGGCCGGGTTTCCGAATATCTGAACTACAGGCCCCAGGCGCAGTATCACGACGGAAAGGGCGTATGGAGCGTAAAAGTGGATATCGCGCTGCCCTGCGCGACCCAGAACGAGCTGACGCTTTCTGACGCGGAGGCCCTGGTCGCCAACGGCGTTACCGCTGTCTGCGAAGGCGCGAACATGCCTACCACTCTGGAAGCGACGGAATATCTGCAGAAGAACGGCGTTCTGTTCGTTCCCGGAAAGGCTGCGAACGCAGGCGGCGTAGCCACCTCCGCTCTGGAGATGAGCCAGAACAGCGAACGTTTGAGCTGGACCTTCGAGGAAGTGGACGCGAAGCTGCAGAACATCATGATCAACATCTTCCACAACCTGGACGACGCCGCGAAGCGCTACGGCATGGAAGGAAACTATGTGGCGGGAGCCAATATCGCCGGCTTTGAAAAGGTTGCCACAGCGATGACCGCACAGGGAATCGTCTGAGCGGAAAACCGTCCTGACGGCGGCGGACGGCTGATCTGACGGCCGCGGGAGCCTGACGGCGGAAGACAGAAGAAAAGGCCCCTTCTTTTTCAGGGATCATCCGTGAAAAAGAAGGGGCTACTTTTCTTTCCTGTTTTATGGTAAGATAAGGA
>CALWGL010000045.1 GCA_944380025.1 uncultured Lachnospiraceae bacterium
AACAACCTCCGGCAGGTCTCCCAGATGTATTTTGCCGTCTATGTATGGGGAGATTCCGGCTACGTCACCTATATCGGCGTGAGCCTGGTGCTGGGCATGATCACCGGAATGGCGGTCTCTCCCATGCTGATCCGGCGGTTTGACAAGAAAATGATCTTCATCGCCGCCTGCGCTGCCGGAGCCGTTTCCAGCTTCCTGCCCTTCCCGCTGAACGCGGGCCCTGTTGTTGGCCTGATCCTTCTGGGCGTCAGCTTTGCCTTTACCGGGATGACCACCATCAGCAGCACGGCCATGCTGATGGACGCCATCGATTACTCGGAATACCGGCTCGGCTTCCGGGGAGAGGGAATCGTTTTCTCCATGAATACGTTTCTGAACAAGCTGAGCTCCACCTTTTCCAAAGGGCTTCTGGGCTTCGCCATGACCGTCACGCATTATGAGGATAACATGGAGCCCACCGCCGCCGTGATCACCGGCTTCGGGGCCATGGTCTATGTGGTCCCCGCCCTCTGCTTCCTCTTTGCCATTCTGCCCCTGCTTCTGTACCGTTTGAAGCCCGCGCAGATCGAAGAGATCCAAAGGCAGCTCATCAAGCGCCGTCAGACAAAAAAAGAAAATCCGTGACGGCGGAAAGGAGATTATTATGGATATATCCGCTTATTTTATGCCCCCTGAGATCAGAAACGCGAAAAAGGCGCTGTGCATCCAGCCCCATCCCGACGACATCGAGATCGGCATGGGCGGAACCGCCGCCGCGCTTGCGGCAAAGGGCTGTGAGCTCACTTACCTCACCATTACAAACGGAGACCTGGGAGATTCCACCGGAAAGCTCGATTTTTCGGAGATCGCCGCCCTGCGCCGGAAGGAAACCGAGGCCGCGGGCAGGGTCGTCGGCGCTTCCGATTTTCTTTTTTACGGCCTGCCGGACGGCTCCCTTTCCGATATTCCTTCCCTTGCCGGAAGAATCGCGGAGACCGTCCGCGCCCTGCAGCCGGACGTGATCTTCTGTCCCGATCCCTGGGCGCAGTATGAGGCCCATAACGATCATATCGTCACCGGACGGGCGGCGGCGCAGGCTTTTCTTTCGTCCGCTTTGTCCCGGTATCCCCGGGATACGCAGACCGCTCCCTGGCAGGCGGGCGCCATCGCCTTCTACTTCACGCAGAAGCCTAATACGGTGATCGACGTGACGGAGACCTTTGAGACGAAATTTGCCGCCATGGCGGAACACCGTACCCAGCTGAGTGAAGAGCTCCTGGGACTGTACCGGATCTATTTTTCCATGCAGGGCCAGAAGCTGGCGGAGGGAAAGGATTTTGCCCTGGGAGAGGGCTTTAAGGTGCTGGGGCCGCTGCATATGCACTGCTTTGTGGAAGCGCCGCTGATCTGATGAGAAGACGGGATGTTGGTTAATATCGGTTTTACCTGACATGCAGAAGAGCCGCTCCCGACATCCCTTTTCATATTAATTATCCGACTTTCTATATTCACTGGGAGAAATTCCCATATATTTTTTAAAAAACCGTGTAAAGCTATAGCTACTACTGTTATAACCTGTCAGTTCCGCAATATATTCTATTTTTAAATCGGTTGTTTTCAGTAGTTCCTTTGCTTTTTCCAGCCGTATCTGATCTACATATTCCTTAAAATTTTTTCCACTTTTTTCCTTGAACAGAGTACTGAACCAGGCAGGCGACATGCCCGCATACTCTGCCGCCTCCGTTAGAGACAACGTGCTTTCCGAATAATGCTCATCAATAAATAGTTTAACCTGAGTCAGCCAGATGTCCTCCTTCCGATCTTCTACGCTCATGATATAATTTCTGGCAAACCTTTCCAATATATCTGCCATCTGAATGCCGGATAACTGGGAAGAGAACAATTCTGAGCCTAAAACATTTTTATTGTCTGATTTCTGTTCTTCCATAAAAATGCTTATCGTATTATAAAACAGCGACCTCAGATAATATGGCGGAAGCTCTTTAATCTGTATCATGTATTTTATCTGTTTTATAATTCTTTCCACATCCTCAAGCTTGTTCATTTTCACCGCAAAGGCCAGCGATGACATGATTTCCAATGGATAACTGTGGAAATGAAATAATGAGTCTGGCAGTTCGCTGTAATAAGTCTCTTTTCCCTTTCGCGATGTCATTACAGCATAATCCAAAGCAATATATGCCTGCGAATAGGATTCCGTAATATCCAGAATACTGTAAACTGCATTTCCAACACCTATTTCTGCACTCTCATCCCAGTCTGCCTTTCCCTTTCCGTTTATTTGAAGAAGGACAGCTTCAATTCCATTTTCAGACGGGTAATAATAATGAAAAGAGTCTTTCATCTGATTCGCTTTGCTTTCCGCTATATGCTCTGTCCTCAATATAAAAATCCGATATTCTTCTGCATCCGTCACAAAACCGGCCTTTCTCAGTTCTTCAAGAGTTCCTTTTTGGTCTTTTGAGAAATTACCCGAAAGCAATTCCCGAAAATAATTTTTCTTTAATCTCAAATGTGCCCTGAGAAGAGTATCTGTCATTGTAAAATTTTTTTCCTGCAGAGTACGGATTCCCC
The DNA here is from genome assembly GCA_944380025.1 of uncultured Lachnospiraceae bacterium. Classification (GTDB taxonomy): domain Bacteria; phylum Bacillota; class Clostridia; order Lachnospirales; family Lachnospiraceae; genus Eisenbergiella. Next base: position 2,575 of record CALWGL010000045.1, read on the forward strand.
GTTCAATATCTTCATAATAAGTATTTCGTAACCACAATTTTTTATCTTTTTCCGGCTGTCTTAGTAATGTAACTATATTTTCCAGTGGACGCAGATTCAACAGCATAAGACCATATCCCAGGAGTCCAAGAGTTACCGAAAGTCCCAACATAATGAACGTTACATTTTTCCCAAGCTGCTCTATTTTCTGAAGATACGCAGACATATCCATAGTCTGAACGACCATCCATCCTGATGTTTTTGAACGTACACAAAAGAAAAGAATATCATCCCCAAACATCTGTGGCAGCTCAATTTGTTCTGAAAAATTTTTATCCGCAAATTTCTTCAAAAGCTCTTCATCCATATTATTTTGATAAATCAACCGGTTTGCCGCATTATAAATGGCAATTCCATCCGAAAGGTTTTCTTTTGATATGAGTTTTGCCAGCTGCCTGCCGTCTATCATTGTGAGCGTTGTAGCATAAGCAAACCTGTTGTTACGTGGAATAGAAGACGTAAACGTGATGATATTCTGCTGCAGCTTTCCGTTCAGGATCACAGGTTCTGCCGGCCTTTCCATATCATGATGCAGAGTATCCAATACACTTAGCATTTCATTCCAATTCCAGCTTTCGTAAAGGAAACCAATATCCCCTCTGTATTCTTTCAACCTGTCCATCGGAATATTGCCGTGATATGCGCTGTATAAATATGGATTATCCCTTGAATATAAAAAAACTTCCTTAATCAGACTGTTGCTGATAATTGTTTTCTTTATCTCTTCCGATACCTGTAGTCTTTTTCCAGGCTCATGCCCTATATTCCAACGATTGATTTTTTCATTGGAAAACAGGACAATCGGAATGTTCTTTATCACTTCAATTTGTCTGTCCAGTTCGTCCATACTGTTTTCAACCTCACCGGTCAGACTTGTTCTACTGTTTTCCAGTATTTCTTCTTTTGCTTCGGGATAAAAGAAGAAGATACATACTATCATGGGGATAAATGCCATGAGTAAATATGATACAATGAACATCCTGCCCGCTTTGACTTTTTTCATACCTTCTTCCCCTTTATATCATCCTCTTATCCTAAAATATACAAAAGCTTTTGTATCCTGAAAAAAAGCATATCATCCACAAAAGCTTTTGTATATATTTGCTTCAGATTTCCGGACTGTCTTTATTTGGTCCCTTCCATTCTCCTTTCGTAGGCGTCCTGATATATTTCACGCATTCTGCTCATCCCCATTTTTTCCAGCTGCTCCAGATATTCCTCCCACTCGTTCTCTACGCCTCCATTCACGACCCATTCCGCAAATTTCTGATCGACATATTTGTCAATATCCGTTTTTAAATAGGTCATTTCCTCCACTTCTTCATTGTTAAATTTCACTTTTGGAAATATCTGATCATCTGCCGGACAGATCTCCGCATATACGTTATCCTGATCCAGACGGGCCTGTAATTCTTCCGGAAGGGTGGTTCTGTCCTGCAGGTCCTGAGACATATAGCATGGTCCTCTGTTCACCAGAGCATTCTCCGCTTTTTGCTGTTCTATCGTTGATCCCTCTTTTGGCTCTTTAATAATCCATGTTCCATCTTCCTGTTTTTCTACAAATTCCGGCGCTGAGCCAAAATATTCCTGAAGGGCAAAATCTTCGCTGTAAAATTCGTTGATGACCATCATCGCCCTCTCCGGATTCTTACATGCCTTTGTCAGGACACAGGCCACATCCGTATTCAAACTATCCTTTGGTACGCAGCTCCAAAAAATTTCAGAAACGTTTTCATCTGCTTTCAACTGTGGCAGAACAATATATTGATCCGCGAATTTTCCCACACGGCTTTCAATGGACCAGCCAAATGTCAGCCCAACCCGCGGGACCTCACCTTCGCTGGACAAAGCATTGGATACCGCATAATCTGTCGTGGTGAACACTTCCTGATTTATAAGGCCCTGTTCAAATAAATTATGAAGATATGCCGTAACATTTCTATATGCGTCTGTGGTATAAAGGAAATCTACCTTTCCTCCATTCAGTACGATTTTTCCTCTGTCATCCACCACTCCGTATGCTCCCGTCAGGCAGGTAGGGCCATGCCCATATTCCCATGGCCAGTCCATTGGGATCTCGTCCGCTTCTCCGTTTCCGTTCGGATCCTTTTCCTTGAAGGCTTTCAATACTGTTTCCAGCTCTGCAAATGTTGTCGGGATTTCCAGCTCAAGCTGATCCAGCCACGTCTTATTGATCATCATGACTTCAATACTTCTGGGATTAAAACCTATAATCTGAGGCAGTGAAAGGACACCATATTCGTCATAGGTGCTTATATATCTGGCAAGCGGCACCTCTTCAAACATTTTTTCAACATTAGGCGCATACTCCATGTATTCTGTCATATCCACAAACAATTCCGGATTGGTTACGATATCATCCGCAGTTATCCCTGCAAAAAAGATATCCGGCAGATCATTGCTTGCAAGTACTACAGCCTTCTTTTCGTCATATCCGGATTCCACCTTATCCCAGATAAAATCCACATTGCATTTTTCCTCAATACGTTGAAACATGGGAAGCGAATCCAGATCCAGGTTACTCTGAACCATAATTCTCAGTTCTACCGTATCATCCGTATCCACTGCTTCCGTACCTGATGTTTCCATCTGTACACTTTCTTCCTTTGCGTTTCCTGCTTCTTTGGGTGTTCCGCTCCCGCATCCCTGTATCCCCATAAACAACGCCATTGTCACGGCTACTGCCATATACTTTCTCATTCTATGTTTTCTCCTTCCTATCCCTTGACTGCCCCGATCATAACTCCTTTTTCAAAATATTTCTGCAGAAAAGGATATATGATCATCATGGGCATCGTTGCAACGACAATAGAAGCATACTTGATCAGGTTTGCTTTTTTGGATGCTTCAAGTCCTGCCGCACCCATCTGTGCTCCGGTAAAAGCCTCATTTTGAATCAGGACATCCCTCAATACAATCTGCAGAGGCACCAGAGATTTGTCCCTGATATAAATCAGTGCTGTAAAATACTCATTCCATTTTGCTACCGCATAATATAAAACAATAACAGAAAGAACTGCCCTGGATAAAGGAAGGACAACCTTCACCAGATAACAGGCATGTGTACATCCATCCAGCTGCGCTGCCTCCCATAGTTCACCCGGAAGGCTGCTTTCAAAAAAGGTACGCATAATAATCATATTATATACATTCAGACAAAACGGCAGGACCATGACCCAAAAACTGTTGTCCATGTGGAGCATCTGGCTGATTACAAGGTAAGTCGGAATCAGTCCGCCGCTAAAAAACATGGTAAGCATGAAATAAAGCATTGCCGGCCTTCTTGCCTTAAAATCCCTCCTTGAAAGTGCGTAAGCTGCCGGTACTGTGACAATCATACTGACAGCGGTTCCTGCTATCGTATAAAAGACCGTATTGCGGTAACCGATCCAGATATCATTTACCTTAAACAATTCCTGGTAGCCTGACAGGTTTATCTTTTTGGGTATTAACCATACCTCTCCGTTCATCACCATTCCCGGATCAGAGATCGATGCTATTATGATAAAATACAGCGGATATGCAACCACCAGAAATATCAGAACTCCAATCAGATATAAAGGGATGTTGGATATCGTTTTTTCTTTCATAGGCTCTTCTTTCTCATGTTATTTTTTGAAATCTTATCAATCTTCAGCGCAGGGGCGCTTCCAGGAATAGCCGCAGGCAACGTCTTCTTTACCGCGAATCTTATAATTTCCCATCTTCTTTTTTCCATTTAAAACCACGTTGCAGAAATCAAGAACAACGCTCCAGTCCTCTAACGTATAGGCATGTCCGCCTTCCCTGTAATGAATCGCACATTTTTCCGGCTTTCCGAGAAAAGCATAAACCTCTGAAGCAGCCAGCCAGGATACCTGTGTTCCAAATGGATTAATCCATGTGTCATCCAGCCCTTCTGCCAGAATGAGTCCTCTAGGTGCAATGCATGAACCAAGAATATTTGCGTCAAACGGAATTTTATTTTCCCTATATGGTGTAAGACCATCTTCTGTACCATAACTTCTCATTTCATCCAGAAGCCAGTAGCTGAAATTCTTTTCACTGAGCATTACCCCAATCCTCTCAGCCCTTCCGATTCCTTCTCCCAGTCGGTTTCCGTTTAATCTCAGACTCGCCATTCCTCCGCATCCTGAACCAACCGGAGCCACCACAGCTGCTCTTTCGTCGTATATCCCACAGCACAGCGCCGCCTTTCCCATTCTGGAATGCCCTGTTACCACCATCTTTTTTGAGTCCGCAAAATCCTGCTCTTCCAGCCAGTCCATTACCCGGCTTTCCAGCCATGCCCACATTGCAATCGCTCTCCAGCTATACTCCGGATATGCCCTTGCGCAACTTCCATTTTTGTACCCTTCCTTATCGTCCGGGGCTGCCTCGTCGATTTCAAGGCTGATAATACTGAATTTCTGCCCGATTGCCAGCCTGATAAAATTTTCATCTACTTTATCTCCGGACGGCATAATAACGGGAACACTCTTATCCATGCAGTCAGGGCGAAAGACATGGATAAAAAAACCGATCTCCCCATTCGGCCCAGTCTGAAGACGAACCTTTTCATATATCCCTTTACCGTCTTCGATTGTCTTCCGCACATGGCTTTCCCATTTTATCTGCGGCGGCTCTGGCGGCATTTTCCCATAAAAATGCTCTTCCAGAAGCTTTTTATAATAATTCCTCCTTTCCTCCCATTCCTCTTTCTTCTGTATCCTGACTCCATTTTCCCCTAAAAACGGGTCAGGGAGCTCCCATCCTGCATCTCTTTCATAAAGTGCCGTTTTTACCATAATCCCGCTCCATTTATCTTTTTGCTGATTGAGTTAAACGCAACAATTAAAATTACATTGACTACGGAGTTAAATAAACCGATAGCTGCTGAGTAACTGTATTGAGGTGTTCCTGTCAGGCCTATTTTATATACGTAAGTGGCAATGATTTCCGATGTAGAGAGATTCAGATTGTTCTGCATCAGATATGTTTTCTCAAATCCCATGGACATAATATTCCCCAGGCGCAAAATCAGCAAAACAACCACGGTATCTCTCAAAGCCGGAATTTCAATATGGATAATCCTCTTAAGCCTGCCTGCGCCATCCACCCTGGCAGCATCATACAGATCCTGACTGATGGAGGACAAAGCTGCCAGATAGATAATGGAATCCCAGCCCGTATGCTGCCAGATATCCGACAGAATATAAATCGGCCGGAACAGAGATGCTTCACCCATCAGATTTACAGGTTCACCGCCAAATATTCTTACAACTGTCCCGTACAGTCCTGCCGAAGGACTTAAAAAGAGAACCACCATACCAACCATAACCACTGTGGATATGAAATGCGGCGCATAGGAAATCGTCTGAAGGACACGTTTAAACCATCCCTCCCGATATTGATTTACAATCAATGCAAAAATAATCGGTACGGGGAAGGAACAGATCAGCAGCAATACACTCAATATAAGAGTGTTTGAAATGATCTCCTGAAACTGATAGCTGTCAAAAAAACGTTCAAACCATTTCCAGCCGACCCATCTGCTCCCCCAGATTCCTTCGGCGGGGCGGAAATCCTTAAATGCGATCTGCACCCCATACATTGGAAGATAATTAAACAGGAATACAGAAACCACGGCCGGAATTAAAAACAGATAAAGCTGTCCGTTCTTTCTGATATCCATTCTCCAGGAATGAACTCCCCGGCGTGACGCAAAGCTTCCCTCCTTTCCCTGTCCGCGTATATTCGGCGGTCCTTTCATTTTCTGTTTCAAACTAATCATTTTGAACATCTTACCTCCCTTCCTTTGATATTCTGATTATATTTTTCATGAACCGCACCGTAAATAAACAAGTCTTTTTCTGAAACACCATACTTTTGTTTTTCTTCCACATTCTTTTTGTCAAGACACATTATTTTGGGATATTGAAAATAGTTTTCGCAGACTAATTATCAAGAACTAATATACAAATTAAAGAAAAATAAAAAAATACAACCTGAAGGCTGTATTTTCAACATTTGTTATTGTAAGAATGAGAGAATGGAAGAACTCCATGCTGGCGCCCCCTGATTCCAAAACAGAAAAAATGCGCGAGTCAGTCAACGGCAGGCGCAGCCTGTTCATTTTGACCGTTGACTGGCTTAGCATATCTCTATTTCATTTTTCAGGAAAGTAATGGCTGTCCAATAAATGTTATGCGCTGCTTTATGACACATGAGCATTTACTGCCAGACGGCAGCGGCACAACCGCTACAGCCAGGATTTCATATCCCGGCACAGCTTTTCCTCAATGGAGATCAGCCGACCGCAGAGCTCCCTGGACGCGTGATCCGCGCCCCGGTACTGGTTCAGATACCGGTTCAGGGATTTGGTCCCCATGTTGCAGCCGTCCGTGATCAGATCGGCCACCGTGGCGTCGCTCTCATCCATGGTCATCTTCACGTTCGTCTTGATCCAGGACATGCCCTTCGCCATGGCCGCCGGCTCCTTTTCCTGGGAGCCGTAATTTTTCAGCAGGGAATGGATCTCGTTTTCCAGCTTCTCATGATGCTCCCTGCTCTCCTGAAGAAGCTGCTTCAGCGCGGGTCCGGAAACCTTTTCCATCACCTCGTCGATGGAGGACACCGCCATCTTCGCGCCGGCGTCGCACTCCCGCAGAAGCCTCACGCTGTCTGTTTCTTTTTCGTTTATGATCTCTGCCACCTCCGTTTCCTGTGGGTTCCTTCCTATTCTTCCCCGAAAGCGGCGGAAATATCATCGTTTCGGAGCAGAGATCCGCATTTTTCGTAACAGTTCAGCCTTCGGCAGAACTGTTACGGCATCCGGCCATTCCAATCGCTTCGCGATGGGCCGGATGCTTTCTGCCGATACGTTTTCGTACGGTCTGCGCAGTAAATGCGCAGACCTGGCTGAACTGATACCATTTTTCTTCTTTTTCCGGTCGCCCGCCGCCGTTTTCAGATCAGGCCGCACAGCCAGGCATATGCGTTCATAATGGTGCGCTGTTCCTTTCCCGCGATGAAATAAAAGTCCAGCACCGGCTCTCCCTCCACGCACAGGCAGTCCCCATACATGGGAATCGCACAGCTGATCACGGGCTTTTTTGTGGCGATCAGCAGACCGTATCCCTTTTCCGAAAGGAGCAGCGGGAATTCCGCTCCGCCGTGAGAAATATATCTGGCGGAACCGTTCAGGGAGATCCCTTTCTCTCCGTGTACGCCCGGTGCGTACAGTTTTTCTCCCTTTTCCCGGGCCAGATACAGCCAGGAGCGCACCAGCGCTCCGCTGTCCTCGATCAGCCTGCAGTCCCTTCCCCGTTCGGCCAGCAGCAGACTTCTTCCTCCCGTCAGATAACGGACAGCGCCTGTGCCCCTGTCTACCTGCAGACACAGCTCCGGCCCGGCGTATTCCACCGCCGTTCTGGTATCCCGCAGCTTCCATCCCTTTTCCAGACGATCCACGGCAATACCGCTGCAGACTCCTCCAGGCAGCTGCGAGCCTCTGGCAAAGGTGACCCGCACGACGGCATTTCCCACAGGACAGAGCCTGAGAATGCCAAAGCGGCTCTGCAGATACAGCCCGTCGGAATTCATGGCGCTCCAGCGCACCGCCAGATCCGTCCTTGGACGGCCTGCGGGACGCAGATGCCCCGCGTCCGGCATATCACCGAACGCAGGAGAACCGTCATGGCCTCCCGCTCCGCGCCGTCCTCCTGCGGCGGACATCCCGCCGGCCGGACTGTCTGAACCGGCTCCTTTCCGCAGCTGCATCTGGGCGTAGCTCTCATAGGGCTTCCTTCCCGGCGGGCCGGAGGATGCGGCGGACGGGCGGGCGGCGGCTGGGGCAGCAGCCGCAGTCGAGCGGGCGGCGGCTGGACGGGCGGCGGACGGGGCAGCAGCCGCAGCTGGACGGGCGGCGGGACGGGCGGCGGAAGCCCCGGCCGGCACGGGAGCTGAGCGCTTCTCTGCCCGGTCTCCCTCATCTGTCTGCCGCTCCGGTTCCGGAACCGTATTCCGCACGATGGAGATCCTTTTTTTCCCGGCCGCCCTTCCTGACGCCTCCTTCTCCTGCGAAATATTGTTCTGCAGAATATTCTTCTGAAGAATGCTCTTCTGCGGAATTTTCCCCTGCAAAGCCTTCTGCGGGACCGGATCCGCGATCAGCCCGGTCAGATCTCCCGTATAAAGCACGCAGAGCTCATGCAGGGCGCGGGTGGCCGCCACATAGAGGAGCTTCGCGTTCCCGTCGTCGGAAGGATAATCCTTCCGGTCCGGATCCAGGATCAGAACAGCGTCAAATTCCAGGCCTTTGGTGAATTCCACGGAAAACACCATCACGCCGCTTTGAAACACCGCCTTTTCCGGATCGCTCTCCGCAACGGGGATCAGCTTCTTAAGCTCGCCGGCGGTCCGTGCCGCCTCCTCCCTGTTCCTGCAGATCACGGCAATGGTGTCATAGCCCTTCTTCTGCCAGTCACTGCAGGTTTTCGCGCAGGAAGCGATCAGCGCCTCCCGGTCCGCCGTCCGTTCCACCCGCACCGGATCGCCGTGACGGATGATGGGTTCCGCCGCATAGGGCGTAAAGCTCCCATGCTCCAGAATCCGGGCAGCAAATTCCGAGATCTCCACCGTGTTGCGGTAGCTTTTCTTCAGAATGCCGAAGAAATCCCTGTCTCCGGAAAGAAGCAGGCTTTTCAGCTCCTCCCAGTCATTCAGCCCGCAGCCGAAGCGGATGTTCTGGGAGACATCCCCCATGATGGTATAGGTGCAGTCCCGGATGCAGGAATCCAGCACCCGGTAAACCAGCATGCCGAAATCCTGCGCCTCATCGATGACGATGTGATGGGCCTCGCTGATCACTTCCGTTTCCCGGATCCTCCGGTACAGATAGGCCAGCGCCGCCAGATCGTACACGTCAAATTCCCGGTCCGGGACGGGAACGTCCGCCCCTTTCTCCCGCTGCTGCATGAGGAACTCCCGGTACATGTCATAGATGGAGCGCTTCCATACTTTTTTCCCATACCGTCCCTGATAAGCCTTCAGGATGGCTTTCCTCTCTTTTTCCGTATATTTGACTCCCTTTCCCAGAAATTCCTCTTTGATCTTATTCTCCAGACGCTCGTTGAGCATGTTGATCTTGCTCTGCACGGAAATGCCCGGATTTTCTCTGATATAACGCTCCACAGCATCCCGGCTCATCAGCTCAACGGCCTCCCCGGGCGCAGGCGGCTTCCCGCCCGACCGGTCAAACACGCCGGTCTTTCCGTCCTGAAAACCCTCCACGAACTGCCTCGGATTCAGATAAATGCTTCCTCTGGGGATCGTATCCCACTCCAGAGCACGGCAGTAGGCGTCCAGCGCTTCAAACCATTTTCCGGTCCCCCGCTCCCGCCCCTTCCCGTCCGTCTGATCGGCCGGGCGGACGCGGTATTTTTCCCCGTCCCAGTCCTCGTAGAGAAGGCGCACCAGAAGCTGCTCCATGGTCATCTGCCGCACGCCGTACACGTCCAGATCCGGCAGCACACCCGTGATGTATTCCAGCAGGATCCGGTTGCTTCCCACGATGTAAAAATCCTCCGGCCGGAAACGCTCCTGATAGTTATAGAGGATATAGGAGATCCGATGCATGGCCACCGTCGTCTTTCCCGATCCGGCCACACCCTGCACGATCATATTGTGATAGGGAGAGCGGCGGATGATATCATTCTGCTCCTTCTGGATGGTAGCGATGATCTCTCCCAGGACGGCCTGCTTGTTTTTTGCCAGATATCTGGTCAGCAGATCATCGTTGGTCACCACCTCGGAATCGTAGAAATCCAGCAGCCTTCCCTCTTCGATCTCGTAGGTCCGTTTTCCCTTCAGATCGATCTTCACCCGTCCCCCGCCCGGTACGGGATAACTGCATTTTCCCAGTCCGTTCTCATAATAGGCGTTGGCCACGGGCGCGCGCCAGTCCACCACCGCCCAGTGGGTGGTGTCCTTTGAGATCCCGCCCTTTCCGATGTATAGCATCTCCTGCTTTTTCAGCGCCTGATCCTGAAAAATGATCCTGCCGAAATAGGGCTTTTTCAGCGCCCGCTCATTCCGTATCAGCGCCCGCTTCATGTGGTCGTGGAGCGTGATGGTATTGTTCAGAATGGTCAGCACCTCCACGTCGTTGTCATGAAAATGCTCCAGCATCTCGTCGATGTCCGCCTGCATCCGGGACACCTCCGAACGGTAGGCCTCCACATTTGCCCGCACCACGGCGAGCGTTTCCGAAAGATGCGCTTCTTCCCTTTTTCGTTCCGGGCTGATCCGATCCTTTTCTCCGGACATACTCTCCTCCTTTTCCTCCCTGCGGACGATATTTCATCTGATCGGACAAAACGGGCTCTTTCCCCTGTCCGATCGGGCAATGTGCCGTGCCGATACGTTTTCGTACGGTCTGCGCGGTAAATGCACAGACCTGGCTGAACAGTAACGCCGTAACTTCATTGTATCCGCAAAAAGAAAAAATACTAGACTTTTCTTTTTGACCGTGCTAGAATATATCATGAAGTGTGAGAAAAACAGGGCTTCCGGCGGAATCGGAAGCCCTGTTTCGTTTTATCGTTCTTTTGTTGTCTTTATACGGATATCTCCGCACTCCGCGGTCAATAGGCGATGATCTCCTGATCCAGCTGGGAAATCGCCGTGCTGTCCAGCCGGTAATAGCCGTCCTCCCCTTTTTCCACCTTCACGATGACGGATCTTGGCTCCTGCCAGCCGGAATCCGGCAGATTTTCCGTGACCACATCCACGACCAGCAGGGCCAGCGCGTCATTGAGGGCACGGTCATCCTCATAATCCGCGGGAACCGCTTCCAGCACAAAGGCTTCGACCGCCGCATCGATATCCGCTCTGCTGTCCGTGATCACATCAATGGGGCTGATCTGCACCTCCACCAGATAATCCTTTCCGTCAGACACGGCCTCCAGCACCTCATACTTTGACCGGCCGTAGATCTGCCGGTACATATCGGAGATCTGCTGACGCACCCCGTCCGAGATCTCCCCGATCCCGTAATACTGCAGGAAATAATCCGTTTCCAGTTCGATCCCCTGTTCATATTCCCGCGCCGCTTCCTCCTCTGACACCTCCGCCGTCTCCATGTACTCCGAAGGATCCCCCAGATAGAGATTGTTCAGGATCCCCCGCACATACGCGGCCGCGTCAAAGCCTGCCCCGCATCCGGCCAGGAGCAGCGCCGCCGTCAGCAGCCAGACAGCCGCCGTTCTCTTCCTCATGATCTTCCCCCTTCCTCTGCCGCCGGGCGGCATACCGGCAGGCAGGCGCGAAAGATCCGCGTTTTCTCCGGCGCCTGCCGTCTGCATGTTCCTTTGTTTTCAGGATACCCCAGGAAGGATTTCCCTGTCAATCACAGCGGAACAGTTCAGAAAATCTTAAGGAACCGGCGGTTACTGTTCAGCCTTCGGCAGAACAGTAACGAACCGGCGGTCACCGCACCTTTTCCAGCGCCTTTTTCGCCAGATACCGGGAAAGGTTGAAGGTGCGCACTCCGGTTTCTTCCGTCCTTTCTTCCATCCGGTCAAAGTACCGCGGCATGCGGTCTGTCCGGCCGCAGAGGAAGCCGTAATTTTCCTCCGAAGCGAGCACCGGGACCGCGTCCGCGGACAGCTCCGTCAGATAGAGGTAATCCCCGTAGTCCTCCGTCAGCTCCTCCACCGAGCCGGCGGCATCCCGGCTCACATGTGCCATATTGTAGCGGGCGATCCAGTAGTCCGGCTTCGCAAAGGCAAGGAAGATGTAGCAGACCGTCACGGCAGCTATCATATAGCGGAGCAGGGGAAACCGCGGCCTGAAAATGCTGCACAGGATCCCGGCAAGAAGTACGCCGATCACAGCCAGCGCCCAGAGCACCAGCAGCCGCAGGAAGGTCAGGCGGTAAACGCCGATATACAGAAGCATGCGGTAAGCGCTGGATACGGCCATGCAGCAGGTGCACAGGGAGATCACGGCCAGGATCCCCTTCAGCACCCCGCTTTCCCGGAAGCAGGAAAGGCAGATCAGGACGATGACCAGATTGATCACACACACCGCGAGCAGCTGGAAGAACCCCTGTCTGGCATAGGAGGCGTAGGACTGCCCTTCCGGAAGCCCCGCCTGCCGCAGGAACAGGAAAGCGATCTGGATCCCGCAGAAGATCAGATAAACGACAGCCAGCACGGAGGTGACCGTGATCGCGAGCACCGGCTCCTGCTTCTTCTTTTCCGTGCGTTCCGCCTTCAGCACGCCTTCATTCAGCATGGAAACAAAGCTGTAGGAGGCAAAAAACATGGTTCCGAGCATGAAGCAGACGGCCAGGATATCCAAAGGCTTCACATAATCAAACAGGTGCAGGAACAGCTGCCGGAAGACCAGGTCCGCGCTGGCGAGCAGCGCCAGAATGACCGCCAGCAGCGGACACAGGATCAGAAGCCCCAGGATCACATAGCGGCCCTTCGCGTTCTTTCCTTCCTTTTCTCTCTCCTTCAGCCACGCGTTTCCATCCGAGACCGGAAACGCGAGCGACGCGACGGTCTCCAGCAGCGCCTGCCCCAGCAGGGTCAGATAACCGGAAAGGCTCTGCCGCCTGTCATCCAGATACCGACGCAGCATCATGCTGACCGTCAGCAGGAGCACAGCCGCCTTCGTCACGCTGTTGATGAACGGATTGTCCGTGAGAAAAACGCTGACCCCGAGCAGCAGGATGGCTGCGGCACAGAAAGCGCAGTCCTTCCTTCCGGCCGACGGAACGGCTTCGTTCCGCACCGCATTTTCGTCCGATGAAGCATTTTTGTCCGATGGAGCATTTTCGTTCGATGAAGCATTTTCGTTCGATGAAATGCTTTCGTTCCATGGAACCCTGAACCTTTTCATACATAAGCCAAAATAGACCAGAGTTCCTGCCGCGAAAAAAGGCCAGGTGATCCCCGAAGCGTTCCGGTACAGACAGAACGTGTAAAAAAGAGCGTACAGCGCGCTGATCCCGCCGAAAAAGGCGTAATTCTTCCTCATGAAGCGTCTGCTGCGCTCCGCCCGTTTCCTGTCCGGATCTGCCCTCCTGCTCTGATCCGTCTCCGGCTGCGCAGGCGTTTTTTCCGCTGCGGGGACGGCCGCCTTCCGTTCCGTTCCCATTCCGTTCTGAGTTTCCGCCGCGGTCCTGTTTTCCTTTCTGCTCTCATTTTCCATTTTCTGTTCCCTCCGCATCGTCTTCCACATACTGCAGGATATCGCCGGGCTGACAGTCCAGCGCCCTGCAGATCGCGTTCAGCGTGGACAGCCGCACCGCTTTTGCCTTGTTATTCTTCAGGATCGACAGATTGGCCAGGGTGATATCCACCTCACCCGCCAGCTCCGTCAGCCCCTTTTTCCTCTTTGCCATCATCACATCCAGATTGATCCTTATCGACATAGCTTCCTCTTTCCCGCGTTTTACCGGCTTTAAATGGTCAGATCGTTTTCCAGCTTATAGGCCACCGCCCGTTCAAACACCCGGCTGAGTACCTTGCTGAACAGCCCCGCGATCACAAAGACCAGGATGATGATCAGGACGGCGGGAGTCAGATACAGAAACAGCCTGCCCACCGTCACCAGCGAGATCAGAAAGCTGTAGGTCCCCATCCGGTCCAGGCTCTTCACGTTCGCCTCCACAAAGCAGTCGTTCGCCAGCACCGTCCGGAACATCCTCCGGAGTTCATACAGAATCAGCTCCGCCAGAACGCCGGAGACCGCAAACAGAATGATGAGCTGCACATAATACCGGGCAAAATAGTCATTGAGCTGTCCGTAGATCCGGACGGAGACCGGCAGCGTCACGATCACCGCGATCCCCGCGTAAAACATGATATCCAGAAGCACCTTGGTCGCCCTGACCAGAAAATTTTCCTTCATGATCCCATTCCTTCCCTTTTCTCTTTTCCGCCGTCCGCCGGGAACACCCGGTATCGGCGTCTGAAGCGGCTGTCTTCCCTCGCCTGCTTTCCCGGACCGGCTTCCCGGCTTCTGAGGATAAAATACCACGCTGCACATTGAAAGTCAATATATTTTTATTGATTTACGATAAATTTTTGTTCCCAATCAATAAGATGCGAAACCCCGGCCCGGAATCGGTCACAATTGAGGGCGAAGCTTTCTGCGATGGGGCGTTCTGAGGTACAGGCAGATCTGACAGGAAAAGTCTGACTGGCAGTCTGAATGAAATCAAAACAGAACAGGAACGGCTGTCCATGACGACACGCCGTTCCTGTTCTGTTTTCAGCGGGCAATTCATTCTGTCTCTTATTTTCTGCTCAAAATTTTCTGAATCCTCTCCTCCATATCCTTCACCACATCCTCATAAGCCCACGCCACATTCGTCTGCTGGCCGATATCATAATCCATATTGTACAGCTGCGGATCCATGGACAGACCCGTCTCAATGTTCACGGAAGCTATGAAGGGGCCGCCCTCACTTGGGGAAAGATACGCCCAGTTTCCGCGCCGCAGCATCTTGCCGCAGGTCACGTCCTCCACCATCAGCTCCTGTCTGCCCACAGGATCCTCACCTGTCAGCGCCGCATACATATCCTCACTGTCAGCCGCACTGTCCCTGTCCGGCTGCAGATCCAGCATATGGGCGAAGGAAGCGTACAGATCCACCTGGCTGATCAACGCCTGGGATACGCCCCTGTGAACCAGGTTCGGGCCGCTCACGATAAACGGGATCCTCGTTCCCCCATCGAATTTGCTGTATTTTCCGCCCCGAAGCGGGCCCGCCGCGCGGTGCGTGCCGTTTTGTTCATATGCCCCGTCCTCATATCCATCGTCCAGTACCGGGCCATTGTCGCTTGAGAAGAGGATCATGGTATGATCCAGAAGATCCAGCCTTTCCAGCTCATCCAGCAGCTCTCCCACGCACCAGTCCAGCTCCGCGATCACATCGCCGCGGGGGCCGAGCGCGGTCGCGCCGCGAAAACGGGGCGACGGCACGCGGGGAACATGCGGCTGATGAAGCGCGTAATAGAGAAAGAACGGCTGCTCCTTCTCATGGCTGTCCCGGACGAAGCGCAGCGCCCTGTTCAAAAAGGTTTCCGCCAGATCCTCATCCTTCCAGACCGCTTTCTCTCCTCCGCGCATATAGCCGATCCTTCCGATGCCTCCCACGATACTCATGTCATGGCCGTATGAGGAGCGCATGGTGAGAAGCTCCGGATTTTTATGATAGGTGGGGATATCCGCGAAGGGACATTCCTCCTCATAGGAAACCTCTATGGGATCCTCCGGATCCAGATTCGCCACCCTGCGGCCCTCCACATAAACGCAGGGCACCCGGTCCGCCGTCGCCGGGAAGATAAAGGATTCATCAAAACCCAGGTCTATCGGCGTCAGATCGATATCCCGGTTCCAGTCGATCGGGCGGCTTCCGTCTCCCAGCCCGAGATGCCATTTCCCGACGATCCCCGTATGATATCCGGCCCGCTGAAAGAGCCTGGGAACCGTATCCAGATTCCTGTCAATAATGCATCCCGCGTCTCCGGGCAGAATGTGCGCCCTGTCGTTTCGGAACGGATACCGTCCCGTCAGGATGCTGTAACGGGAAGGTGTGCATACCGCCGAGGTCGCGTAGGCATTCGTAAACCTCAGCCCGTTCTCACACAGCCTGTCCAGATTCGGCGTAGGGATCTGATGGCTTCCATAGCAGCCAAGATCCCCGAATCCCAGATCGTCCGCATATACGATAATAACGTTGTTTCGGTCTGTTTTGCTCATGATTCCCTCCATTTCTTCAAAACCATACCGCCCGGATTCCGGCCTGTAAAGCGGTATAAACACGTGTGTATATATTGTAGTCTTTTCCCCGTGCCATGTCAATCCGTTTGACTTAAAATCCGG
>CALWGL010000046.1 GCA_944380025.1 uncultured Lachnospiraceae bacterium
TTATTCAAAACTGGATGAGGAAGCGGGATGTGATAGAATTTTTAGGTCTCTAGGAAAGGCTGCATAATCCAGATTTTAACCCCCTCGAATTCGAAGGGTTTAGAAAACAGGCTGGAGCGAATGCTTTTACAATGTCACCTAAGAAATGGATAGAAGCGACAGATGCTATTGGTATCGTTTCAAAGGCAGGACGTTATGGAGGAACATATGCCCATAGTGATATTGCCATGTCTTTTGCAACATGGATTTCTCCTGAATTTCAACTATATATTATAAAAGACTATAGGCGTTTAAAGACAGATGAAAACAGTCGGTTATCTTTGAATTGGAATTTGAACCGGGAAATTTCCAAGTTGAATTACAGGATACATACAGATGCAATTAAGGAAAACCTCATTCCCCCGGAATTAACGCCCGTACAGATAGCATATACCTATGCGAATGAAGCAGATATGTTGAATGTTGTTTTGTTCGGAAAGACAGCGAAGCAATGGAAAGACGAAAATCCAACGGTAAAAGGAAATATGCGGGATGCAGCAACGCTGAATCAATTATTGGTACTTGCAAATTTGGAAAGTTATAATGCGATTTTAATTAACCAGGGGAAAAATCAGAAAGAGCGGATGGAATTGCTTCGACAGTTAACGGTACAGCAGTTACAGACGTTGGAGACAGTGAGTATAAATAATTTACCGAAATTGGAAGAGGGATTAAATAAAGAAGCAGGAAAAAGTGGCAGGTAAAGAGTTGCGAAATATGAAATTTCCTTTTTGAATGTCAAGGCGTATGGATATTTGTTTAAGCATGAAGCCTGAGATAAGAGGATGGAACGGATCTGCGAAAGAAGGTGTAAGCATTGAAACAGGAAACATTAAAATACGGCATCAAACAGGTAATATCCAACAACCTGTTTCTGATCAGGCAGATTGAAAAGGTGTCCCCATGGAGAATCCCTGCCATTATGATCGACGCGGTGGCGGACTGGTCAAAGGGGCTGATCTTCCGGGTGCTTGTGGTGGGATATGTGCTCAACCAGATCCAGGCATCCGCGTCCATCCGGGAGATTTTTCCCGTGGTGGGACTTCTGTCCCTCCTTTCCTTTGCGTGCCATCTGGTGAATATCCTTTTGAAGAACTGCTATTTTCCCCGATCCGATCTGAAAATTCAGTCCCATCTCATGAAGCTGACCTTCCGCAAGGCCCGGGAGGCTGACCTGGAATGCTATGAGAACGCGGAATATTATGAAAGCCATATCAGGGCGTTAAATGCGTTGAAAAGCCGCCCGAGAATGGCCCTGGATTCCCTGGAAATGCTTTTCGGGGCGCTCTTTGGCTTTTTTGCGCTGTCCGGGCTGGCCCTCTCTCTGGACGTGTCCATGCTCCTTTTTGTCGGGCTCCAGATTCTGGCCAATTTTGTGTTCGCCCGGAAGGAAAATGAGGAACGCCGCGCCTATGAGGTGGAGCTGGCCGAAGCAAACCGTCAGGCCGACTACGTGCGGCGGGTGCATTACATGCCGGAATATGCCAAGGAGCTGAGAACGACCGATATCAGCGATGTGCTGTTCAAACGTTTCATCGCGGCGACGCAGAATGGAATCCGTGTGATTGAGAAGCATGGCTTTAAATGCGCGGTATACCGGCTGTTTGTCGATGCGGTGTGTACGCGGATGGGCTATTATCTGGTAATTCTGTTTGTGGCTTTCCGCATTCTGGCGCTGAAAAATATGATGATCGGCGACGGCCTTATGGTGGTCATGGCGATGTTCAGCGTAACGGAAGCACTGCTGGATCAGGAGAACAGCTTCTTCCAGCTGCATGAGCATGCCATGTACATCGGCGATCTCAGGGCTTTCTGGGAGTATGAACCCAAAATACGGGAGGAGGAAGCGGGGACCGTTCCAACGATGCCGGTTGAGGAGCTTCGGGTAGAGAACCTGTCGTTTTCCTATTTTGGTTCCGGCCGGAAGGTGATCGACGATATCAGCTTTACCATCAAGGGCGGGCAGACAGCTGCGATCGTGGGCCATAACGGGGCCGGGAAGAGCACGCTGGTCAAGCTGCTCATGCGTCTGTACGAGCCGACCTCCGGCAGCATTTATCTGAATGGCAGAAAGATCGGCGGATACCGGTTAAGCGCTTATCGAAACTGTTTTTCCACCGTATTTCAGGATTTCAAGGTGTTTTCCCTTACGGTTGGAGAAAATATTCTGATGCGGCGTACTGCTGAGGGAGATGCGGCGCTGCTTACCGAATCCCTGCGCGAAAGCGGCCTTCTGGATCAGGTTTCTACGTTTCCGCAGGGCTTTGATACGCAGATGACGCGGGAATTTGATGAAAATGGCGTTTCTCTTTCCGGGGGACAGAATCAGAAAATCGCGCTGTCCAGGCTGTACGCGAAGGATGCCCCCATTGCGATCCTGGACGAACCCTCGAGTGCCCTGGACCCCATCGCCGAATATGAGCTGTTTGAAAATATGAAGCGGATCTGTAAGGGGCGGACGGTGATTTTCATATCGCACCGGCTTTCCAGCGCGATTTCGGCGGACGTTATTTTTATGATGGAACAGGGAAGGATCATCGAGCGGGGCGATCATGAAAGCCTGATGCGGCAGAACGGAAAATACGCGGAGATGTTCAGAAAGCAGGCGGAAAACTATGAGTAAGAGAGGAAAAAACTTTGAGATGAAAAACACGGCGTATCTGCTGGGCTATGTGCGCCGCCATGTGCCGGCGTTGTTTTATACGAATATTCTGACCGGTATTTTATGGGGATATCTGAATGTGGCGTCCTCCGTGCTGGTGATCCAGGTGGTATTTAACATGATAGGAGAAGGACGGTCTTTTGCGGATGTATGCAGATTCCTTTTGCTGATGAGCATGATCCTGCTGCCGGTTCTCGGGGTGATCTATTATTGCGAGAAAAGACTGTGGCCCGTCCTGAAATTGAAACTGGGAAAAACGCTCCATACCGAACTGTTTCAAAAAGCGCGGAAGATGGACCTTCGCTGTTACGATGACGCCGGATTTTATACGGATTTCATCTGGACGGCTCAGGAAGCGGAGGATCATGTCTATGCGGCCGTCCGGAATATGGGGAGCGTGCTGCTCCATGTTCTCGCATGCATTGGCGTGATCGGGATCATGATTAAGATCGATCCCATCCTTCTGGTCATTACCGCCGCTTCCATGGCTTTTCAGTTCCTGTTCCGGATGTTGAAATCCAGAATGGAGTTTCTCCGGGAACAGCGCCTGATGCCCCTGGTTAAGAAATACGAATATATCAACCGGGTCTTCTATATGCCGGACTATGCGAAGGAGCTGAGAATGAGCAGGATCGACCGACTGCTCACAGAAGAGTTCGACGGCTGTATATCAGAAATGGATACGGTATACAGAAGACTGCAGCTTCGTATGTCAATCCTGGAGATCGGCGAGCAGGTCTGCAATGTCTTTCTGACGAACATGCTCCTCATTTTTGTCCTGGCATATAAGATCCTCATTGTACAGTCTGTTTCGATCGGCGACCTGTCGGTGTCCATTGCCGCGGTCGGAAAACTGAATTCCATGTACAGCGGCCTGCTGACGGGCCTTTCTCAGTCTGCACAGAGCGGAATGTTCGCCGAGAAGCTTCAGACGTTCCTGGCTGCGCAGCCGCGGATCACCTCTCCCCAAAACGCGGCGGTATTACCGGCGGCTTCCGGCGATATCGAATTTTGCAATGTTTCTTTTCGGTATGACGGCAGCGATACCTGGGTGCTTCGGCATGTCAACCTGAAAAGCAAAGCGCAGACCAGAGCCGCCATTGTGGGATATAACGGCGCCGGGAAATCCACCCTCGTGAAGCTTCTGATGCGTTTATATGATCCTACGGAGGGGGAAATCCTGCTGAACGGCAGGAACATTAAGGAATACGACGTAGAAGAATACCGCCGTTCCTTCGGCACTCTGTTTCAGGATTTTCAGATCTATGCGGCCAGTCTGGGAGAAAATGTGAAAATGGGGCTGGTTGAGGCTGAGGATGAAACGGCGATCCGGGAGGCGCTCAAGACGGCGGGAATCGCTGAAAATTTCAGCGGCCTTTCGGTTCCGCTGCTTCGGGAATATGATAAAAACGGACGGCTGGTATCCGGCGGAGAGGCCCAGAAGATCGCGATGGCCAGAGCTTTTTTAAAGGACCCTCACACGTATATCCTGGATGAGCCCTCAAGCGCCCTGGACCCCATCTCTGAATACAACCTGAACCGGACCCTGTTTGAGCTGTCGAAGGGCCGGACGGTGATCTTCATTTCCCACCGCCTGTCCACGACCCGCATGGCGGAGCGGATCTACATGATGGAACAGGGCAGGCTCATCGAAGAGGGAACCCATGAGGAGCTGCTGGAAAAAGGCGGCAGGTATGCGGAGATGTTTGAAAAGCAGGCGGAAAAGTACCGGCAGTCTTTTGCGTCATAGAAGAATCCGGGACGCTTTTTTCGTTGCTGGTTACAGGAATCATAAGAAGGTTCCGGGAGCCGCCGCGGTGGTTCGCCTGTCCTCGTTCTGACGGCCTGCGTTTACAGCCTTTTCAGGCTTCCGGAACCGGGGCAGGCATGAGAAAGCCGCCTGCTGCAGGCAATGATCCGTTTTCCTGATTCCTGCTGCAGGATATTGTCTCTCACTACGGGTTGTTTCCCGCTTTTCCTGATTTTTGCCGTAGAATTTTGCCACTCACTACGGGTTGTTTGCCGCTTTTCCTGATTTCTACCGTAGAATTTTGCCACTCACTACGGGTTGTTTGCCGCTTTTCCTGATTTCTACCGTAGAAAATCGTCACTCACTACGGGCTATTATCCATTTTTTCTGATTCCTACCGTAGAAAATCCCCTCTCACTACGGGCCAAATTAACAGAATTATATTTTTTGCCGTACAAACCCACCAAAATCTACGGTACAAAAAACGAAAATCCCTGTTTTGGCCGTAGTGAGATCCTAATCTCTACGGGTCAGCATGCCATTTTCCTGATTTTTGCCGTAGAAGCCTGCCACAGAAGCGGTTCCTGCTCACTGGCAAGCCAGCGAACAGGAATCTGTCCTGTCCCTGGAACGTTTGAGGCGATGGAGAGCCGGATTCAGGCCGGAACGCTTTTTACGTTGCTGGTTACAGGAATCAAACAACTGAGAAAAATGATATTGAAACCTGTGAATCAGGATGATAAAATACAGCTAAGCATAAAATTTCTGTAAGCCGTTCGGCTGTCGGCGGATTCTCCGCCGTCTGTCACATCTGACATTCCATTCAGAAGCTCTATGCTTGATTCCAGAACAAATGTAACCAAAAGAACAGGCGGGAGCGGACGAAGGGAGTGCCGTGTTACTGCTCAGCCAGGTCTGTGCATTTGCTGCGCAGACCGTGCCGTACCCGCCGCACAGGCGGAGACGCTGTTTCCTGTATTGGATAAGAGAACGGAGACAGCAGCCTTCGCGGAAACGGAGGTACGATGAGCGAAGAACTGTATGCGAACAGAAAACACAAGGACACGGTATTCCGGATGCTCTACAGCGACAAAAGGGCCATTCTGGAGCTGTACAACGCCCTGAACGGAACGGACTATCAGAATCCGGACGATCTGACGGTCACCACGCTGGAAAACGCGGTCTATATGACCATGAAGAACGACGTATCCTTTCTTCTGGACGAAAGGATGACCCTGTACGAGCATCAGTCCACGTGGAATCCGAACATGCCCCTGCGCGACCTGCTGTATATCGCGCGGCTTATGGAAAAGAGTGTGAACAAAAGATCGCTGTATCAGTCCGAACTGATAAGGATCCCGACGCCCCGTTTTGTAGTGTTCTACAATGGGAAAGAGAAGAAGCCGGAGGACACAACCATAAAGCTGTCGGATGCCTTTTTGCAGAAGGAAAAGGAACCGGAGCTGGAGCTGAAGGTCCGGTATCTGAACATCAACCAGGGATGCAATCCGGAACTGATGGAAAGGTGCAGGACTCTGAGAGAATACAGCGAATTTGTTGCCCGGATCAGGAAATACGCGGTTGGGGAAACCGCGATCGGAGAAGCTGTAGACAGAGCCGTGACGGAGTGCATAGAGGAAGGAATCCTTGCGGACTTCCTGAGCGGCCAGAGAGCGGAGGTGATCGCCATGTCAATCTTCGAGTATAACGAAGAAGAGGAGACGAGGAAACTCAGAGAAGGAGAGCAGGAGATTGGGGAAAGAAGAGGAAAAGTTGAAGGAAAAGCGGAGTCAGTGCTGGAAGTCCTCGCACTGCACGGGCAGGTGCCGGAATACGTGAAAAGTCACATACTGGCGGAAGATAATATGGAAGTACTCTCCGCGTGGCTGAGAGAAGCGGCAAAAGCGGAATCCGTAGAAGGCTTTCTGGAAAAAACCGGTCTGAAGGAATCCTGCAACAGCTGACCCATTCCCTGAAAAAAGAACATCAGCAAATGATAAAAGCAGCATGTCCATGTCTGTCAAAAGCGGTATGGATATGCTGCTTTTTTCCGAAAAGAGGGTGAAAAGAGCCAGCCTTTGGACTATACAAATCAAAAAATTACTGGTATACTGTCCACGCAGGCAATGAGCGGCGTGCAAAAAAAGAGGGTATGCCGTAAACACCCGTCTCTGGCGGACAGGACCGGCGAAGCGTATGTCCCGCCCACCGCCCGCCTGTCATTTGAAAAAGGAGCGCATCAACCATGAATTCAAATAAAAAGCGAGTCTTCCTCATCGTCCTCGACAGCGTCGGCATCGGCGCGGAGCCGGACGCGGCCGAATACGGCGACGAGGGAACGAACACCTTAAAAAGCGCGGCGGCAAGCCCGTATTTTCATATGCCGAACATGGAGTCCCTCGGGCTGTTCAACATCGAGGGCATCGACTGGCATCCGTCGGTTCCTTCCCCCCGCGCGGCGGTGGCCCGCATGCGCGAAGCCTCCAAAGGAAAAGACACCACCATCGGCCACTGGGAGATTTCCGGCATCTATTCCGGACGCCCCCTGCCCACCTACCCGGACGGATTCCCTCAGGAGGTTCTGGATGAATTCACCCGCCGCACGGGAAGAGGCGTGCTCTGCAACCGTCCCTATTCCGGCACGGAGGTCATAAAGGACTACGGGGACGAGCACGTGAAGACCGGAAAGCTCATCGTCTACACCTCGGCGGACAGCGTGTTCCAGATCGCGGCCCATGAAAAAATAGTGCCGCCGGAGACACTGTACGAATACTGCCGGATCGCCAGGGAGATCCTCACCGGGGAGCACGGCGTGGGCCGTGTGATCGCCCGTCCCTTTGAGGGAGAGAGCGGCCATTATGTGAGGACGCCCCGCCGCCACGACTTTTCCATTGAGCCGCCTTCCGTAAACATGCTGGACCAGCTGAAGGAAAAGGGATATGACGTGATCGCGGTGGGAAAAATCTTTGATATTTTTGCCGGAAAAGGGATTACGGAGCATGTCTATACTTCGGGAAACGCGGAAGGGATGCAGCGGACGCTGGAATATCAGGAGAGAGACTTTGAAGGGCTCTGCTTTATCAATCTGGTGGACTACGACATGCTTTACGGGCACAGAAACGATATCGACGGATACGCGAAGGCGCTGACCGCTTTTGACGAATGGCTGCCGGGATTCCTTTCAAACATGCGTCCGGACGACATCTTCATGATCACGGCCGACCACGGCTGCGATCCCGGCTATACCGCATCCACCGACCATTCCAGAGAATATACGCCGCTTATCGTTTACGGAAAGAACATTGCGCCCGTCAATCTGGGCACCAGACAGACCTTCGCGGATATCGGGGCGACGGTGCTGGACTATTTCGGAATCCGGCCGGAATTTGCCGGAACCACCATGCTGCCGGAGTTTGGTCCAACGTAGCGAAAGACAGGGAGGCCCGAAAGGAAAGAACTGCGGAGGGCAGGCCCCAAAGGGCATGCCAGAAATGGCAGGCCGAACAAAGGCATCCCGAAAAAGGGCATCTCCCGCGTATTTTTGCTGCCTGATAACCTGAAGAGAGCCGTTTGAAGCGGCGAGAGGAAAGAAAACATTGAGCGATATAAAAACGGAAATCAACAGAAGAAGAACCTTTGCCATCATTTCTCACCCGGACGCGGGAAAAACCACGCTGACCGAAAAGTTTCTGCTTTACGGCGGAGCGATCAACCTGGCGGGAAGCGTGAAGGGAAAGGCAACCGCCCGCCATGCGGTGAGCGACTGGATGGAGATCGAGAAGGAGAGAGGAATTTCCGTCACCTCCTCCGTTCTCCAGTTTGAATATGACGGATACTGCATCAACATCCTGGATACGCCGGGCCATCAGGACTTCTCCGAGGATACCTACCGGACGCTGATGGCGGCGGATTCCGCGGTCATGGTGATCGACGCTTCCAAGGGCGTGGAGGCGCAGACCAGAAAGCTGTTCAAGGTCTGCGTGATGAGAAAGATCCCGATCTTTACCTTTATCAACAAAATGGACCGGGACGCCAACGACACCTTCGATCTGCTGGATGAGATCGAAAAGGAGCTGGGCATCGCCACCTGCCCGAAAAACTGGCCCATCGGCTCCGGAAAGGCGTTCAGGGGCGTTTACGACAGGGACAAGGGCTGCGTCATCACCTATTCCGACACGGAAAAGGGAACGAAGGAGGGCCAGACAAAAGAGATCCCGCTTTCCGATACGGATACGCTGCGGGAATTCATCGGAGAAGAAGCTATGGAAAAGCTTCTGGAGGAGGTGGAGCTTCTGGACGGAGCCAGCGCGGAATTTGATCTGGATCTGGTCAGAAGCGGCGACCTGACGCCCGTATTTTTCGGCTCCGCCCTCACCAATTTCGGCGTGGAGATCTTCCTGCAGCATTTCCTGGACATGACCACCCCGCCCCTTCCCAGAAAAGCGGACTGCGGATCTGTAGATCCGGTGGAGCACGATTTTTCCGCCTTTGTGTTCAAGATCCAGGCCAACATGAACAAGGCCCATCGGGACCGGATCGCCTTCATGCGTATCTGTTCCGGAAAATTTGACGCGAGCATGGAGGTGAAGCATGTGCAGGGCGGCAAGGTGATGCGCCTTTCTCAGCCCCAGCAGCTGATGGCGAGCGAGCGGAAGATCCTGGACGAGGCTTATGCGGGAGACATCATCGGCGTGTTCGATCCGGGCATTTTCTCCATCGGCGACACCCTCTGCATGCCGAAGGAAAATTTTGCCTATGAGGGCATTCCTACTTTTGCGCCGGAGCATTTCGCCAGGGTACGCCAGGTGGACACCATGAAGAGAAAGCAGTTCGTCAAGGGCATCACCCAGATCGCCCAGGAGGGAGCCATCCAGATCTTCCAGGAGTTCAACACGGGCCTGGAGGAGATCATCGTTGGCGTGGTAGGCGTGCTGCAGTTCGACGTGCTCAAATACCGCCTGAACAATGAATATAATGTGGAGATCCGGCTGGAGCCGCTTCCCTATGAGCACATCCGCTGGATCGAAAACAAAGAGGATTTCGATCTGGATAAGCTGACCGGAACCTCCGACATGAAGAAGGTGAAGGACATGAGAGGAAACCCGCTGCTTCTGTTCATCAATGAATGGAGCGTGGGCATGACGGTGGACAGAAACAAGGGACTGATCCTGACGGAATTCGGCAGAAACTGACCTGCGGACGCGCAGGTTTTCCGGCAGGATCGTAAAGGAGTCAGCGGAAAGAAAACGGGAGGAAGGAATGAGAAAGCTCCGAAATGCTTTTGCGACCCTGCTTGTGACAGCCGCGGCCGCGTCCCTGGCCTACCTGGCCGGGGACGCGCTGCTGTCCGGAGAGCGCTCTCTGCCGCCGGAACGGATCCGGACGGCGGAAAGCGGTCCTGTGTCCGGAGAGGAAAGCCTCTCTGCGCCCGCGCCTGCCGTGGCCGTGCCGGAAGTCGCCTCTGTATCCGCGCCGGAAGCCGGCCGGGAGGAAACGGAAGCCGCCTCTGCGGTTTCCGCCGCCTCTTCCGGCGTGCTTTCTTCCAGCGGGCTTTCTTCCAGAGGGCTTTCTTCCCGCAGCGCCCCTTCCTCCTACGCCTTTTCACAGCTTTCGCAGGAAGACCGGCTTCTGTATGAGGAGCTGCTTTCCGCCATTACGGGCTTTGAGGAGAAGGCGGTTCTTTCCGTACAGGACGCGGACCGGATCGAAAGGGTCTTTACCTGCGTCCTCGCGGATCACCCGGAGATTTTTTATGTGGACGGCTATACCCTCACCACGCGGACGCTGGGAGAGGAGATCCTGGAGGTGGATTTTCAGGCGGGATACACCTTTTCCAGACAGGAGACGGAGGAACGGACGACGTTTGTGAAAAAGGCGGCGGAGGACATTCTCTCTGCCCTTACGGACGGGATGGACGACTATGAAAAGCTGAAGCTTCTGTATGACAGGATCGTGACCGGGACGGAGTATGACCGGAATGCGCCGGAAAACCAGACGATCTGTTCCGTATTTTTATATGGACGCTCCGTCTGTCAGGGTTATGCGAAGGCGTTCCAGTATCTCTGCCAGAGGGCCGGGATACCTGCCGTGCTCGTGACCGGAACGGTGGAGGGCGGCGAAGCCCATGCCTGGACGGCGGTGCGCTGCAGCGGCAGCTGGTATTACGCGGATCCCGCCTGGGGGGATGTGGACTATCAGGCGGACGGGGTGCAGGAGGAGGCGGGAAGCGCTGCGGAAGGAAGCGGGGCGGAAAAGGCCGCAGAGGGGAGCGGGGCGCGGGAGATCGTGGATTACGGGTATTTCCTCGTCCCCTCCCGGGAACTTTTCCGGACCCACACGCCGGACGCCCCCTTCCCGCTGCCGGAATGCAGCAGTATGGAGGATAATTATTATGTGCGGGATGGACTCTACTTTACGGACGCCGACCTGGAACAGGCCGGCCTGGCGCTGGAGACGGCGGCCCGGGAGGGACGGGAAAGCGTGACGTTCAAATGCGCGGACCGGGAGGCGTACGAAGAATTGTATGAGGAGCTTCTGACGGAACAGAAAATCTTTCAGTACCTGCAGGGCGGCGCGGTTTCCTATGCCGTGTCGGCGGAACAGCTGACGCTGACGTTCTTTCTGTAGGAGAAAAAGCTTTGCAAAGAAGAGGGATTTTGTTATAATCAGAACTATAGTGGTAAAGGAGGCAGCCTTATGGAAAAAGATACAAACAGGAATACCCATGTACTGCAGGGGGACGACGGCATCGGCTCCGTACAGATCGCGGACGAGGTCGTGGCCATGATCGCATCCCTGGCGGCGATGGAGGTGGAAGGCGTTTATTCCCTGGCGGGAAAGGTGACCAACGAGCTGATGAGCAAGGTGGGCGTCAAGAGCCTGACCAGAGGCGTGAAGGTACAGGTGACCGGCAGCAGCGTGAAGGCGGACCTGGCGCTGAGCCTGGAGTACGGCTACAATATTCCCGCGACCAGCCAGAAGGTGCAGGAGAAGGTGAAGAACGCGATCGAGAATATGACCGGGCTGACGGTCACGGATGTGAACATCCGGATCGTAAAGGTGAACATGGAGCCGGGCAGGCAGTAAAAGAGAAAAGACCTTTCCCAGCGGTTCAGACCCTTCTGGACCGCTGCGTGTCTTTTCAGAAAAAACGGTGCATACGGGAGAGATAATGGGCAGAAGAGAGCAGAGGGAACAGATCTTCAAGCTGCTGTTCCGCGTGGAATTTAATACGATCGGGGAGATGCCGGAGCAGTGCCGGCTTTTCTTTGAGGATGAGGAGAATACGGCGGACGCCGCGGATGAAGCATATATTCAGGGAAAGCTGGACAGGATCCTGGAGAAGCTTTCCGAGATCGATGAGCTGATCAGCACGACGGCGAAGGGCTGGACCATCGACCGGATGGGAAAGGTGGAGCTGACCATCATCCGTCTGGCGGTCTATGAGATAAAATTTGACGAGAATATCCCGGACAGCGTGGCGATCAACGAGGCCGTGGAGCTTGCGAAGAAATTCGGGCAGGAGGAATCCTCCGGCTTTGTGAACGGCGTGCTGGCACGGTTCGTATAAGGGCGTACGGATGAAGAACGTTTATTCGGTGGGACAGGTGAACGCCTATATCCGGAACATGTTTTCCCAGGATTTCCTGCTGAGAAGCATCAGCGTCAGAGGCGAAGTGAGCAACTGCAAATACCATTCCTCCGGTCATGTGTATTTTACGCTGAAGGATGAAAAGGCCGCCATCGCCTGCGTGATGTTTGCCGGTTACCGGAAGGGACTTGCGTTCCGGCTGGAGGAGGGCATGCAGGTGGTCGCCCTGGGAAGCGTGGAGGTCTATGAACGGGATGGGAAATACCAGCTGTACGCGAAGGAGATCCTCCCGGACGGAGCCGGATATCTGTATGAAAGATTTGAACGGCTGAAGCGCAGTCTGGAGGAGCGCGGCCTGTTCGCGCCGGAATACAAGCAGCCGATCCCCGCATATATCCGCACTCTGGGTGTGGTGACCGCCCCCACGGGAGCGGCGGTGCGGGATATTATCAACATTACCCGCAGGAGAAATCCCTATGTGCAGATCATCCTCTATCCTGCCGTGGTGCAGGGAGACCAGGCGGTTCCCAGCATCGTGAACGGCATCCGGGCGCTGGAACGGCTCGGGGTGGACGTGATGATCGTGGGCCGGGGCGGAGGCTCCATGGAGGATCTGTGGGCGTTCAATGAAGAGGCGGTGGCCCAGGCGGTCTTTGACTGTACGGTTCCCGTCATTTCTGCCGTGGGGCATGAAACGGACACCACCATCATCGACTTTGTCGCGGATCTTCGCGCGCCGACGCCTTCTGCCGCTGCGGAGCTTGCGGTATATGATGTCAGGCAGCTGCTGGAGCTTCTGGAGGACAGGAAGGAAGGGCTGAACCGGCGGCTGCGGGCGGTCCTGAACCGGGACCGGCTGCGTCTGCAGCATGCGGCGCGGTCCCTGCAGCATCTGAGCCCGGCAAACCGGATCCGGGAGCGGCGGATGCAGGCCCTCCGTCTGGAGGAAGACCTGCAGGCCGCGATGAAGCGCGTCCTGGAGCTTCGGAGAAATCGGCTGCGCCTGTATGCGGAGACGATGAAGGGGCTGTCTCCCCTTGACAAGCTTGCACAGGGCTTTTCTCACGTGGAGGATGAAAGGGGAAGGACGGTTTCGGACATCGGAAGAATCGCTCCGGGAGACCTTCTTTCCATTTATGTGAAAAACGGCAGAGCGCTTGCCGAGGTGAAGAGAACGGAGCCATGGAGCCCGCAGGAGACGGGGAAAGGAGAAGGGGATGCCTGCTGAAAAGAAAGACGCGAAAGAACGTCCCGGGAAGGAACTCAGCCTGGAAGAGGCGTTTGGCCAGCTGGACGGGATCATCCGCAGGCTGGAAGAGGAAGATATTTCTCTGGAGGATTCTTTTGGCGCGTACAAAAAAGGAATGGATCTGCTGAAGATCTGCAATGATAAGATCGACCAGGTGGAGAAAAAGGTCCTGGTCCTGAACGGGGAGGGCGGACTGGATGAATTTTGAAGAACGTCTTAACGCGGATATCGCGGAAATTGAAGAGATTTTGAAAAGATACCTGCCGAAGGAGGAAGGCTACGCGAAAACGGTGGCGGAGGCGGCGAACTACAGCGTGCTGGCGGGAGGAAAGCGCCTGCGGCCCATGCTGCTTCTGGAGTGCTGCCGCCTGTTCGGAGGAAGAACGGAGCTGGCGGCCCCTTTCATGGCGGCCATTGAGTTCATCCACACCTATTCTCTGGTACACGATGACCTGCCCTGCATGGACAACGACGAATACCGCCGGGGAAGGAAGACCACCCATGCTGTTTACGGCGAGGGCATGGCGGTGCTGGCAGGGGACGCCCTTCTGAACCTTGCTTTTGAAACGGCGTCTTCCGCCTTTACGCTGACAGAGGATGCCGGATATCTGAGGCGTGCTGCGCGCTGCATGCGGGTCCTTTCCGCAAAATCGGGGATTGGCGGCATGATCGGCGGACAGTGCGCGGATACGCAGGCGGAGGAGTTCCCGCCGGAAAAGGTGACGCAGGAGCTGCTGCTTTACATTCATGAGAACAAGACGGCGGCCATGATCGAAAGCCCCATGATGATCGGAGCCCTCCTTGCCGGAGCGCCGGAGGAAAAGATCGCCGCTCTGGAGCGGATCGGAAGCAGGATCGGTCTGGCCTTCCAGATCAGGGACGATATCCTGGACCTGACCAGCAGCCTGCAGGAGCTTGGAAAGCAGACGGGAAGCGACCTGAAGAACCACAAGGTCACCTATGTGTCCTTAAACGGCATGGAACAGTCGGAGAAGGACGTGCGCAGGCTTTCGGAAGAGGCGCTTCTGGAGCTGAGAGGACTGACGGAAGAGAGAAACGAATTTCTGGAACGCCTGGTGGAGGATCTGATTACGCGAAAGAAGTAGGAGCGGTGTGCGCCGGCTGGCCGGCGCTGCCTGCTTCGGAATGGAGGAAGCCATGCTTCTTGATCTGATAAAGCAGCCAAATGACATAAAGAAGATCAGTCCCCGGGATTATCCGGCGCTGGCGGCGGAGATCCGGGAATTTCTGGTGAATAAGATCAGTGTGACGGGAGGTCATCTGGGCTCCAACCTGGGAGCGGTGGAGCTGACCATGGCGCTTCATCTGGTGCTGGATCTGCCCCAGGACAAGATCGTCTGGGACGTGGGACACCAGTCCTACACCCACAAGCTTCTGACCGGACGGCGGGAGGGCTTCGAGCATCTGCGCAAGTACGGCGGCATGAGCGGCTTTCCCAAACGGAAGGAAAGCGAATGCGACAGCTTTGACACGGGACACAGCTCCACCTCCATCTCCGCCGGCCTTGGTCTGGTGAAGGCAAGAGACCTGCGGGGGGAGGACTATACGGTGGTCTCCGTGATCGGGGACGGTTCCCTGACCGGCGGGATGGCCTATGAGGCGCTGAACAACGCCGCCAGGCTGGAGACCAATTTCATCATCATCCTGAACGACAACAACATGTCTATCTCGGAAAATGTGGGGGGCGTTTCCAAGTATCTGAACAACATCCGTACTTCCAATGCCTATCTGGATGTGAAGGACGGCATTTACTACGCCATCCGCAATACCCGGTACGGAGAGCCGGTGGTGGCGGGCATCCGCCGGGCCAAGAACAGCCTGAAGCAGCTGGTGATCCCGGGCATGATGTTCGAGGACATGGGGATCACCTATCTGGGCCCCGTGGACGGACACGATACGGGCGCTCTGGTTCGGGTGATCCGGGAGGCGAAGCGCAGGAAAAACGCCGTGCTCATCCATGTGCTCACCAAAAAAGGGAAGGGCTATCCTCCTGCGGAGAAGCATCCTGCCCGTTTTCACGGGGCGGAGCCCTTTGACGTGCAGACCGGCGTGCCTCTGAAGAAAAAAATGAAGGCCAACTACACGGATATTTTTTCCACGGTGATGATGAAGCTGGGGCAGCGCAACGACAGGATCGTGGCCATCACGGCCGCCATGCCGGACGGCACGGGGCTGAAACGGTTCAGCCACGCCTATCCGGACCGGTTTTTTGACGTGGGGATCGCGGAGCAGCATGCGGTGACCTTCGCGGCCGGGCTTGCGGCGGGGGGGCTCCGCCCTGTGGTGGCGGTTTATTCCTCCTTCCTGCAGAGGGCCTACGACCAGATCCTGCACGATGTGTGCATCCAGAATCTGCCCGTGATTTTTGCCATTGACCGGGCGGGGCTGGTGGGAAGCGACGGGGAGACCCATCAGGGGATCTTCGATCTGTCCTATCTGTCCTCCATCCCCAACATGCATATCTGCGCGCCCAAGAACAAGTGGGAGCTGTCGGACATGCTCAAATTTGCCGTGGCCTTTGAAGCGCCCATCGCCATCCGCTATCCCAGAGGAGAGGCCTACGACGGGCTCGCCCGGTTCCGCGCTCCCGTGGAATACGGGAAGGCGGAGATGCTCTATGAGGAAGAGGGGATCGCTCTTCTTGCCGTGGGAAGCATGGTGAAGACGGCGGAGGCGGTGCGGCTGCGGCTGAAGGAGAGCGGACTTCCCTGCACGCTGGTGAACGCCCGCTTTGTGAAGCCCGTGGATGAGGAAATGATCGAACGCCTTGCCCGCGGCCACAGACTCATCGTGACCCTGGAGGAAAATGTGGCAAGCGGCGGCTTCGGGGAGCGGGTCCGCACCTTCGCGGATGAAAAGGAGCTCCCTGCGCAGATCCTTTCCGTCACCATTCCGGATGAATACGTGGAGCACGGCAATGTGGAGCTTCTGAAAAAAGAGATCGGCATCGACGAGGATACGGTGACGAAACGGATACTGGAGGCATGGGAACAGAAATGAAGGAACGGCTGGATGTGCTTCTTGTGAAGCTGGGGTACGCGCCCTCCAGGGAAAAGGCGAAGGCGGTGATCATGTCCGGAAACGTGTTCGTGGACGGACAGAGGGAGGACAAGGCCGGCGCCCTGTTCGGAGAGGACGCGCAGATCACGGTGAAGGAAAATCCTCTGAAATACGTGAGCAGGGGCGGGCTGAAGCTGGAAAAGGCCATGCGGGAATTCCCCATTTCTCTGGAAGGCGGTATCTGCATGGATATCGGAGCCTCCACGGGAGGCTTCACAGACTGCATGCTCCAGAACGGAGCGGCAAAGGTGTACGCGGTGGACGTGGGGCACGGACAGCTTGCCTGGAAGCTGCGCTGCGACGAGCGGGTGGTGTGCATGGAGCGCACCAATTTCCGCTATATGACGCGGGAGGATATTCCGGATGAACTGGATTTCGCTTCCGTGGACGTGTCCTTCATTTCCCTGACGAAGATCCTCCTTCCGGCGAGGCGGCTTTTAAAGCCCTCCGGACAGATGGTCTGTCTGATCAAGCCTCAGTTTGAGGCCGGCCGGGAAAAGGTGGGAAAGAAGGGCGTGGTAAGAGAACCCTCCGTTCACCGGGAGGTCATTGAAAAGATCGTGGATTTTGCCTCCTTCCTGGGATTTTCCGTCCGGGGACTCACCTTTTCTCCCGTTCGGGGGCCGGAAGGGAATATCGAATATCTGATCTGGATCGAGAAGGATGAGGCGGAGGATGAGCGTACGGCTTCCCTCTCCGAGGCGGACGCGCTGAAGCTGTTTGCCGGCCTGGAAGAGGAAGGAACGGGCCTTTCCGGTACGCCGGAGTGGAAGGAGCGGATCGCCGGAGTGGTGCGCAGGGCGCATGAGCAGGTGGAATAATGGACACAGGGACAGAGAAATCTTATATCATCATGACAAACCGTCCAAAGGATCCGTCTCTTGCGGTGACGGAACGGATCCGTACCTTTCTGGAAAAAAGAGGGGCACGGGTGTCCGTGTTCGCGGACAATGAGGACGCTTCCCGGCTCGGGCTTGCGGCGGAACCGGGGAAAAGGACAGATACGGACGTGCCGGAGGAACCGGGCAAATCGGCGGATGCGGACGGGCCGGCGGGCAGGACGGCCCCGCATGCCGCGGCCTCCTGCATGATCGTGCTGGGCGGAGACGGCACCATGCTCAAAGCGGCAAAGGAGACGGCTTTCAGCCGGATCCCGCTTCTTGGCGTAAACCTGGGAACCATGGGCTATCTTGCCGAGGTGGAGGTGGCATCTCTGGAGGAGGCGCTGGAGCGGCTGCTGCGCGGGGATTACACGGTGGAGGAGCGGATGATGCTGTCGGGAAGCATCAGACGGGGCGACGGAAGCCGGGAAACCGCGCAGCTGGACGCTCTGAATGACGTGACGGTCACCAGGTGCGGCCCGATGCAGGTGGTTCCCCTGCGGATCTGGGTGAACGGCCAGCTTCTGGCGGGTTACGGGGCGGACGGGATCGTTATCGCCACTCCCACAGGATCCACCGGCTACAACCTGTCCGCAGGAGGCCCCATCGTGGAGCCGGAGGCAGGTCTCATCCTTCTGACGCCCATCTGCCCTCATACGCTCAATACCAGGAGCGTGGTGCTCTGCGACCGGGATGAGGTGGAAGTGGAGATCGGAAGGAAGCCATCGGGAGATATTCAGGAGGTGGAGGTCAGCTTCGACGGCACCTTCCTTACCAGGCTTCGCAGCGGGGACAGGGTCAGGGTCAGAAAAAGCGAAAGGACCACCTCCATTATCAGGCTGAGCGAACCGGCTTTTCTGGAACGCCTGCACAGAAAGATGAGTGAGTAGACGAATGAAACAGAGCAGACAGGAGAAAATCGTGGAGCTGGTTAAGGCCAGCGAGATCGAAACGCAGGAGGAGCTTGCGGACAGACTGAGAGAGGCGGGCTTTGTTGTGACCCAGTCCACCATTTCCCGTGATATTAGGCAGCTCCATCTGTCC
>CALWGL010000047.1 GCA_944380025.1 uncultured Lachnospiraceae bacterium
TGAGGGAAATCTTCTTTTCGGAAGCCTTCGGCGCGTACTGGGAAACGGCGCGCTCCACCACGGGCCCGATCTCTCCCCGCTTCGGATGAAGGGCCAGAAGCCCGGTTTCCAGCCGGGAGGTTTTCACCAGCGCTTCGATCAGGCTCTGCAGCTTTTCCGCCTGGGTCCGGATAGCCCCGACGCAGGCTTCCGCCTGCGGGGGAAGCGGCTGTTCCTCCAGCAGCCCGGCGTAAAGCTTCAGATTGGCAACCGGCGTCCTGGTCTGATGGGAGATGTCCGAAATCAGCGTGCTGATCTGCTCCTCCCGCTTCTTCTGCTTTTCCGCGGATACCGAACCGGCGGCCAGATACTGATGCAGCCGGCTCTCCAGCGCGGACAGACGGCTTTCGTCAAAAGCCGTTTCCGAAAAGCTTCCGTTTACCGCCGCCTCCAGCATCTCCTCCATCCGCCTGTAGATACGCGCCGTCCGCAGGCGGCTCCAGAGGGCGATCCCGATCCCTGTCAGAATGCCCGCTCCCGCAGCCAGATATCCAATCATATCCATCCTCATTTCTGAGTATTACAAAGGTTTCCGCATGCTCCATCGCCCGCCCAGGTGTAGCCGATGCCGTATACGGTGCGGAGATACCGCGGCTTCGCCGGTTCCGCCTCCAGCCTGGCCCGCAGCCGCTTCACCGTGACGGACAGCGCGTTTTCCTCCACGTATTCCGCCCCGTCCGTCCAGACCCGGTCCACCAGAACGGAACGGCTCACAGTATGACCCCGGTTTTCCACCAGAACACGCAGCAGCTTCTGCTCGGTTTTGGACAGCTCCACCGCCCTGCCGTCCCTGTAGAACTCCATCCGGTCAAAATCAAACCGGAAGGGGCCGGTGGCCACAACGGAAGGAGCGGAAGCCCTTCCCCGCCTGAGCTGAACGGCCACCCGCGCCCGGAGAACCGACAGGGAAAAGGGCTTGGTGATATAGTCATCCGCCCCTGCCTCCAGCCCGGTGACCTCGTCCAGCTCCAGATCGTTAGCCGTAAGCAAAATCGCCGGCACCTCCGGGCGTATGCTCTTCTGCTCCCGCAGAAGCTCCAGCCCGCTGCCGTCCGGCAGATTGATATCCAGGATCAGCAGGCTGAAGTCCTCCCGCGCCAGCGTCCTTTGGGCCTCCTTCCGGGTATGGCAGAGAACGACGTCCGTCTCCGGGCTTTGCAGCGCCATCCGAATTCCCGCCCCAAGCGCGGCGTCATCCTCCAGCAGCAGGATTCTTTCCATTTTTACCTCCATGCCGAAGCGTCGCTGAGGCCGCGAGGAGAAATCACGCAGGTGATTTCTCCTCTGCGATCACAGCAGTTTTGCGTCGCTGCAAAACTGCCGATTGAAAAATAAGCCATCAGGCTTATTTTTCAATCTCTCCTCCATGCCTCAGACCGTCTTCTTCAGGTACATCCTCGCCTCATAGGGGCGCAGCTTCGTCTCGTCCGCATCCTGATAATTGCCGAGCAGAAGCTCTCCCAGGCCGTTTCTACCCAGCTTTTCTCCGTCCTCTCCGGAAAGCGCGGCTTCGCCGCCGTGGAAGTTGCACAGCACCGTAAGCGTCTCCTCCGGGGTGGTGCGGGTATAGGCGAAAATGTCCGGATCGTCCGCGTACAGAAGTTCAAACTCTCCGTCCGCGAATACCGCGTGCTCCTTGCGCAGCGCGATCAGCCTGCGGTAGAAGCTGAATACCGAATCCGGGTCGTCCGTCTGGGCGGCCGCGTTGATCTCCCTGTAATTGGGATTCACCTTCAGCCAGGGCGTTCCCGTGGTAAAGCCGGCGTTTTCGCTGTCGTCCCACTGCATGGGCGTGCGGGCGTTGTCCCGGCTCTTCGCCATGAGGGAGGCCATGATGTCTTTTTCCGCATATCCGGCTTCCATGCGCTCGTGATACATGTTGACGGATTCAATATCCCGGTAATCCGCGATCTCCTCCATCCCCGCGTTGGTCATGCCGAGCTCCTCGCCCTGATAAATATAGGGCGTTCCCTGCAGGCCGTGAAGCAGGGCTGCCAGCATCTTGGCGGATTCCACCCGGTATTTCCCGTCGTTTCCCCAGCGGGAGACGATGCGGGGCAGATCGTGGTTGTTCCAGAACAGGCTGTTCCAGCCGCAGCTGTAGAGGGCCTTCTGCCATTTCGCCAGCACCTCCTTGAGCTTCCGGAAATCCAGAGGGGCCAGATCCCATTTTTCCTTTCCGGGAATCTGGTCCAGGCCGATGTGCTCGAACTGGAACACCATGGAAAACTCGCTTCCGTCCGGATTGCTGTAGAGCTTCGCGTTCTCCGTGTTCGCGCCCCAGGCCTCGCCCACGGTGATCAGATCCCCCTTCTGGAAGGTTTCCCGGGAAAGCTCCCGGATGAACTCATGCAGCCTCGGTCCGTTGTTGGTGATCTTTCGGTCCGGCTCCTTGGCGATCTGGTCGATCACGTCCAGGCGGAAGCCGCCCACGCCCTTGTCCATCCACCACAGGATCATGTCGTAGATCTCCCGGCGCACCTTAGGATTCTCCCAGTTTAAGTCCGGCTGCTTCACGGAGAACTGGTGAAAATAATACTGCCCGCACTCCGGCACCCACTCCCAGGCCGGGCCGCCGAAGCAGGCGCGCATGTCGTTGGGATATTCTCCCTCCACGCCGTCCCGCCATACATAATAATCATGATAAGGGTTGTCCTTCCCCTTCTTCGCCTCCATAAACCAGGGATGCTCGTCGGAGGAATGGTTCAGCACCAGATCCAGGACGATCCGGATTCCATGCTTTTTTCCTTCCGCGATCAGCTCCTTCATATCGGACAGGGTTCCGAACAGGGGATCGATGTCTCGATAATCTGAAATGTCGTAGCCGTTGTCGTCCTGCGGGGAACGGCACACCGGAGAAAGCCAGATGGCGTCGATCCCCAGCTTCTCCAGATAGTCCAGCTTTCCGATGATCCCCTGCAGGTCTCCCATGCCGCTTCCCGTGCTGTCGCAGAAGCTGCGGGGATAAATCTGATATACGACGGCGTTCTGCCACCATTTTTTCTGTGTCATGCTTCCTCTCCTTCTGCCGCCGAAGGGCGGCATTTCATTTGTAGAAGAATGGATGATGCCATTCTTCGGCACGAACTTTAGTTCGTGCCCCTCTCCTTTCCTCCCAGCCTGATGACCAGGCATTCCCAGGGACGCAGCGTCAGCTCCTCTTTTTCAAAGAGCGGAGCCGTCTCATAATTGCCAAGAAGAAGCTCCGATTCGTTCATCAGCGCTTCCGTCGCGTCCGCCTCCGCGAGAGGCAGCCGCGTTTCCTCTGAAAGGGCGCTGGTCACGACCAGGATACGGTTTCTTTCGTCCCTTCTTTCATAGGCGAGGATGCCGCTTCGATCCTGTAAACGGGGGATCAGATCCCCGTAAATGAAGGTTTCCTCCAGGTCGGGCCGCCTGCGCACGGACACCAGCTTCCGGTAAAAATGCAGCAGGGAATCCGGGTCCTTTTCCTGCGCTTCATAATTCAGCCGGGTGTAGTTGGGATTGACCGCAAACCAGGGCGTTCCCGTGGTGAAGCCCGCGTTTTCGCTGCCGTCCCACTGCATGGGCGTACGGCTGTGCTCCCTGCTGTTACTGTTGATCCGGAAAAGCGCCTCCTCCGGCGTCAGACCTTTTTTCAGAAATTCCTCATATTCCGCATGGGTGGGCGCATCCACGTATTCGTCCATGCTCTTTTTCGGGAAATCCCGCATCCCGATCTCCTGCCCCTGATAGAGGAACACGATCCCCGGAAGAAAGAAATTGGTCACGGGAAGCATGCGGATGCTGTGAGGATTCCGGTCCTCCTTCGCCAGAAAACGGTCGATGCACCTGTTCTTATCATGATTTTCCAGGAAATTGCAGAGAAGCCCCCTGCCGTCCACCACCTTCTGCGCCTCAAACAGCCTGTCCCGGTAGTCGTTGAACATCCCCAGGGTGTCGCCGTTCCATTCCGGATAATATACATTGTGATGGGTATGGCTGAAGTCAAAGACCGAGCTGAAGCTTCCGTTCTCTCCGATCACAGCCTCCACATCCTCCGGCTTCATATTGTCATACTCCCCGATCGTCAGCGCGTCCGAAGGGGCGAACGCCTTCTCCTTCAGCTCCAGCAGAAAATCGGAAAGGCCCTTCACATTATTGATATGATCGAACGCCAGGCAGAGCCCGTCCGGGCCGTCCGCCGGCAGGTCCTCATAATCATAGTTTTTCTTCAGATGGCTGATCGCATCCAGCCGGAAGCCGCCGAGTCCCAGCTCCATCCATTCCCTTATGATCCGGCAGATCTCCTCCCGCAGCTCCGGGTTTTCCCAGTTCAGATCCGGCTGCTGCTTCGTGAACAGGTGCAGATAATACAGGTTTTCCCGCCCCGGCACCTTCTCCCAGGCGCTTCCCCCGAAGATGGAGCGCCAGTTGTTGGGCGGCCCGCCGGCCCTGCCCTCCCGGAACACGTAATAATTCCCGTATTTCCCGTAAGGGTCGCGCAGCGCCTTTTGAAACCACTCATGCTGATCGGAGGAATGGTTCGCCACCAGATCCATCAGGATCCGGATCCCCTTTTCCTTCGCTTTCGCGATCAGCTCCTTCATGTCCTCCATGCTGCCGAAGCAGGGATCGATGTCCATGTAGTCGGACACATCGTATCCGTTGTCCACCATGGGCGACGGAAAGACCGGACACAGCCAGATCACGTTCGCGCCCAGCGCCGCTATTTTGTCCAGACGCCGGATCACGCCCTGCAGGTCTCCGATCCCGTCCCCGTTGGTGTCCTGAAAGCTCTTGGGGTAAATCTGATAACCGACCGTACGGTGCCACCATTGCTTTTTCATGGGAATCCTCCATCTATTCAAGATTTTAGGCTATCTTACCGCAGGAAGGGGCGGAATACAATCTTTTTTCAAGGGATTTTGGAGAAATTCATACCTTCCGGTATAATATCCCACGATCCCGTCCTTCTTCGCGAGGATCCCCTGCGGCTCCACGTCGCAGCAGGACAGGATCTCGCCGGAACGCACGGGAAGGCGGTAGTCCGTCATATTGAAACAATAGCGTTTCCCCTTATAGCTGTAAAGCTGCCCGTCCGCGAACGTCATCTCCCGGCCCAGCGCGGGAACAAAGCAGACGCTCTCCGCTCCGTCGTCCCTGAGCACCTCAACCATGGTCCGGGGAAATTCCAGCGTCAGGGGATTCTCAGACGCTTCCTGATCCTCCAGAGCGCAAAGGAGCGGCATGTCGTCATAAGCCCCGGTTTCCATCGTTTCCCCGCGCAGTATCAGGTAATTGATCTGGTGCCAGCGCTTGAGGCTGTTGCCGCCGTCGATGCTGATCACATTGGTCCCGCGGTTAAAATACGGATTCACGTTGACAATGGTTTTGCAGTAGTTGCTTGCCGGCCAGTGACCGACGATGACCGGCTTTTCAAACCGGTAGGGCTGAACGCCGAATTCCTTCACCGTCAGGCAGTACTCCATGTCCTGCTCCGTCAGCGGGCCGGGCTTCAGTCCGGCGTGCACAAAAATAAAATGCTCCGTTTCCAGGATATGCGGAAGGGAATCCAGAAAAGCGATTTCCGCGGCATACCGCTCCCGCACGGCCGTCTTCAGCGCCCTCACCTCATCGAGCGTGTCCCATTTCATCCCCAGTTCCCGTGCCATCTCCCGCAGGATGATATTTTCATGGGACTTCATATACGAAAGGACTTCCTCATCCGTCACCCATCCGCCGTACCATTCGGAAAAAATCGTGTCATTATTGCCCGCCGTCATGTACACATTGCCCTTTTCGGCACAGCGCATCACCGAACGCAGCAGCTCCAGGGACTCTTCGCCCTTTTCCAGAATATCGCCCACGATCACCAGCGCGTCCTGCTCTCCAAATCCGGTTTGCCGCAGCATGGCAGAAAATCCCCTGTTGTCTCCATGAAGATCGCTGACAACGATCGCGCGCCGGTATCTGTCCAGCTCTGCGTGAGCAACCGTCGCCTTTATGTCCATTCTTCTCCTCCTCTTTTCCGGCTATTTCAGGGAAATGCGCTGTCAGGCGCATTTCCCGGATCCTCAGCCCCGCTTCGCCTGCGCCATAAAGGCCTCGATCTCGTCCGCCTCGCGGATCACATCCGCCGACAGCACTTCGCAGCCGTCCTCCGTGATCAGCAGATCGTCCTCGATCCGGATGCCGGTCTCCCATTCGTCGATGTACAGGCCAGGCTCATCGGTGATCACAGCGCCGGGCTGCAGCGGCTCGTCCCGCCTCGCGCTCACGTCATGGACATCGATGCCCAGATGATGGGAGACGCCATGCATGTAATACGTCCCGATCTTCTCCGCGCTGTCGATCAGGCCGAGCTTCCTGCAGCCCTCCGCCAGAACCTGCTTACAAATCTCATTCAGCCCGCTCAGCGTGACGCCTGGCTTCGCGGCCGCCGCGACGGCGCGGTTTGCGGCAAGCACCACCTCATAAACCGCTCTCTGGCGGGGCGTGAAAACGCCGTTGACCGGATAGGTCCTGGTGATATCGGCGCAGTAGCCCTGATATTTCGCGCCAAGGTCCAGAAGAAGCAGCGTCCCGTCCTCACAGGTATCCCGGTTCGTTTCATAATGAAGCATGGTTCCGTTTGCCCCGCTTCCCGCAATGGTGGGAAAAGACGTACCGTCCGCGCCCAGGTAATGAACCATGTATTCAAAATCCGCCTGCGCCTGATATTCCTTCATTCCCGGCCTAAGGCGGCTCATCACGTTCTGCAGCGCCCGGTCCGTGATGGAAATCGCCTCCCGGATCAGCGCCACCTCGTCCTCATCCTTCTGCGTACGCAGTCCCGCGATTACGGGAAAAATATTTTGCACCGCCGCGCCCGGATACTTCTCTGCGAACTCCCTCGCACGCACCGCGTTATAATCGGGCAGATCCTCCGTCTGATGGCGGTAGCAGTCAAAATACAGGGTGTTCACGATTTCTCTGGTCATGACGCCGCCGATCCGGCTTTCAAACGCGTCCGTATACGCGATATCATCGATACCCGAGATCTCCTTCGCTTCCTGATCCGTCACCATTTTTCCGGTCCAGCGGACCGCGTCCGGGTCAAAGGCGGGAATGTAGAGTGTCGTCTTTCTCTTTTCTCCCGACTGATCCATGACGAGGATCATCCGTTCCCGGCGAAGGCCCGTCAGATAGAAAAAGTTCCGGTTGGCCTCAAAGGGCGCGTATTCATCCGCGCTGACGTGGCTCTCGATCCCTGAAAACAGGATCAGAACGGAATGCTCCTCCATTTTGTCATATACCTTCTGCCGCCTCAATTCATAATTCATGGCTGTTTTCTCTCCTTATTGACTGCTGTTTTCTTTTCTTCATCGATTCCTGTTTCGCCGCCCGCAGGCTCGAATTCCCCGGTGCTCTTTTCGTAAGCGAACCGCTGCTCTCTATACGCATGACCCCCTTCTGAAAAATCAGAAACAAGTCCCGTAAACTCAGCCGGACCGGTCTGTTGGAAGGTCATGTACCGCTCCGAAATGGAAGGTTCATAAGCTTTCCCGTCCTTTACCCCCAGAATGACCGAGCTGCTTCCGCTTCCGTACGCGCTGATCTCCCATACCAGAAATCTGTGTCCGGATGCGGAAAGGAAGTAATTTTCTCCTTCCTCCGTTCCGCCGGCCGGCTGTGTCAGCAGATAACCGTACAGGGGCTCTCCATACTCCGTCCGGCTCCGCACACATTCCACCTCCCCCACAGCGCTGATATAATAGATTTTCACTCCGTCATATCCCTTCTGCCCGTCAAAGGTCCCGGTAAAACCAAAGGCCTCTTTTCTTCCATCCCCGTCATAATCCGCCGGGAGAAAATACGCCTCCTCCTCTCCCGAGGCCCGCAGATATTCTCCCCATACCGGATACAGGTTCACGCAAGGGCGCTCCGGCTGAGCCGGAAAGGAAGCGGCATCCAGGGGCAGACAGTCCGCCGTTCCATCCTCCTGAAACTCCACGCGCCTGATTCCCTGCGCCACCGAAATGAGACCCCCGTCCACGGACCGCGTGCAGCGGGCCAGCGTACACAGATCATCAATGGCAATGTAATGCACCGAATCCCGCAGATACAGGTCGATGGATGCGCCGTCCGAGGCATTGCTGTTCAGAGAAAGCGTGACCTTCTGAAATGTCCCGTCCGCCGCCCGAATCGGCACAGCCGTTTCCTTCCACAGTGAAAAAAGCATGCAGAACACAACCGCAAAAACTGCCAGGATCCCACTTCCCCTTTTCATCCGGCTTCCTCCTTTCGCTGCCACGTGCCTTTGTCCGGCATTTTTTATTATATTCTTTCTCCGTCGGACAGGCAATGTGTATAGCAAAAAAAGGCCTGCGGCGAGGCCGAAATAACAGCCCTTCCGCAGGTCTCTTGCCGAATAATTCCTAATAAAGCTCTCCGTCTCCGCCCATCGTTCTGGTCATTTCCTGAATCCGTTCAACAGGAAACGGCGGGGCGGTCAGGGGTTTCAGCGCAATCGCCATCAGCTTCATCGGGTTGTCGTCCGCCGCGATCCTGTTTGCGCTCATTTTTCCACATTGACGGCACCGGTGGATAATCGCCCATTCCCCATTCTTTTTTACCCACACGGCGACCGGGTCCATATAGCCCCCGCAGTCCGAGGCCCGGTCTCCCGGCCGGTCGTCTACATGCAGGCTCGTCAGGCAGTTGGGGCAGTGATTTCTGTGATCGCTCCCCGCGCCATCCGGCACCACTTCCCGTCCGCAGACCCTGCAGGTGAAAATTTCCCTGCAGGGATGCTTTCTGTAATAACCTTTCTCATACTGAATTCTTTTGTTTTCTCTGTTCACTGAGATGCCCTCCTTATCTTTTGTTCCTTCAGGAGGGATTTTTCTTCCGTATGATTCTCTGAATACTTTTTTCAGACAAATAATACTTTTTTGAAAGATCAGACATCGAACGTCCTGCCATATATTCCTCGAAAATACGTCTGTCCCGCTTTTCCAGGTTTTCTCTGGTTCCGCTTCTTTCTCCCCATCGCGAATGCTCCTCACATTTTCTGGGGATATAGAGCATCTGGCCGTCCACATATTTCTGTATCTCCAAAATAAGCTGCTCCGGCAATACATCTGCCGCTCTTATATAGCCCATCTGTGCCCTCCTAATAATTTTTCTATCAGGAACAGCAATGGCTATAACATTTTTATGGAATGCGATAGCCATTGCTATCGCACAACCGATGCATAATTCTGAAACAAATTGTTCATCCAGTCACCGTTAAACCTTTCTTTCTGACATAATGATATCCATATGAAATACTTCCGGGGACAGAGGCGGTTTGTCCCACAGACAAGAGGATACCAGCCTTCTTTTCTTTCCGCAACCTCATATTCTGTTTGAGCCGTTTTTGAGGCCGTGCAGAATTACCGTTCAGGCCGTGCCGGGACTCGCTGACCGGAAAGTAAGAGCGCACGTTCCAGGACGGCTTCAGGCGGTGTCCGCCTTCCTGCATGCCTGCCATTACATGAAAAATCGCCTCCGCAACCGGCGGTTGACAGATTTCCAGGCAAATTGTCAGGTGCGCATGGTGGTGTGTGCGCGCCGGTTCTGCTATGATAAGGCTGCTGAAACGTACCGCGCAGGGAAACAGCCCTGCCGTTTTTCCCAGCAGCGTCCGCCCAGCGGCGTTCATCCCGCGTCGGATCTTCTTTGAAAGCTTTGAAAGGAAACAAATCGGGTCACAGACTCACAAAAACAGACAGGAGGACAGATATGATATTAGCGGATAAGATCTCTGAATTAAGAAAGAAAAACGGCTGGTCCCAGGAGGAGCTTGCCGGGCAGCTCGGGGTGTCCAGGCAGTCCGTTTCCAAATGGGAAAGCGCGGCTTCCATTCCCGATCTGGATAAAATCCTGAAGATGAGTGAGCTTTTCGGCGTCAGCACCGATTATCTTCTGAAGGATTCAAAAGAGCCGGAGGAAGAG
This sequence comes from uncultured Lachnospiraceae bacterium, assembly GCA_944380025.1. Taxonomy (GTDB): domain Bacteria; phylum Bacillota; class Clostridia; order Lachnospirales; family Lachnospiraceae; genus Eisenbergiella. The sequence goes on from CALWGL010000047.1 coordinate 9,982, forward strand.
CTTCTTCCGGCCGCCGCGCCGTCCGGAGACTATGTGCCGGAGGCGGACAGTGCAGTAAGATGCGTTTCCCTGGAGGAAGCGAACGAGTTTCTGGATACGGTTCAGAACACAGCTCCCCGGATTGCGGCGGGCGTCTCCATGTGCATCCTCTCCCCGGTTCTGCTGATCTTCCTCTTCTCCTTTGACGCCGAAACGGCCGGTCTGCCAAGAATTTCGGAAAGCCTGGCATTTACTGCCGGTATTATCGCCCTTCTGGGGATGGTCGCCGCGGCGGTCGCGATTTTTCTTCATTGCTCCGGAAAAACGGAACGTTTTGCGTATCTGGAACAGGAACCCGTCGAGCTGGCATACGGAGTGACCGGCGTGGTCGAGAAAAGGAAGAAGGGCTATGAGCCCTCCCACGGCTTCTTTCTGATCACCGGCATCGTTCTCTGCATCCTGAGTGCCATTCCCCTGTTTGTCTGCGGCGTTCTGGAACCGGGCGGAATCCTGTCGGGCGCCTGCGGCTTTCTGCTCTGCCTGCTGTTCGTAGCTGTCGGCGTGTTTTTCCTGGTGCGGACCTGCGTGATCTTCGGTTCCTTCCAGAAGCTTCTGGAGGAAGGGGATTATACCCGGGAAGAAAAAGCCTCCGCGAAAAGAAACGAGGCCGTCACTACCGTCTACTGGTGCGCGGTCACGGCGGTTTACCTCGGCTGGAGCTTTTACACCATGAAATGGGAGCGCACCTGGATCATCTGGCCCTGCGCGGCGGTTCTGTTCGGCGCTGTTCTCGCTGTCAGCAATGCGGTGAGGAAGAAGTAGGACGGTTGGCTGCGAAACCGTTTCGCCATCAGCCGGGTCATTTCCCGGATCCGGTCGATGGGAAAGGGCGGGGCAGTGATTCCTGTGCCCGCCGTCCGCCCGTACTCCACATAAACGCCTCAGCACCATTACAGAGTTTACCCTGTATAATACTGCGCCTGAGCGTGCCACAGCTCGTAATATTTTCCCCTTTCATCCGCCACAAGAGTAGCGTGCGTGCCCTGTTGAATGACCGAGCCTTCATGGAACACGATGATCTTATCACAGAACCTGCAGGAAGAAAGACGATGGCTGATATAAATTGTTGTTCTGTCTCCGGCAATCACATCGAATTTGGAATAAATTTCCGCTTCCGCGACAGGGTCCAGCGCGGCGGTAGGCTCATCGAGGATGATGAAAGGGGAATCCCTGTATAAAGCTCTCGCGATTGCGATTTTCTGCGCCTCGCCGCCGGAAACATCCACGCCGTCCCTTTCATAATCTTTATAAAGAAAGGTTTCCAGCCCGTTCTTCAGTTCCGCCAGCTTTTCTGAAAAGCCCGCTTTTTTCAGACAATCCAATGCAATTTCTCTGTCATAATCGGTTTTTGAGGCAACATTTTCGCCAAGCTTCAGTGCAAAAAGCCTGAAATCCTGAAAAACAACGGAAAATATCCTCATATATTCCATATAGTTGTACTTGCGGATATCAATACCATTCAGCAGAACCTCTCCCTCAGTGGGATCATACAGGCGGCATAACAGTTTGATAAATGTCGTTTTCCCGCTGCCATTCATTCCTACGACTGCCAGACGCTTCCCTATCTCAAATTTTATATTGACATGACGCAGCGCATACCGGTCGCTGCCCGGATACCTGAAGGAAACATCGCGAAATTCGATCTGATACTTCCGGTCTATACGCTTCTCTACGGTAAGACTTCCCTGATACATATTGTTTGGAATATCGAGAAACTCATATACCGGAATCAGAAACGCCGCGTTATTACGCATGCTTCCAAACGCCGAAACCAGACCGGACACCCCTGACGATATTTTCGTAATGGAAGCGACATACTGCGTCACCGCGCCCGGGCCAAACGCGCCGGCCCACGCTTTCAGGCACACAAAAGCGTAAACCATACCGGTAAAAAACACGGATACCGCGCCCGACGCTGCCTTATAGAGCCCCATTGGACCTCTTCCATATTTTGCCATAAGGCTTTTTGAGCCAAAGGTATTATCCTTATTTTCCCGGTTGCATTTCTCACACATTCTATCCTGACGGTATATTCTCACATCTGCCGCGATCGGTCTGCGATAGCCGAGAGAGCCGAAAAAGCTGTACACCCGGTTGGCATGATTTAAAAATTTAACGTTCAGCGCCCAGTAACTTTCCGCTTTATTGGACAGCACCGGAGCAATATAGGTAATCAGAAGCATGACGGCAGCCATAACCACAATAAACAACGGATTGTTCAGTACGGTGAAAACGCCGGCATCCTCCGCCACCCGGCTGGCAAACAGGGAGACCGTCAGAGAGACGCCGCCCAATATCGTAAAAACGGACGAACACAATTCCTCATAATTTGCGATCACCCGGTGCAGCCCCCAGCCTGTGCCTCCCTGATTCTGCCGGATCGTGGAGAGAAGCTCCGCCGTTCCGGTTTCATCCAGACTCACATAATCCATGTTTAAAAGCTTTTCAGAAAAAATGTGATTCACCTTTAGCCACAGGCCCGCATTTTGCGTTTCCTTCCATGTATTCAAAAGCGCCGTCGCCAGCGCGGCCAAAGCCGTGAAAAAAAGTGTGGTCAGAACCAGAACTCTCAGGCGCTGCGGGTTCCGCTCTCCCGCCAGCTCATCGATCACCAGCGCGGACAGAAAAATACCAACATAAGGAGTAAGGGCAGTCCAGATTACGCTGATGAATCGGGAAAGCACCATCTGCGGGTAACGTCTGTAAAATATGGAGAGGGCACGGTTGTTCAGCTTCAGCGTTTCCCTCACAGACATGCGCTTCTTATTCATTTTCACATTCTCCTCTCCTGTAGTATTTGCTTTGTACGGCATACAGTTCGGCATACCTGCCGCCAAGCCTTAACAGTTCCTCATGCGTGCCTTCTTCCCGGATTCCCGCATTTTCAATCAGAAGAATCCGGTCACAGAAACGTGTGGACGCCAGGCGGTGAGAGATAAAAACCGACGATCTGCCCTCTGTCATCCGGCTGTATTTCCGGTACAAATCGGATTCCGCAATGGGGTCCAGCGCGGCGGTAGGCTCGTCGAGAATGATAAAAGGGGCGTTTTTGTAGAGTGCCCTTGCGAGCATCAGGCGCTGCGTCTCACCTCCGGAAAGCAGAGTCGCCTCCTCATATACCGACCGGTTCAGAAAAGTTTCATAACCATTTGGCAGAGCTTCTATCCGGGCCCGCAGTCCTGCCCGTTCCACACATGCTTTCACACGCTGCATATCAATATCCTCATCGCTTTGCGCGACATTGGCCGCGACCGTTCCGGCAAGCAGGGAAAATTCCTGGAAAACAGCTGAAAACATGGTATAGTAGTCCATACGGTTGAAATTTCGTATATCTCTGCCGTCAAGCAGAGCCCTCCCTTCCGAAGGATCTAGCAAACCGCAGATCAGTTTGACCAGCGTTGTTTTTCCCGCTCCGTTCAGACCCACAACAGCCAGCTTTTCGCCGGGATGCAGCGTAAGGTTAATATTCGTCAGCGTATCCTGAGCCGCTCCCGGATAACGGAAGGATACGTCTTCCAGTCTGATTTCATATTTCCTGTCGGCTTCCGCTTCCAGGCGCTCTCCGCCGTCCAGCCGGAAGGGTTCACGGTATTCCAGACATTCGCGTATCGTAGTAATATCAAGAGACTGCTTGTACAGCGTGCCAAAACCGCTCAGGATTCCGGTAACCCATCCGCCAAAGCCGCCCACCGCGGTGAAATACAGAAGAAACTCTGCCACACCGAGTCCGTTTTGAAGCACAAGCGCAATCAGATACCCGTATGCGACGGCATTGCGGAGAAAGGCAAGCAGCAGATCAGCGACAGAGGCCCAGATATATACGCCCTGCGCTTTTTTCTGAAATGCCGTATAGCCGTTCAACGCTTTTTCATACAGTTCTTCCAGCCAAGATTGCAGGCCAAAAATACGAATATCCTTTGCCCCGTTTAAATCCTCCGCGCATTCTGAAAGATAATTCATATGTCTTTCATATTCCGCCTCTTCTTCACGATGCCGGTACCCGTATCCGTTCAGGCGGTTGCCGGTAAAATAACTGACAGCCGCACTGACAAGAGTGACCAATACAAGAAAGGGCTGAAGCGCGGATAAAAGGCCCACATAAATAAAAGAACCGAGGAGATTGGCCGTCAGCAGGGTCAGCGTCGTCCATATCGCCTCCGGCGCCGCGCCGTTGGAATTCGGGCATTCCCTGGACTTTGCCAGCAATTTTATGAACCGATCGTCATCCACGTTGGGATAAGAAGTCGTCGCCGCCTTCTGGTTCAGCAGATTTGTAACGACAGCGCGGACACTGATCCTTCCAAATACCGCGTTTGTATTCACATAAGCCGACGCGGCCGACAGAATCATAAGACCGAAAGCAAATCCCGCAATCGTCAGAAGCAGCTCCCCAACAGGAGCATGACGTTCCACTGCGGACAGGATTGCCGGCGACACATACAGATTGATCAGGTTCAGGGCGACTGCCAACACCGCGGAAAGCAGGCTCAGGATCATCACCTTTTTTTCTTTGGAAGTCCACGCAAGCTTTATCATAAACCATGCGTTCTGCCACATGTTATATCCCGGCCCGGATATTTTTTTCTTCTTTTCTCTGAACATGCAAGATCACCATCCTTCCTGGTGATAATATTACTCAAAAAATTCGCCCCCGCAGCATTCTGGGGACGAATCGTCGTTTCTGGATGATGAACTGCAGATTTTACATCTGCGGAAGCAGTATTTCTGTTGTAAACGCTCCATCTTCACTGTTGCGGCTGATATAGCCGTTCAGCCGCTCCACAATGGCATCCATACGGGCCAGGCCGAAACCGCGCCCCTTGCCCTTGGTGCTGCGAAATCGTTTCCCCTCTTTCTTTATTTTCTTTCCGGCGGTAAAGTTCGTAAAAGAGATGTACAGCTGTGTGCCTTTCATGTCCATATATACGCGGATAACCCTCTGTGCCTCCGGAAGATTCACGCTCGCTTCAATCGCATTATCAAAAAGATTCCCGATAATACAGCACAGATCAATCTCCGACAATTTCAGTTTCACCGGAATATAGGCGTCCGCTTCGACCTGTATGTTCTTTGACCTTGCCAGCGATATCTTTGAATTGAGGATAGCGTCTGTCATTGAGTTGCCTGTGCGGATCACCGTGTCCACCGCAGTCAGATCATCGTCCAGAAGGTCGAGATATCTTCTGATCGCTTCCCAGTTCCCTGAAGCCGCATACGCTTTCATCGTCTGGATATGATTTCGATAGTCATGCCTCCATCCACGAATCTGCCGATACATATTATCCACTTCATGATAATGCGTTTCCATCAGTTCCTGCTGATAAGAAGCGATCTGCTTATCCATTTTTCCGGAAAAAAATCCCATCCGGCTCACCTCATTCCGATTATTGCCCGGTTGACGCCTTCATATGCCCCTCGGGGCAGAGGTATGGATGCTCCATCACACATTCTGATCTCTTTTTTCGTAACGCAGCTGATCCGGGTAAGATTGACAACTGCGGAACGGCTCACCCGGTAAAAACGCTCGTCCAGCTCCCTTTCCAATTCCCCGAGCGTCATTTTTACCGTCACATCCCTGCCGGCATGAACCGTTACATAGTTTCCGGCTACATCCGCATATACGATCCGGCCTGTCGGTATCCGTACCATTTCGCCGTTGATTCCAAAGTTCAGAATCTTTTCCTTCCTGTCCGCCTTTTCCGCCGCCCGGTCAAGAACGGAAAATAATTTTTCCTGCCGGATGGGCTTCAGCAGATAATGGAGCGCCGCCACCTCATACCCTTCCAGGATGTAGTCAGAATATCCTGTGATGAAAATAATCTGAACGGTATCATCGTCCCGACGCAGTTTTTTCGCCATGGTCACGCCATCCATTTTCCCCATTTCAATATCAAGAAGCAATATATCAAAATCTTTCTCCCCCTCATAATGGAACAGAAAATTTTCAGCGGATGAAAACAGAGAAATCCGCAGCGTATGTCCCGCCTTCTGCGCCCATCTGTCTGTCAAGTCGTAGATATATTGTCTGTCCGCATCCGAATCGTCGCAAATTGCTACTTTATAATTCATGTTCCTTTCCCTGCTTTTTCCTGACTTTCCTGTTACCCTTCCCTATTTTCACGCCGGCTTCCGCTCCGCCGTTTATTTCAGCTTCATCCCTTCCCGGAAGGCGTCTCCCGCCTTTTCCCCGATCACATGATAGGCGTTTCCCACCGGGTCAAAGGTGATCGGATCCAGCTTCCTGATATCGATCTTCCCGTCCGTGAGGATGCTTTCATCCGCGCTGACGTTGACGATCTCGCCGAACAGATGGCAGCTTTCCGGATCGTAGCTGATCAGCCTGCATTCCAACGTCATGGGCAGCTCCTCGATCACCGGCGCGTCCACGAACTCCGCCTTCCTGGTGTGAAAACCGGCCTTTTCCAGCTTATCCGGCGTATCGTTGCCGGATACAATGCCCACATAATCACAGGCCGTCATCTGCCCAGCCGTGGCCATGCTCACCGTAAAAGCCTTCTTTTCCAGAATGTTTTTCGTCGTCTTATGACCGGCGCTGATGCACAGGCACAGCTCCGTGTCGCAGCTGATGCCGCCCCAGGCCGCGTTCATCGCGTCGGGCTTTCCTTCTTCGTCATAGCTTCCGATGATAAACACCGGCTGGGGATAGGTCCAGGGCTTTGCTCCAAAATTTTTTCTCATTGTCGTTTCCTCCATGCTATTTTTTGCTTTTCTTTTTCTCCGCCGTCAGATCATAGCTCAGATCGATCAGGTTTTTTATCTCTTCGTCCGGCACGCTGCCGTCCAGACGGATGGTGAGCCACTTTTCCTTGTTCATATGATATGCCGGGTGGAAGCCCTCTCGCGTCCGCAGAAAGCCGCCCAGGGCGGGATCGCATTTCACGTTCAGGATGTCCACCGTGCCACTGCCGGGAAGGCCCAGCCGGTCCCGCCCGACTTCCATCACCAGTCCGTACCACTTTCTGCTATTCGTATGGCGCAGGACGGCGTTTGGGTCCGACCAGGGATAGTCCGGGTCTGTGCGGTATTTTGTTTTTACGTAGGCGAAAAGTTCCTGTCTGGTCATGGGGTGGGGGCTCCTGTGGGGTGGGGGCGGGGCGGCCGCTTTTCGGTATCGCCATTATATTTGGTTGCATTTATTTACATACTTTTCCTGATAATCTGAAATCTCTTTGCACGGGTATTGCGGGCACTTGCTGCAGGAATCGACGTTATGCCGGATGCAGCACCTGATAAAAGGGCATTCTCTGCAAGGTTTAAATATCCTGTCGGATCTGGGTTTATACACATGGGAAATGCCTTTCTCTTCTCATTCTGCTGTTCTATATAGCATAATATCATACCGCCTGCAGATTTTGAATCCGATTTGTCTAAAAGCATTTGATCTGTTTGGCAGGGAATCTGTGCAACGACCTGCCGCACTATTTCATAGGCAGATCAACATAAGTATAAGGCGAACAGAAATATTACCCTAAGGCTGAATGGATGAAATTTCACATCTTTTCATCCCTGTTATTTCCTGAATCTGTATTTTCCTTTCCCATGTCCGGATACCGGTTCGATCACGCTGTATTCTGTCAGCTTTTTCAGAAGCTCCGATGCCCTGGACGGCTTAATATCAATGACTTTCATCACATCCGACCGTC
>CALWGL010000048.1 GCA_944380025.1 uncultured Lachnospiraceae bacterium
ACCGTCACCTATTCCGTGGGCGGACTGATCCTGAGCAATTCCGGCGCGGTGACGGCCAATTACTGGCTTACGGAGGTCTATGACGAGGAGATCGCCCAGGCGCACCGGAACGCGGACATCCACATCCACGACCTGTCCATGCTTACCGGCTACTGCGCCGGCTGGTCCTTAAAGCAGCTCATCCAGGAGGGGCTTGGCGGCATCCCCGGAAAGATCACCTCCGCTCCGGCGAAGCATCTTTCCGTGCTCTGCAACCAGATGGTGAACTTCCTCGGCATCATGCAGAACGAATGGGCGGGCGCGCAGGCGTTTTCCTCCTTTGACACCTACCTCGCTCCCTTCGTGAAGGCGGACAACCTCACCTATCCGGAGGTGAAGAAGTGCATCGAGTCCTTTATCTACGGGGTGAATACCCCCAGCCGCTGGGGCACGCAGGCGCCTTTTTCCAACATCACGCTGGACTGGACCGTGCCGGACGACCTGGCGGAGCTTCCGGCCATCGTGGGCGGTAAGGAGATGGATTTCTGCTATAAGGACTGCAAGAAGGAAATGGACATGGTCAACAAGGCGTTCATCGAGATCATGATCGAGGGCGATGCCAACGGACGGGGCTTCCAGTACCCGATCCCCACCTATTCCATCACCCGGGATTTCGACTGGTCCGATACGGAGAACAACCGCCTGCTCTTTGAGATGACCGCGAAGTACGGCACACCCTATTTCAGCAATTATATCAATTCCGATATGAAGCCCAGCGACGTGCGTTCCATGTGCTGCCGCCTGCGCCTGGATTTAAGAGAGCTGAGAAAGAAGACCGGCGGCTATTTCGGCTCCGGCGAGAGCACCGGAAGCGTGGGCGTGGTGACCATCAACATGCCCAGGATCGCCTATCTGTCCGCCAATGAGGAGGAGTTTTATAAGCGCCTCGATCATATGATGGATGTGGCCGCCCGTTCCCTGAAGATCAAGCGGGATGTGATCACCCGGCTGCTGGAGGAGGGGCTGTATCCTTATACGAAGCGCTATCTGGGAAGCTTCGACAATCATTTTTCCACCATCGGCCTGATCGGCATGAACGAGGTGGGACTGAATGCCAACTGGCTGAGAGCCGACATGTCCAGTGAGAAAACGCAGAAGTTTTCCATCGACGTGCTCAACCATATGAGAGACCGCCTGGTCCTTTACCAGGAGCAGTACGGCGATCTGTACAATCTGGAAGCCACCCCGGCGGAAAGCACCACCTACCGCCTGGCAAAGCACGACCGCAAGAGATGGCCCGGCATCAAAACCGCGGGAAAGGAAGGGGATACCCCTTACTATACCAACTCTTCCCACCTGCCGGTGGACTATACCGTGGATATTTTCGACGCGCTGGATATCCAGGACGAGCTGCAGACCCTGTATACCTCGGGAACCGTGTTCCACGCCTTCCTGGGAGAAAAGCTTCCCGACTGGAAGGCGGCGGCCAATCTGGTGCGCACCATCGCGGAGAATTACAAGCTGCCCTACTACACCATGTCCCCCACCTACTCCATCTGCCCGGAGCACGGCTATCTGCCCGGCGCGCAGAAGGTCTGCCCGAAGTGCGGCAGAGTGACGGAGGTATGGAGCCGCATCACCGGCTACTACAGGCCGGTGCAGAACTGGAACGACGGAAAGACCCAGGAATTCCAGAACCGGACCGAGTATGACATTTCCAGATCCGTCCTGAAACATAAGGGACCCCGCGTGGTCGCCATGGCGGATTACGAGAAAAAGGCTCCCACCGTACAGACGGAGCAGCCAGGCTCGGTGAGATACCTGTTTACCACGAAGACCTGCCCCAACTGCCGCCTGGCGAAGGAATATCTGAAGGATGTGGACTATATTCCCGTGGACGCGCAGGAGAACGCGGAACTGGCGCAGCGGTTCGGCGTGATGCAGGCTCCCACCCTGGTGGTGACGGACGGAGATTCCTTCACCCGCTACGCCAACGCCTCCAACATCCGGAGGTACGCGCAGGAATCTGCCGGCGCGAGACCCAGCGTGGTGAACGCGTAAGCGGAGAAGCAGCTGAGAAGAAGAAACGATAAAAGAAAAAAGAAAGCCCGGCAGTCATGGAAACAGGAACTGCCGGGCTTTCTGCGCGATAAGCCCGGCAGGCGGCCGGATTGCTGTTGAAAAGAGCCTGCGGGTTCAGTATAATTTATGGTGTCAGGCTGCGGCGAGGCCCTGCCTCGGAAGAAGGCCGCAGCTGATTGTAAGGAGGAAGCTCATATATGAATGGGATGATGGAAGGAAATATACTCAAGGCTCCCCTGTCCGGGCACATCGATTCCGCGAACGCCCCGGCTGTGGAAGCCGGGATCATGCAGCTGCGGGAAAGCTGTCCGCATGAAGGGCTGATCCTTGATCTGAAGGATCTGACCTATATTTCCAGCGCCGGGCTGCGGGTGGTGCTGCGGCTGGGAAAGCTGGAGCCCTCGTTTCGGCTGATCAATGCCTCGCCGGAGGTCTATGAGATCCTGGACATAACGGGATTTACGGAAATGTTTTCCGTGGAAAAGGCTTACCGGGTCATCTCCGTGGAAGGCTGCGAGGCGATCGGACAGGGGGCGAACGGCGTCGTGTACCGGATCGACAACGAGACTGTCGTTAAGGTTTACCGTAATCCCGACTGTCTGCCCGATGTGAAAAGAGAGCGGGAGCTGGCAAGAAAGGCTTTTGTACTGGGGATCCCCACCGCGATCCCCTATGATGTGGTCAGGGTGGGAGAAAGCTACGGCTCCGTGTTTGAGCTGGTCAATGCCCGTTCCTTTTCCAAACTGATCGCCGCCTGTCCGGAGCAGATCGACCACTATGTGGATCTGTACGTGGAGGTGATGCAGAAGCTGCACAGCACGCACACCAGGCCCGGCGATGTGCCGGATATCCGGGAATTCGCGATGGATTTCGCCAGGTATGCGAAGAAGGTGCTGCCGGAGAAGGCAGGAGAAAAGCTGCAGGCCATGATGGAGGCCATTCCCGAAAGAGACACCCTGCTCCACGGAGATTACCATACGAACAACATTGTCATGCAGAATGACGAGGTACTGCTTCTGGACATGGATACCCTGTGCTGCGGACATCCGGTTTTTGAGCTTGCTTCCGTGTTCATGGCCTTTGTAGGATTTGGCGAGCAGGATCCCGCGGTGGTGGAGAGGTTTTTGAAGCTTCCCTACGAAACCGCGCAGCTGTTCTGGAAGAAAGCGCTGAGGCGGTATCTGAACACGGAAGATCAGGCCTATATCGATGAGGTGGAAAAGAAGGCCATGGTCATCGGATACGCCAGGCTTCTGCGCCGCACCATGCGCAGGGACGGGTTTGACACGGAAGCCGGCCGGGCCGTTATCGAGCGGTGCGCCGGCCGGATCGGCCAGCTTGCGGAAGAGCTGGACAGTCTCTGCTTCTGACGCAGGATCCGCAAAGGGGAGGAAAACGAAATGATGCTTTATATGCCTGTCAAAGTATATCAGGAGAAAAAATGTGTGGAAAACCACAGCCGGGAGCTGGCGGCTCTGGGGACAAAGGCGCTGATCGTTACGGGAAAGCGTTCCTCCAGAATGAATGGGTCCCTGGATGATGTGAAAAACGCGCTGGTCAGGGAAGGGATCCCGTATACGGTTTTTGATGAAGTGGAAGAAAATCCTTCCGTGGATACGGTAAAAAAGGCCGCCTCCCTTGGCGCGTCCGCGGGAGCGGACTTTGTGATCGGCATCGGCGGAGGCTCCCCCATGGACGCGGCGAAGGCCGCCGCCCTTCTCCTGGCCAATCCGGAGCGGGATACGGATTTCCTCTATCAGAAGGCCAGACCGGAGGACGGTGTCCGTGCGGCGGTTCCGGTGGCGGAGGTGCCAACCACGGCGGGAACGGGTTCCGAGGTGACGCCTTATGCCATTCTGACAAAACCCGTGCTTCCAGAGATCGTGCTCACCACAGCCCCGGGGGCGGATGCACGCCATGATTTCCCCCACCTGGAAAGAAAGACCAAGCAGAGCATCAGCCACCATGTATTTCCGGCGCTTGCGCTGGTGGACATTTCCTATCTGCAGACCGCGTCCAGAAGCAGCTGTGTTTATACGGCGGTGGACACCCTGGCTCACCTGATCGAGAGCCACCTGAATACGAACACCACCGATTACAGCCGTTTTTACAGCGAAATGGGACTGCGCATCTGGGCGAAGGTGAAGGACAGGCTCCTGCGCTATGAGATCGGAGAGGAGGAGCGCCGCCTTCTGATGAATGCCTGCACGCTGGGCGGCATGGCGATCTCCCATACCGGAACCAGCCTGCCCCATGGCCTGAGCTATCCCGTCACCTGCGAGATGGGCCTGCCCCACGGAAAGGCGGTGGGGATCTTCCTGCCCGGATTCCTGCGCGGCTACGGCGACAGGGAGGAGGCCATGCGCGTGTTCTCTCTGCTGGAGTTCGGAAGCGAGCAGAGTTTTTCGGAATACATACGGGCGCTTCTGGGTGAGGTCTCCATTCCCGACGAGCTGTGGGAGCGGGACGTGAACGAGCTTCTGGAAAATCCCAGGAAGCTGAAAAACTATCCCTTCCAGCTGGATCACGACCGGCTGTGGGCCATGCGGTGAACAGGTTACAGTTCTCTCCGCGCCATTCGCAAAGCCGCGCTGCGCGCTCGTTACTGTTCAGCCTTCGGCAGAACAGTAACGGCATCCGGCCATTCCAGTCGCTTCGCGATGGGCCGGATGCTTTCTTCCTGTACGTTTTTGTACGGTCTGCGCAGTAAATGCGCAGACCTGTCTGAACAGTAACGCGCGCTCTCCGCTGCTTCGCAGCTGCCTTTGCTCCGTCTTGTCTTACCCCTGTAAATATGTTACAATTCTGCACAGACAAGAGGAACGAAAAGCGCCGGAGAGAAGGGCACCGGAAAGCGCCGGAGAGAAGAGCGGCGGCGCGTCGGCCGGAAGCTGCGAAGCCATAACCGAAAATCCCGGAGCTGCGGCCGCAGACTCTGACGCAAATTACCGACAGAAAGGAATCCGAATTATGATCAATACGCTTGTGGAAAAGATTCAGAAGACCAATGCCCCCATTGTGGTGGGACTGGACCCGATGTTAAAGTATATTCCGGAGCAGATCCGGACGGCCGCTTTCGCGGAATACGGAGAGACCCTGAAGGGAGCTGCGGAGGCCGTCTGGCAGTTCAATAAGGGGATCGTGGACGCAGTGGCGGATCTGATCCCGGCCGTGAAGCCTCAGATCGCCATGTATGAGCAGTTCGGCGTGGAGGGCCTGATCGCCTATCAGAAGACCGTGGATTACTGTAAGGAAAAGGGCCTGGTGGTGATCGGCGACGTGAAGAGAGGGGACATCGGATCCACCTCGGAAGCCTATGCGGTGGGCCATCTGGGCAAGGTACAGGTGGGAGAAAACCGGATCCCGGCTTTTGGAGAGGACTTTGCCACAGTAAATCCCTATCTGGGTTCCGACGGCGTGAAGCCCTTCCTGAAGGTATGTAAGGAAGAAAAGAAGGGAATCTTCGTTCTGGTGAAGACCTCCAATCCCAGCAGCGGCGAATTTCAGGATCGTCTGATCGACGGAAAGCCCCTGTATGAATGGGTGGGGGAAAAAGTCGTGGAGTGGGGCGAAGAGGTGATGGGCGATTCCTACAGCTATGTGGGAGCCGTATTCGGAGCCACCTATCCGGAGATGGTGCCCGTGATGAGAAAGCTGATGCCGAAAACCTATTTCCTGGTTCCCGGCTACGGCGCGCAGGGCGCAAAGGGCGCGGATCTGGTGGACTTCTTCAATCCGGACGGCCTTGGAGCCATCGTCAATTCCTCCAGAGGAATCATCGCGGCCTGGAAGCAGGAAAAATACGCGCAGTTTGGCCCGCAGTGCTATGCGGATGCCTCCAGACAGGCGGTGAAGGATATGATCGAGGATATCAGCGGCGCGGTGAACGCCGCCATGACGGGAAAAAGAGCGTGAGCCAAAGAGACGCCCACAGACAGCAGGGAGGTTAAAAAATATGGAACAGTACAAGCAGGAATTTATCGACTTTATGATCGCATCCGACGTTCTGAAATTCGGGGACTTCACCTTAAAGAGCGGAAGAAAATCCCCCTTCTTCATGAACGCGGGCGCCTATGTGACCGGCACCCAGTTAAGAAAGCTGGGCGAGTATTATGCGAAGGCCATCCATGACAATTACGGCCTGGACTTCGACGTCCTCTTCGGACCCGCCTATAAGGGAATCCCCCTTTCCGTGGCCACGACCATGGCCATCAGCGAGCTGTACGGCAAGGATGTCCGCTACTGCTCCAACCGCAAGGAGGTCAAGGACCATGGAGACACGGGAATCCTTCTGGGAAGCAGGCTGAAGGACGGTGACCGGGTGGTGATCATCGAGGACGTGACCACCTCCGGCAAATCCATTGAGGAAACCTTCCCCATCATCCGGGCGCAGGCGGATGTGGAGATCAAAGGGCTGATCGTTTCCCTGAACCGCTGCGAGAGAGGAAAGGGAGAAAAGAGCGCCCTGGAGGAGATCCGGGAGCTGTACGGCTTCCCCACCGCCGCCATCGTGAGCATGGAGGAAGTGGTGGAATACCTGTATAACAGGCCCCACAACGGGAAGATTATCATTGACGACGCCATGAAGGCAGCCATCGACGCCTACTATGCGCAGTACGGCGTCGTGAAAAAGGCATAAACCGGAATCTGACGAATCAGATGCCGCCTGCCGGCGGCAGGAGAAAGAGGCGGACGAAAGCGTGGGGCTTTCGTCCTGGAAATATGTGCTGACGCACATATTTCTCTCAAATAAATGCCGCCTGCCGGCGGCAGGAGAAAGAGGAAGAATGGAAGAAAAGATATATAAGACGATAAGCGGCTCGGGCGCGCTGAACATTGCGGTAGGCGTGGTGGTCCTGGTGACGGGGATCGTGAGCGGCACGCTGCTGATCATCGGCGGGGCGAAGCTGCTGGCGGGAAGATCCAAAATTTTATTCTGAGGCAGAACGGCTTCGCGGCAGAGCAAAATCCGGGTCTGTGTTTTTCCTCTGTTCCGGAGGAAGGACCGGCTCTCTTTTCCTCTGCCCCGGAGCCGGCGTTTTGGAGGAAGGAAAGGAGTCGGTCCATGGGCCGCAAATATATTTTTACCGACAAGCATGAGACGAAGAAGGGAGTCATGTCTTCCGTGCTGGGAGCGCTGTCCGTTATTTCCATTGTGCTTGCCGTTTACGGAACCTTTCAGAATCAGGGAGAGGCGCTGGTGAAGTACGGGGCGGCGGTGCTGTTCGCCCTGCTTTTTTCGCTGGCGGGACTTGTGCTGGGGATCCTGTCCAGAATGGTGCAGGATCGTTTTTATTTTTTCTCCTATCTGGGGATGACGTTAAATGGGCTGGCGCTTGCCGGCATCGCTTTTATCATTTACGCGGGAGTGTACGGATTATGAAAAAGGAAAAGGAGATGGAGCAGGAGCTTCAGGAAAGGCTTGCGCTGGGACGGGAGCGGCTTTGGCAGATCCCGGAGGAGGCGGAAACGGCGCTGGCAGGGGAGCCGCGGCGGGAAGGAAGCCGCCCGGAGGCGTTCGCGCGGTATTTTGCGGAAACGGCCCGGATCCTTCAGCGTTTTCTGGAGGAATATGATTTTATCGCGGACAGCGGACCGGATGGAGCCTCCCTTGAGGAGCTGGCGGAGAGGAACCGGCGGCTTTATGAAGACGTGCTTCCCGGCTTCTATGAGAAAAGCTGGGCCAATCCCCGGTTCGCGGTATCGGAGCTTGGGAAGGAGTTCGGTCAGATGCTTTCCTTTCTGGCGGCGGAGGAGCGGAGCCTGATCGCGTCCGCGTATGAGCAGGACGCGCAGTCCATGACGATCCGGCTGGAGCTGTTTCTTGAGGTCTACCAGATGTTTGTCTGCGCGAAGGAAGAGGAAGGCGGCCTTCCGGATCCGGAGCAGGTGAGGCAGACCCTGTACTGGTTTGCCAGCGATTATTCGGAAACCATGCTGGAAAAGAACATGCGGGCATCCTTTGACTGGAAGGAGGATTTTGCGCTGCGCATCATCATGGACAGCGACCTTACGGATCTTCGGTATCTGTACCGCTTCGGAGAATATATTTCCGAAAATGAGCTGCGCATGGCGCGTTATCTGAACACCCTTCCGGAGGATCAGATCCGGCTGATGGCGGATACCTATACGGAAGGATACCGGATCGGCTTTGCCGTGACGGGAAAAGACATCACAAAGAAAAAATCTGTCAATATCCGTTATTTCCTCGGCTTTGAGCGCATGGTGCGCCGGGCGGTGGAAAATTTCCGGAAAATCGGGCTGGAATCTGTCATCTACCGGGCGCCTCAGAGTATTCTGGAAGGGCGGAAGCTGGGAAAGAACGGCTACTATGGCGCCATTGCCAACAAGCAGTTTGAATACGACCATGAATACGACCAGGCGCTTTTTTATGACAAACGGTATGTGAACCACAGGCTGGAAAACTACCGGAACGCGCTGGAACAGGTGAAGGAGCTGGCGGCGATGCACGGCGGCCCTGCGGTGATCGAGGGCTTCGGGGAGACGCCCTTTGAGCCGGAGGCGAAGGAGGAAAACCTGCGGCTGAATGAGGAGCAGCAGAAGCTTGCGGTCGCTTTCCGCACAAAGGCCGGGGCGCTGATGAACGAATATGTGAAGGGCGAGGAAAGAAGCTTTACCATCATCGCCTTTCCCGTGCCGGAGATCGGGGATCATTTCGAGGAGATCTTTGCCGGCGTCATGAAGCTGAACACGCTGGATTACCGGCTCTATCAGGGCATCCAGCAGAAGCTGATCGACGCTCTGGATCAGGCAGAGTACGTGCAGGTAAAGGGAACGGGGAAAAACCGTACGGATCTGCGGATCGCCCTGCATGAGCTTTCTGATCCGCAGAAGGAGACCAACTTTGAAAACTGTGCGGCGGATGTGAACATCCCCGTGGGAGAAGTGTTTACCTCGCCCGTGCTGAAGGGGACGGACGGAAAGCTGCATGTAACGAAGGTTTATCTGAACGGCCTGAAGTATCTGGATCTGGAGATCGATTTTAAAGACGGCATGATCTCGGACTATACCTGCGCCAATTTTGACGATCCGGAGGAGAACCGGAAGTTCATGGCGGAAAACGTGCTGTTCCACCACGAGACCCTTCCCATGGGAGAGTTTGCCATAGGGACCAATACCACAGCCTGGGTGTTCGCGTCAAAATACGGGATCGCGGACAAGCTGCCGGTCCTTATCGCGGAGAAGATGGGTCCCCATTTTGCCGTGGGAGATACCTGCTACAGCCATGAAGAGGAGCTCGTGACCTTCAATCCGGACGGAAAGCGGCTGGTTGCCAAGGACAACGAGATCTCCCTCCTGCGCACGCAGGATCAGGGAAAGGCCTATCTGAACTGCCATACGGATATCACCATCCCCTACGATGAGCTGGGAGAGCTTGCCGCCATGCGTGCGGACGGGACGCGGATCCCCATCATCCAAGACGGCAGATTCGTCCTTCCCGGCTGTGAGGAACTGAACAGGGCGTTTGAGGAATAAAGAGAGAATGAAAAAAGAACCGGAAAGACCGTCTGCGGCGGCCGATCCGGTTCTTTTTTCAGATATTTTGGATCAGAGGAAAAAGCGGATCATCCGATGATTTTCCAGCGCTTATCCACGTGATTGAGCACTTCGCAGCCGTCCTTTGTCACCAGAACCAGATCCTCCACCCGGACGCCGAATTTCCCGGGAAGATAGACGCCGGGCTCGATGGAAAAGGTCATCCCTTCCTCCACGCAGGCGGTGTTTGCCGAGCTCACGTCCCCCGGCTCATGATCCTGCAGCCCGATGGAATGGCCCAGCCTGTGGTTGAAATACGGGCCGTATCCCGCTTCCGTGATCAGATCCCTGGCGGCCTTGTCGATGTCGCAGAAGCGCACGCCGGGCTTTATGATGCTCTCCGCCTTCTCGTTGGCCTGACGCACCAGATCGTGGATGGCGGCGTATTCCTCCGGCGCTTCCTTACAGAAAAAGGTGCGCGTCATGTCGGAGCAGTAGCCGTCCTTCACACAGCCCATGTCGATCACGACGCAGTCCCCTGCCTTCAGACGGGTGTCGTCCGGCTCATGATGGGGATCCGCCGCGTTGGGGCCGAAGGACAGGATGGTGTCGAAGCCCTCCGGGCATCCCGCCTCTTTATACAGAGCGCGTACCTGGTCCGCGCATTCCTTCTCCGTCATGCCTTCCTTTACAAAGGCGGCAATCTTTTCCATGCAGGCGTCGTTGATCCGGGAGGATTCCCGCATTTTATCCTGCTCCCAGGCATCCTTGATGGAGCGCACCCGGTCCACACAGCAGGAAGCGTTCACATATTTCGTGTTCGGATTTTTCTCCATCAGTCCCAGCAGAAAGCCGGCGGACCAGCTTTTGTCAATGCCAAGAGGCGCGTCCGCCCCGTATTTTGCGATGTGCTCCGCTGCCATGCCGATGCAGTCGTCCGTATCGGACATCCAGACCTGGTCCAGATCCACTTCCGGGATCACGAACAGGTTGTTCAGGAAAAAGCAGTGCTTTCCATCCGTGCGTACGTACAGCGCATACAGCCGCTCATAGGGCTGCACCCACACGCCGGTCAGATACCGGATGCTTAAAGGGTCGCTTACGATCATCTGATCCAGCCCCATTTTCTTCAGTTCCTCACATACCCGGTTCAGCCGGGCGGTATACATTTTTTCCATGATTTCCTCCGTTTTTCCAGTTGGAGAAATCTCCTCCAGACTGATATGTCCTCATTTTAACGCACCGATTGAGGAAACGCAATAAGAAACGTCTGATTGAAAAGTAGCCAAACTGTACGAATGAAAAATAGAGAATATGCACAAAAATATCAGGAAAATGAACAAAAAGTTGTAAAAACTGTTTGAAACATATATAATGAACCTTATGAAAGAACACTGTAACCGGGGCTTTGCCGAAAGGCGGAAAGGGAGAGGGAAAAAGGCATGGAAAATAAGGTGATGAAGTTCTACTCGAAGGCCGGAAACAACATCATTCTGAGAGCGATTCCGGGACATTTCGCGACCAGCCATTCGCACATCAACTATTATGTGGATATGACCGGGCTGAAGACCAGGCGCTCGGAAGCGGCGGCGGTGGGAAAGGCCTTTGTTCAGCGCCTGCCGATTGAAACGGTGGTGGATACGGTCTGCTGCCTGGACGGCTGCGAGGTGATCGGGGCGTACGTGGCGGAGGAGCTGGAACGGGGAAATTTCCCATCCATGAACATGCATAATACCGTCTATGTGGTGACGCCGGAGTTCAACATGAACAATCAGATGATTTTCCGGGACAATCTGGTGGGCTCGATCCGGAATAAGAACATCATCCTCCTGCTCGCCACCACGACGACAGGCATGACGCTTCGCAGAAGCCTGGAATGCATCGATTACTACGGCGGAAAGATCCAGGCGATCTTCTCCGTGTTCAGCGCGGTGAAGGCCATCAACGGAATCCCGGTGCAGTCCATGTTCGATACCAGCGACATTCCGGGCTATCAGGCGTATGAAGTACACAACTGCCCGTTCTGCAAAAACAAGCAGAAGCTGGACGCCATGGTGAACGGCTACGGATATTCAAAGCTCTGACCGGAAACAGGACGGGGCGTCACAGACATCAGAAGGCAGGAATGCGCGTTTGCCGGGCCTGCCGTGCATAAAAACAGGCGGCAGCTTCGGCTGCCGCCTGGTCTGTGTACGCCCGCCGGGGCATGTTCTGCCCGGAAAAGGCCGCGCAGGATTACCTGGCCTTTTGCGGAAAGAAGCGTCGGACTGCGCTTCAGGCCTTCTTGGGAGAAGACGCCCTGAGGAACAGGATCAGCCCGATGGTGAAGGTGACGATGAGCACGCCGATGCCCTTGTTGACGCTTCCGGTCAGCTGGCTGACGATGCCGATCAGGGTGGTGCCGATAAAGGACGCGCCCTTGCCGCAGATGTCCATGATGCCGAAGTATTCGCCGGACTTTTCAGCAGGGATGATCTTGGTAAAGTAGGACCGGGACAGGGCCTGGATGCCTCCCTGAAACATGCCGACGCAGACCGCAAGGATCCAGAAGTGCAGCTGGGTGGACATGAACAGCGCGAACACGGTGATGCCCAGATAGGCCGCGATGCAGATGACGATCAGCTTTTCCGGCGCGTGCTTTCCCGACAGCCTTCCGAAGAAGATGGAGAAGGGGAAAGCCACGATCTGCGTGACCAGAAGGGCGATGAGAAGCCCGGTGGTATCTAGTCCCAGGGCCGTTCCGTAAGCGGTGGCCATGTCGATGATGGCATAGACGCCGTCGATATAGAAGAAGAAGGAAAGAAGAAACAGGAAGGTCTTCTTTTCTTTTTTTATGCCCCGGAAGGTTTCCGCCAGCCTGTGAAAGCTTCCGGCGATGGCGGTCTTTCCGCCGGACTCGGAGTAATGCATCTGCTGATACCGCCTTAACAGCGGGCAGGAGACGGCGAACCACCAGACGGCCACGATCAGAAAGGCGATCATCATGGAGGAGGAAAGCGTGAGCCCGAAGGCATCCGCGCCAAGCACCAGGACGAGACAGGCGGCGAAGGGAATGCAGCTTCCGATGTAGCCCAGACCGTAGCCGTAGGAGGATACCCGGTCCACCCGCTCCGGCGTGGAAACATCCGGAAGCATGGAATCATAGAAGATCAGGCTGACGGAATACCCCACCCGGGTGACGACGAACAGCGCCAGAAAGAGCAGCCAGCCGTGCACAAAGCCCAGCAGGACGCAGCCGGCCACGCCTAGCAGGAGCGAGCCGAGGAACAGCTTTTTCTTGTAGCCCTTCTGATCGGCCAGCGTTCCCAGTACCGGCCCGGAAAGGGCCACCAGAAGGGTGGCGACGCTGGCGGCATAGCCCCAGCTTGCCAGGTAGTCCACAGAAGAGATCCCGGCGTTTTCCGCCAGATAGTTGAAATAAATGGGAATGATGGTGGAAACCATCAGGGTAAAGGCTGAATTTCCGATGTCGTAGAGGATCCAGCTTTTTTCCAGCTTTGTCAGTTTGAATGCCGTGTTGGAATCAGGATTCATTTTTTCAGGCTCCTTTTCATAAAAATTCGGTCGTGTGCGGCGGAACGGAGGCCCCAGGCCAAAGGGCGGCTCTCAGCCAAAGGGACGGCGCCCCTCAGCCGAAGGGCGGCGGCTTCCGGCCAAAAGGCGGCAGATCTCAGCCGAAGGGCCGCAGAAGGAGATCGTTCAGTCCTTCCTTTCCTTCGGCATACAGGCGGTAGCTGCGGATCAGATCCGCGGCGGCGGGGAGCGCCAGACGGTAAAGCCTGCCCAGCCTTTTGTTGCTGCGCACGCAGGCCGGATCGGCATGCAGGGGGATCATCACGCCCCGCATGGAGGCGGATTTTCCGCTCACGGCAAACACCGCTTCAATGGCAAGCCGCTTCGGCAGATGGGGCGCGGTCAGCAGACGGCTGCAGACGAGCATGGAGCGCAGGGTCCTGAGGATCTCCTGCGGCGTGCCGCCCTCTTTTTCAAAAAACGCCGCGATCACCCGGGCGTTTCTGACGGAAGGAATGATATGCCCGGCAGGGAAATGGGACAGGGGCTCCAGCCCGTCATGGAGCATCAGCCTGCGGTCAAATTCCGCCTCCAGCTCCATATGGGCGATGCCCGTGCGCCTGACCTGCGCCTCCACATAAGGGTGGCAGAAGCTGTCCAGGGTAAAATGACAGAGAAAGCCGTACAGATAGGAAAGTCCGGCCTGCTGGTTTTCTGCCGGCATGGCGGTTAGGACCTTTGCCGCAGGGATAAAAAAGGACGCCCCCGGTTCTTCGTGCATCCGGTGGCCCATGCGGTTCAGCGCAGAGGAGGCAAGCGGATGGTGGTAAAAGAAAATGTCCGGCCCGTGCAGGCCGATCAGAAACGGCTCCGGATACCGGAGGATGGTCTGCTGCTCCTTGTTTCCCAGCAGCGGACAGACCTGCCGGCCGAAGCGGTAGTGCGCGTACGCGGATGGCATGATGATCGCTCCTTTGTCTTTGGATGATTTCGAGCAGCCGTCATGCAAAATGGAAACAGCGGAGCGCTTCCGGGGACGGATGCACAGAATAACGAATTCATTATGACACATTTTCCGGAGGAAGAAAAGGGAGGGAAGGTAAAGAAACGGTAAAAACGTTACTATTCAACCGCCGGCTCCTTTTTAAGGAGCCGGCGTCTT
The DNA here is from genome assembly GCA_944380025.1 of uncultured Lachnospiraceae bacterium. Taxonomy (GTDB): domain Bacteria; phylum Bacillota; class Clostridia; order Lachnospirales; family Lachnospiraceae; genus Eisenbergiella. The sequence continues at coordinate 14,234 of CALWGL010000048.1, forward strand.
CTTATCGGATTTTTGCGGAAACCTCGTTTGTAAAAGGAGGCTTCTCTGTGAAATGGTAGGATATTTCCGCGGCAGCCTTTCTGGCAAGGATCAGAGGCAGATCATTCCCAGAGGCAAGAGGGTCAAAGCGGGAACCGCTGTAGCGGATGATAATTGCCGCCGCGTCCTCCGTGTCGGAATATTCCACGGTTACCGACATTTCAAAGCGGTCCTCCAGCCCGGGCAGGATGAGCTGCATGCACATTTCTTCCAGATAACTCTGCATGTTGTAGATGGTTTTCTGGGAGATCTGGTGTTTCCTTCCGAATTCCTCCAGATGGGTATTGAAACCGATAAAGTCAAAGTCTCTGGAACGGATATCATATTCCATCACCTTCAGCCGGCGAATGAACTGCCGCGTTTTTTCCTTCTGCGGATTCTCAAAAATCTGTTCCGGCGTGCCATCCTCGTAAATGCCGCCTTCATCCATGTAAAAGACGCGGTTGCAGATTTCTCTGGCAAATTTCATTTCATGGGTCACAATGATCATCGTATTTCCCTGTCTGGCCAGATCACGGATTACCGACTGAACCTCTCCAACCATGGTTGGATCCAGCGCTGAGGTCGGCTCGTCAAAAAGGATGATCTCCGGCTCCATCGCGAGCGCGCGGGCGATGGCCACACGCTGCTTCTGACCGCCGGACAGGCCGTCCGGATATACAAGCGCCTTATCAGCCAGCCCTACCTTCCGGAGAAGCTCCATTCCCTTATCATAGGCATCCTGCCTGCTCCTTCCCAGGAGATCGACAGGAGCGGTCATAATATTTTCAATTACCGTCATATGGGGGAACAGATTGAACTGCTGAAACACCATCCCCATTTTTCTGCGGACCCTGCTTACGTCGCAGCTTTTGTCCGTGATCACCTCGCCGTCTATGATGATCTCGCCCGAAGTAGGCTGCTCCAGAAGATTCAGACAGCGGATGAGGGTTGACTTTCCCGTTCCGGAAGGCCCGATGACAGAGATCACATCACCGCGGCTGATTTCCACGTTGACATCCTTCAGCGGTGTTGCTTCGGGGTATTCCTTTTTTAAATGTCTGATGGTGATCATTTCGTCGTCACCCCTTTCAGAATCTGCTTTTGACTGCGGCGCCTGGGATCAAAATACAGCTTGATGCGGTTGAGCAGGATCGACAGGATCCATGTCAGCAGAAAGTAAACCGCCGCCATCGCGAACAGCGGGAAGAAAGCCTTATTTCTGGGGTAACCCAGCGCGTAAGCGGCTTCTGTCTGCCCCTTGTCCACACTGCCGACACAGACGCTCAGATGACTGTAGACAAATGAGCCAAAGGTCAGAGAGAAGCCGACGATGGAAACAGGCACGCCGCTGATATTTTCTATGCGGCCAAAGATGACATAATACAAAATCATCAGGACAACGACCGTAGGCGTACCTGCCATGATGCGGGAATATATTCTGGCAGCGCCAAGGGCAGCGGAACGGATGATATGGTTTCGGGCGCGGCTGAGCATATAAAGGCCAAAGCCCAGAGCGCTGCCGCCGATCATGGAGCAGATGCTGATAAGCAGGGTCACGCCAATCCCCTCCACGATCATTTTCCAGCGGTTTTCGCGGAGGAAGGTTTTCTCAAAACTTTCAGCAAGACCGGCGAAGAAGCCCGCTTCTTCGGAATCCTCCGCAGCTGCCGCTCCCCCGGAGGCTTCTCCTCTGCTTCCCCTTATTACCATCAGCGCATCCACAGTCAGATAAGATTCGGAAAATGTCACGCTTTCCTTTCGTTCCTCGGTGATGGTAAAACCCGCGGCACCCATATCGTATTTGTCCGCTTGAATTCCGGGCAGAATGGAATTAAAGGAAACGTTCCGCAGATCCAGCTGATAGCCGTATTCTTTCGCAAACAGCACCAGAAATTCAATCTCATATCCGGTAAAACGGTTGTCCTTCAGATAGACCAGAGGTTTGGACTCCACATCCACAGCTACGGTTATCGTGCCGTTTCCGCCGGAAAGATTCTCATAGTCCGGATGCTCCTCAATCGGCGGTTCCTCTTCGTTCAGCCACTTTTCTTCCAGATCTTCGAGAAGGCCGTTTTCTTCTGAGGCAAGGATGAATTCGTTCATCTGGGCTGCAAGCCTGCTGTCAGCATCGCTTTTGGAAAAGGCAAAAGCGACCGGAGTCTGATCGACCGGCTCTTCCACAGCATCAAGATTCGCTCCTTCCCACAGGGCGGCCGCATAATAAGGAGAATCGCAGATGAAACCGTCGATTTTTCCCTGCTCCGTGCTGAGGATCATATCCGTAGTTGTGCTGTAATATACCTGCTCTGCCCCAGGAAAACGTTCCTTTACCAGAGGATCATAGGAGGAACCCGTTAAAATGCCGATGGATGCCGTCTCAAAGTCTGCAAGAGTCGGCTTTTTTTCCGATTCCGTATCAGCTGCCAGAACCGTCAGGGCCGAAAACGGGCCGTAAGCCTGAAAAGCGTTTCCTTCCCTTCTGCCGCAGCCGGACAGGAGACCGGAGCAGAGCATACAGAGGAAAAAGAACGCCATCCATTTTTTGTTTGAAGCATTGAATATTTTTCCTTCCTTTCTCCGCCTTCATGCGGAATTCAAATTTGCTGCGAACGCAGTTTGTATGGGCCTGCCGACATATTCAGATATTTTTCATTATAAGAAAAAATGTGGAAATTTCAACGGCTGAAGTGCGATCTGCAGATTTTTCCCTGAACAGGTATTTCGTTTCACTGGAAACGTTCAGGAAAAAGATCCGGGCGCGTCGCGCTTGCGTTTTGTCTCCTGCTCTTTTATGATATGAGAAAGATATTATACAGAGGAGACGGAGGAAGCCGTCCGGGCAGCTTTGGAACCGGAAGCGGTTCAATACCACCGCGTCATCGGCAGCTCGTTGTTCACGCCCTTGCTCCAGAGGATCTGGTGCAGGTCGATGATGCCGT
>CALWGL010000049.1 GCA_944380025.1 uncultured Lachnospiraceae bacterium
TGGAAATGCGGGAGAAGAGCATTGATGACAGAATGTTTTCCGATGCGGAAAGCCGCAGAGATGAGTGGAACAGATTAGAACCGTTTTTTAATGAAATTATGAGCAGTAATAATGAAAATATAATTATTGTTTCTCATGGAGACTTATTAAGCGTCTTTTATACCGTGTTTCTTGGATTAAGCGTTGAGACGATCAATGCAGGTGAAATATTTGGATTGTCCGGAGGAGTTTCCCATATGTTTGAAAATGAGGAAGGGAAGCGGTTTATAAAGAGAATCAGTGATATGTCTTATATAAAATAGTAGGTGAATTTTAAAAGAATATACAGAAAACTTCACGAGAAGCAAGCAGTGGACAGCTGTTTGAAAAAAGGCGCTGTTCACTGCTTTTCGTTCTACCCTGTGGAAGGCGGAAGCTGGAAATCCGGCAGTTGTCATAGAAATTTATACTGCAGTGCTGCATGATTTGAGTTTCAGGGTGCATAGGTAAAATTAATATTTAATTTGTAACATAAAATAAGTTACAATTAAAAAATATACATGGTAATGTAAGATTTGAAAATAGGTCTTATTTGATGTTTGAAAAATAGGTTGAATTGATATGAAAGATTTTGAAATAAATCAAATTACCATGATAGATTATAGTAATAATTCTGATCTTTCTTATTTAAGATTTTTTAAAAGTTCTAAAATATTATCCCTCGGTTCAAATTTATCCTTTGTTTCTTCAAGTTCCTTTAAATTCCACCACTTAATATTGTGGAAAGTATTTTTTTCACCTTCCTCCATATTAGTAAGTGAAAAAACTGTTTTTTTAGATAAACGTATTAAATAGTAAACTTCATGACTAATAAATTTTCCATTCTTTCCGTCGAATGGAATATCTAATGTCAAAATACTTTCGTCCTCAACATTTATTTTTAATCCAAGTTCCTCGTATAATTCTCTTTCTAAAGCCTGTTCAAAATTTTCGTCTTCTTCTACACCACCGCCTGGGGTAACCCAAAGAATTTTTAATTTTCCGGTAAAACTAAACTCAAATTTTTGTAAAAGAATTTCGTTTTTTTCATTTACGATAAATGCTCTTGAATTATTACGTATTTTCATTCTTTTAACGCCTTCTTCGGAATATTGGTGATGTAATGGAAAAATTTACAAAAAGAAGTTGGATTAATACATAAAATATAACATTATTAATTTGGGGGATCAAGTAAAAAAATTACTTAAAACTTATCACTTAAACTTTTAAAATATGTATCTGACTATGTAATGTTTGTTATTATTTACATAATATATATTTTTGTCTATAATAGAAAACAAGTGCGAGCTGTGAAATCAGCATAGCTGATTTCCCCTGGCGAGCGGAGGAAACTCTGCAAGCCCTGGTAAGCTGATAACAATACAGTAGGAAAATCCTATCAGGTAAGGTCCAGCCAACCGCCTGTACCGAGTCCTTGGAGCCGAAGCGGTAACGTCAGGCTTAAGCGTAGGACAGGGAGCAGCAGAGCCGAAACGAAAGTGAAGTGATTGAGCTGGGAAATTATTATGAGGTTGGATATGGTCGATGTGTTTCTTATCACAGTAGACAACACTGCCAAGACCGGTATGGCGAGGTCATGGCGGCATCCCCCAGTCTGAGAGCTTGGCGAGGCTGATGATAAGTATGTTATCGGAACAGCTGAGATCCTGTCATTTCCTCTACAAGAGGTATGGAAACCAAAACAAAGAAATGCGTCAGGAATCCAAATGAGTGGCAGGAAGTCCGACACAGCCATAGTATCGAAGAAGTCTGTGAAAGCAGATGGAGAAAAGGGCTGTGCACTTTATAGCTTCAAGTGATAAGGAACTATGCAGACAAAAGAGAGCTGAGGAACATGGTGAACGAGTTGCCTGGAATACAGTACAATATCGCAAAAGCAAACAAAACAGACAGAAAGGTTCAGAATCTTGCGTCATATATCAATGAGGACACTTTGAAAGCAATCCACAAAACGATGGATAAAAGAAAAGCGTACGGAATTGATCAAGTGACAAAAGAAGATTATGAACGGAACCTGGAAGAAAACCTGGCGAAGCTTGTAAAGCGGATGAAAAGTGGAAGCTACCGTCCGAATCCAACAAGACGGGTCTATATTCCGAAAGAAACAAAAGGCAAAATGAGACCACTGGGAATCTCCTGTTATGAGGATAAACTGGTGGAAAATGCGGTTGCGCAGATACTGGAGCAGATCTATGAACCGAAGTTTTATCATGAGAGCTTCGGGTTCCGGCCAAACAGGAACTGCCATCAGGCAGTAAGGGAAATCATAGAGATGGTACAGTACCGGAAGACGAATTATGTGGTGGAAGCAGATATCAGAGGGTTCTTTGATCATGTAGACCACGGATGTCTGATGAAGATGCTGTCCCATGACATATCTGACAAAAGATTTCTGGAGATCATCGAGAAATTCCTGAAAGCGGGAGTCATGGAAAACGGCAGATTTCTGGAGAGCGAACGGGGAACTCCACAGGGAAACGGAGCCAGCCCGGTACTTGCAAATGTCTATCTGCATTATGTACTGGATAACTGGTTTGACGTAATCGTAAAGCGGCAATGCAAAGGCGAATGTTATCTGATTCGGTATTGTGATGATTTTGTCTGTTGCTTCCAGAACAAATATGAAGCAGAGATATTCAGGCAGAGACTGGAAGAACGGTTCAGGAAATATGGGCTGGAACTGGCGGAAGAAAAGACGAAGATATTGGAATTCGGGAGGTTTGCCAGGCAGAACAGAAAAGCAAGAGGAGAAAGAAAACCGGAAACCTTTGACTTTCTAGGCTTCACGTTTTATTGCGGAATGGACGGAAAGAAGCAGTTTTTCCGTTGCAGGGTAAAGACCAGCAGGAAGAAATTCCGCAGCAAGATCAGGGCAATGAAAGAGTGGATCAAGGCTCATCGAACAATGCCATTGGAGCAGATATTCAAAACGGTCAATGCAAAACTGCGGGGACACTATCAGTATTATGGAGTGACCGACAATACAAGGGAAGTGAAAAACTTTCTGATGCAGACAAAATGGCTGTTGTATAAGTGGCTCAATCGGAGAAGCCAGAAAAGAAGCTATACAAAGGATACTTTCTTTAACGGATTACTCAGGACATTTCCGTTACTAGAACCAAGGATTACAGTGAGTTTGCTATACAGATAGTGTATGGAATATAAGGTGAAAAGCCGTATGCGTTAATAGCGCACGTACGGTTTTGTGTAGGGATATGGGGAGTAATCCCCATATCTACTAGAGAAAAGAGCGCAGGTGAATATAGATGAAAAAAGCAGCTTATAATATAATGCCTTCAACAGAAAAAATATTGAAAACGCTTGGGGAGCAGATCAAGCTTGCGAGGCTGAGGAGAAATCTTTCGGCTGAACTTGTGGCAGAGAGGGCAGGAATCAGCCGTTCCACTCTGTGGAAGGTGGAATCCGGAAATCCTGCAGTTGCCATGGGAATCTATGCTGCTGTGCTGCATGCTCTGAATCAAATGGATAAGGATCTGCTGCTTGTGGCGAAAGATGATATAATGGGTAAAAAGATGCAGGATTTGGAATTGCTTACCAGAAAGCGTGCGTCAGGAAAACGTGCAGGAGGCAGGAACCATGTCAGCTAATCAGAAAACGATATATGTGTATGATGACTTCAGCCAGGAAGAACCTATTCTTCTGGGAATGCTTTATGTAAATGTTATCAAGGGCGGAGAAACCTATTCGTTTGAGTACAGCAATGGATGGCTCAAACAAATGAAGTTATCTGTCAGTCTGGATCCGGAACTGATGCCTTACGGTGGCAGACAGTTTCCAAATGGAAAAAATATTTTTGGAATATTTGCAGATGCATCTCCGGATCGCTGGGGACGTGTTCTCATGAATAAGCGTGAACGTATTCGTGCACAGAAAGAAGCCCGTAAACCTCATAAGCTATATGACAGCGATTACCTGCTGGGAGTCTATGATGCAACCAGAATGGGCGGCATCAGATTTAAGCTGGATCCGAACGGGCCATTTCTGTCGGATGACAGAGAAACACAAGTACCTCCATGGGCAACACTTCGCACATTAGAAGAGGCGTCACGTAACTTTGAAAATGATGAAAGCGGTCTTTCTGAAAAGTGGCTGAACCAGTTGATTAAACCGGGATCATCCCTTGGTGGTGCCAGGCCAAAGGCAACCGTTGTTGATACCATGGGGCAGCTCTGGATTGCCAAGTTTCCATCAAAGAATGATGAAAATGATACAGGCGCATGGGAAATGGTTACACATGATCTCGCAAAATTATGCGGCCTGAATGTACCGGATGCAAAGCTGGAAAAATTTTCAAAAATCGGAAGCACATATCTTGTGAAGCGTTTTGATAGGAATGAAAAGAAAAGAATTCATTTCGCATCTGCAATGACTTTGCTTGGAAAAAACGATGGCGCATCAGCAGCGGACGGGACGAGTTATCTGGATATGGCTGATTTTATTAAATCTAATGGAGCCAGACCAAAGGAAGATCTGGTTGAATTATGGAAACGTATTGTTTTTAATATGGCAGTTTCAAATACAGATGATCATCTTCGTAATCATGCTTTTATTCTTACGAAAAAAGGATGGATTCTATCCCCTCTGTATGATGTAAATCCGGTTCCTTATGGAGACGAGCTTTCTTTGAATGTTGACGAATATGATAACAGCATTCGTATTGATCTTGCTGTAGAGACTGCAATGCGTTTTGGTATGACCAGGGCTGATGCTGAAAAATTTGCCGGGAATATGTTGAAAACAGTGAGAGAAAACTGGCAGTCTCTGGCTTTAAAGTATGGTCTGTCCCGCGGTCAGATAGAAGAAATGCGTCCCGCATTCAGTGCATGCTTTGAATGATGGACAAGGTGATCCGTGGTTCCCTTCCGTCGCTTCAGATTCTGGCTACGGCATTCTTCGTGAATACGGTGCTTTCCATTTTCAACGGGCAGAAGGAAAGCAAAGCCATCCTTCTGCCGCATAATTTTGTCAGTAACTGCATATTTTTTAAAAATTTATATGCAGAAAATTGGTTATAGTATTTGAATAACTGCATATAAAATGATAATATTATATGCATAAAGGGGGATATAGAATGAGAGTATTCGATTATTCTTTTTTAAATAATGGTCTGCTTCCTGCCAGTCTGGTGAACCTGACTTCCGGTATCGTTTCCCTGAAAACAATGGCAGGAGTTCGCAAAGACGAATATGCAGGAATTTTTACCGAGTTGGAATCCATCGCCAGAGTACAGTCCGTTAAAAGTTCGAATGCCATCGAAGGAATCGTTACCAGCGATGAGCGTATCAATGCTATCGTAAATCAAAACAGCGCTCCCTTAAATCATAACGAGGCTGAAATCGCCGGATACAGGGATGCGCTGAATGCCATTCATATGGGATATGAATATATGGATTTCAGGCAAAGTGACATTCTGCGGCTCCATGAAATGTTGATGTCCATTGCAGGATATGAATATGGCGGTCAGTATAAAGCTGATGACAATGTGATTCTGGAGGTAGATACAAATGGACGGCAGCGGGTTCGATTTCGTCCTGTGCCGGCGTCAGAAACCCCGGAAGCGATGGAACAGCTGGAGCTGGCATATCTGGCGGCCAGAAGCAATGCGAACATCAATCAGCTTCTGCTCATTCCCTGTGTAATCCTGGATTTCCTCTGTATCCATCCTTTTCGGGATGGAAATGGCCGCATGTCACGCCTGCTCTCTCTGCTTCTTCTTTATAAAAACGGCTATGATGCCGGAAAATATGTCTCCTTTGAGGAACAGATCAGTAACTATAAAGCTTATTATTATGAAGCTCTGCGGCAGTCTTCTGAAGGCTGGGAAAAAAATGAAAACAGCTATTTTCCATTTATAGAAAATTTTCTCTCCACTTTGTATATGTGTTATAAGGAACTGGACAGAAGATTTGCTGTTGTACATGGGAAAAAAATAACCAAAAAGGCTCGTGTGGAAGCCACAGTGCTGAACAGTCTCACACCCATATCCAAGATGGAAATCTGTCGGATTCTGCCTGATGTCAGCCCTACTACGGTAGAGGCCGTGCTTGGGGCTATGATAAAAAGCGGCAGTATCAGGAAGATTGGTCAGGGAAGAGGATGTAAATATATCAGGGTATGACAAACTTTTTTTGGAGGAATCGTGACAATTTGGACGATTCACAGGAAGGGATTGCCTGCACTGCACATTTTTAGATGGAAAATCGAACAGTTATATTTGCAAATATGCGGATTTATCCGAGAGGATCGTTATGCGGATCCTTACGGAACAAAAAAGAGGACATTCTCCCTTCGCTTATTCCGATTTGCAGGACACTTCTCAAACCGCATGGTTTATCATGCAGGATATTCGGACGTGTGAAAAGATCCCATGCAGCGTCTCTGTATGGAAAAGGCAAGTGGCTGCAGCACTTGCAGATATTCATACCGATAATTTGTGGGCTGCTGATAAAAATTCGCGCTTGCTTCCTGCAGATGAAGCGTATTGGAAACATATCACAACGAAAATTTCTGTGGACCATTTTGAAAAGAAATGCGCGTCGGACAATCATTTTGCCGGTCAATATTCCAGGGTATTGCCGAAACTTCGGAAAACCGCAGAGCGGTTTGCGACAGATATGGCCGACCTGTACCGGGATGGGACAAGTGTCACGGTTACCCATGGGGACTTACAGGATATGGTTGGCGACCATGTGCGCTGTTTTCAGGGACGACCCATGATCATTGACTGGGGCTTCAGTCGGTTGGCTCCATTTTATATTGATTTGGTCGATTATTTTACGCAAGAGGAAGCCTTGCTGTATTTGTATATCTGTATCCGGCGCTGGCTCAATACGAGCGTGGGGACAGGGATAAGCTGAATCGTCTTTTATCAATACTTTCAAAGCATTTATCCGGATAGGGGAAGTACCTTCCCCTATCCGATCTGAAATCTTCAAGGCTGTAAGCCTTCAACAGTGCAGCAGTCGGGCGTATCAGTTCATTTTCCGTTTCAGCACCAGGGCTTCATAGGGCTGAAGCCGGATGAGGCCAGCCGCTGATGTCCTTTTCCCGTTTCCGATCAGAATTTCCGCTCCTGAAAATTCTGCAGGGATTTCGTAGTCGGTTTCCGTTTCCGAAAAACTGCAGATCACCAGAAGTCTGTCCGGTTCCAGGGTCCTGGTATAGACATACAGGCTTTCGCTGTCCGGCTCCTGCAGGTCATAGGAGCCGTATACCATCACCGCTTCCCGCTTTCTCAGGGCGATCAGCTTCTGATAATAGCAGAAAACGGAATCCGGATCCTTTCTTTCTGCGGCGGCATTGACCTCCTTATAATTGGGATTGACTTTGATCCAGGGAGTTCCGGAGGTAAAGCCGGCGTTTTTGCTGTCGTCCCACTGCATGGGGGTCCTGGCGTTATCCCTTCCGCGCAGGCCGATAAAGCGCATCATATCTTCCGGGGAAACCGCTCCGGAGGAAGTGAGCTCGTGAAACGCGTTGATGCTTTCGATATCCCGGATCTCGTCGAGGGAATCAAAGGGGCAGTTGGTCATGCCAAGCTCTTCGCCCTGATATACATAGGGCGTTCCCTGCATCATGTGAAGGCAGGTCGCCAGCATCTTGGCGCATGCTTCACGAAAGGCCGGGGCGTCGTTTCCAAAGCGGGATACGCTGCGGGGCTGGTCATGATTTCCCAGAAACAGGCTGTTCCAGGCCAGGCCCTCCAGTTCGGTCTGCCATTTGCTCATGATCTGACGGAAGCTCTGGAGATCTGTGCGGCGGTCCGTCCATTTTCCGTATTTTCCGTCGTCCAGTCCCATATGCTCAAACTGGAATACCATGTTCAGTTCCTTTCCATCCGCCCTGGCGTACTTTTTGGCTTCTTCAATGGTGACGCCGGAGCATTCCCCTACTGTCATCAGATCATAGCGGGACAGTACTTCCCGGTTCATTTCCTGAAGGTATTCGTGTACATGGGGGCCGTTCACGCATCCGGAAAAGGCATAGGAGGCTCCGGGATAGAGTTTGCCGTCCGGAAGTCCGGGCTCCTTGGAGATCATGCTGATCACATCCATACGGAAGCCATCGATGCCCTTTTCACACCACCAGTTCATCATGGAGAAGATATCCCTGCGTACCGCCGGATTATCCCAGTTCAGGTCGGGCTGTTTTTTGGAAAAAAGATGCAGGTAGTACATGTCCGTGGTCTTATCGTATTCCCATGCGGAGCCGGAAAAGCAGCTTCCCCAGTTATTCGGCTCTTTTCCGTTTTTACCTTCTCTCCAGAAATAATAGTCCCTGTAGGGATTGTCCTTTGAGCTTCTGCTTTCAATGAACCAGGGATGTTCGTCAGAGGTATGATTGACTACCAGATCCATCACCAGGCGGATTCCGCGTTCATGCATTCCCTTCAGCATCCGGTCAAAGTCTTCCATGGTTCCGAATTCCTGCATGATGGCCTGATAATCGCTGATATCATATCCGTTGTCGTCATTCGGGGACTGATATACCGGGGAAAGCCAGACCACATCCACGCCGAGCTCCTTCAGATAATCCAGCTTTGACAGGATCCCGTTGAGGTCGCCGATTCCATCTCCGTCGCTGTCCATGAAGCTTCTGGGATAGATCTGATATACGACCGCTTCTTTCCACCATTTTCTTTCCAGATTTTCCATATTTTTTCCGTTTCCTTTCCGTTTATCTTCGTTTATTCCTTCACCGATCCCATGACGATACCGCTGATCAGATATCTCTGGAGGAAGGGATAGATCATGAGGAGCGGGATGACCGCTACGATGATCTTCGCCGCGTTCAGATTTCTGTTTGACAGCTCGGCGGCGTTTTCCAGGGCGGAGCTTCCGGCAGAGTTCTGAACCAGCTCCTGCAGGTTGATGCTCAGGGATTGAATGTACGTCATGATCGGATACTGTTCTACCTTCTGCATATAGATCAGGCCGCTGAAGAAATCGTTCCAGCTCCCCACGATGCTGAACAGGGAGACGGTTGCTATGGACGGCTTGGCGCAGGGCACCATGATCCTCAGAAGGACCTGAAGCTGGTTGGCGCCGTCAATGATCGCCGCTTCCTCCAGGGCCTTGGGAACGCCCCGGAAGAAGTTCATCAGCAGGATGACGCTGAAGATGGGGACCGCGCCCGGAAGGATCAGGGACCAGATGGTGTTGAGAAGATGAAAATTTTTTACCACGATAAAGGTGGGGATCATGCCTCCGTTAAACAGCATGGCAAAGATCAGAAGGTTCATGTAGATATTTCTTGCCCGGAATTCCCGCTTGGTCCTGGTCATGGCATAGGCCATCGGAACGGAGAGGATCAGATTCAGGATCAGCGAAAGGATCACCCGGATTGCGGAAATCCCGAAGGAACGCCAGAACTGACCGTCTTCCAGGATCCTCCGATAGGCGGAGAGGGTAAAATCGACCGGAAGAAGTCCCACCCGGTTGGCGGATACCGCGGCGCTTCCACTGAAGGAGATCGCCAGGATGTTCAGCATCGGAAACAGACAGAGAAGTCCCAGGAGGATCGTGATGCAATGAATGACGGTATTCCTGATTTTTGAACCTGTGCTTTTTGTATCCAGCATTTTCTGTCCCTCCCCTTTTTAATAGATCCGCTGACCGGTGAGCCTGTCCGTGATCCTGTTTGCGCCGACCAGAAGGATCAGCGCGACAGCCGAACGGCAGAGGCCTACCGCCGCGCCGAAGCTGTACTGCCTTCCCACAAGGCCGATCCGGTAGATATAGGTATCGAGTACGTCTCCCACTTCATATACCATGGGAGAATAGAGGTTGTAGATCTGATCAAATCCCGCGCTCAATACGGAGGTAAGGTTCATTGCCGTCATGAGCAGGATGATCGGCAGCATGCCGGGAATGGTAATATGCCAGACCCGCTTCCACCAGGATGCGCCGTCGATCGCGGCAGCCTCATGCAGTCCGGCGTCGATCCCGGTGATCGCGGCCAGGTATACCACGGAATTATAGCCGAATTCCTTCCAGACATCCGTTCCGATGATCAGCTTCCGGAAAACCTGGTTGCTTCCGAGAAAGTTGATCTTGTCGATTCCGATAACTCCCAGCAGCTGATTTACCAGACCGTCCAGATTGAACAGATTGGTCACGACTGCGGCGAGTACCACCCAGGACAGAAAGTGGGGCAGATAGACGATGGTCTGAATGCTCTTTTTCAGAGTCCTCTGGCGGATCTCATTCAGAAGGATGGAAAAGACGATGGCAAGCAGCATGCCGAGGAAGATCTTTCCCAGGGCGATGATCAGCGTATTGCGGATCACTCTTCCGATATCCGGAAGGGAAATCATATATTCAAAATGCTTCAGTCCGACAAATTCAGAGCGGAAAAATCCCTTTGCCGGAACAAAATCCTGAAATGCCATCACAAGGCCCAGCATGGGAAGATAACCGAAAAGGATCAGAAAGACCATTCCCGGGAGAACCATGGCATGGTAATACAGGGAATGCCGGCTGCCCGATCTCGCCGGCTTTGTTTTCAGATGAGCAGGCTGTTTCGTTCTGTTTTTCATAAAAATCTCCATTCCGGAGCGCAGCGGATCAAAGCTTTGCCGCGAGGGGCGAAGAGAAATCGCATTCGCGGTTTCTCTTCTGCCGCCAGGCTCCTTTCCGAAATTTATTCCTGGATCTGTTCCTGGATCTCTGCGGTGATCGTATCTCCGCCCTGGCTCTTCCAGCCGGAAACAAAGGCATTGAAGCTTTCGTCCAGATCATCGGTTCCGGTGATGATCTTAATAAAGGATTCTTCTTCCAGCGTCTGCAGGTTTGCCCAGTTGGTGGTCATGGTAGCGGTCGTTTCCGGGTAGATGGGGGAAAGCCAGTGATACAGATCGCTGTCGTTGAGGTATGTGAGCAGGTCTACGCCCTTGCAGCGGGAATGGATCTTGCACCAGCCTGTTACGTCTCCGTTTCCTTCCTGATATGCCGTGATGGCATCGTAGTTGGAGCGTTCCTCCGCGGTGCTGATCTCATCCCTTGTTCCCGTTCCGTCCAGAGCCGCCTTCAGCTGTGCGTATTCATCCAGCAGGTAGGTATTGGATTTCACTTCGATATTATAGGGGCGGGCGGTTCCGTCAACACCTTCCTTCAGGTAGGCGTCCACCTCCGGATATTTTTCCAGAAGCTCTGCGGAATTTACCATATCGTCATAGATCAGATTCAGGATCTGAATGGCGATCTCAGGATGCTCAAACTCCGCGCTCACGACGACATATTCGCCGGTCGCCTTATAATGGGTGCAGTTGACTTTGCCATTCGCGTCGATCACCGCATAGGGCTCAAACACCGCGTTGCTGTTCATCATGTACGTGTTGTTCAGGATCCAGTCCGGAATATGCCAGGAGCCGAAGGTAATGCCGCACTGTCCGTTTGTCATAAGAGCTGTAATATCATCCCATGTCCTGGTGCCGAGCTGAGGATCGACGATACCCTCCTGATACCATTCTCTTACGATGGAAAGCGCTTCCTTCATCTCTTCCGTCGTGGAGCCGTAGATCAATTCCCCGGCGTCGTTCTGATACCAGTGGCGGGGATAGGCGCCCACGGAGTAGGCGATGCTGTTTATCATATAGGCGGTGTCGGAGGTGGTCGAAGTCAGGCCGACATCAAACGCGATTCCCACCGGGTTTTCCGCGTTTTCCGGATTGGCTTCCATAAACTGTTTTGCCAGCTCCTTTACCTCATCCAGGGTCAGGCAGCGGTCTCCGTCCGCATCCACGGTGATTCCAAGTTCATCGGCCCAGTCGCTTCTGATCCAGCACATTCCGGGGCCCGCGTCGGAGCTTGTGGCGGGAATCGCCATCATCTTTCCGTCATAGGTGACATCCTCCAGCGCCCTTCCGTCAAAGGAGTCGTAGAGGCTCTTGATATAGTCGCTGGCATAGGCGTCGTATACCTCAGTCAGATCGGCGATCAGCTCATTCTCATAAAGCTCCGTCAGCTCATCCTTCGTCGCCACCTTCATAATGTCCGGGAGGCTTCCGGCGGAAAGAGCCAGAGATACCTGGCGGTTGTAATCGTCGCCGGAGGGAGCTTCAAACGCATCTGTGATGTCAACGTTCAGCTCCTGCTCCACCATGCGGATATAGGCGTTGTCCTCGTAGGAATCCCCCTCCGGAAATTTGGGATTGGAGGAGGTCTGGCGTCCCATGGTGATCGTCACCGTTCCTCTTTCCCCGCTGTCCGCTGCGGCATCCTTTTCCGTATCTTGGCTGCTTCCGCACGCCCCGAGAAGGAGGGCCGCCGTTACAGCCAGTGAGACTGCCGTTATTTTTTTCCTGTTTCCTTTTTTCATTCCGATATCCTCCCTGCGTTTTTTTCACACCGGTGAGACTGATCCTGAACCTGTTCTGCCATGGCTGTTGTTCCTCTGCTTTGCATATTTATTATAGACACGGCGGAGAAAAACTGTAAATGCAACATATTTCAGCTTTGTAGAAGATTCTACAGGTTTTCTTTCATACATGTTGTTGATGTTTTTTGAGAATGCTATAATTTTTTCATAAAATACGACAGAGGAAAAAGCGATGTATAAGATTCTCATTGCAGACGATGAAAAAATGGAGCGGGATCTGATCCGTTATCTGCTGACCCGGGATTTTCCCGGGAGATTTCAGATCCTGGAAGCGTCCAACGGGGAAGAGGCGCTTCTTTTCATCCGCAGGGAAAAGGCGGACATTCTCCTGACGGATGTGCAGATGCCCTTTCGCAATGGAATTGAGCTGGCTTCGGAAGCAAAGAAACTGATCCCGGATATTGAGATCCTGTTTTTCAGCGGATTCGACGATTTTGAATATGTACAGAACGCGCTGATCCTGAGGGCGGTGAATTATATTCTGAAGCCGGTCAATGAGGAGGATTTCCGACAGATCATCACGGGGATCCTGACACGGCTGGATTCCAGAACAATTGATTTTGCGAAGTCCATGTCCTATTATCAGGACAGCTTTTATGACCGTCCGAAGCGCCCGGAGGAAGCGGCGGAGACGACGGCGCAGTCGGATCAGATCCTGCTGGAGAACATTTCCCTGGCGATCTCATTCAAACGTCCGGATCAGCTTGCCGGCCTGGTGGATCAGCTGCTCGTGAAATGTTCGGATTCCACCGCGCATTCCCCGGTATATACGCGGCATATTGCCATTTCGCTGCTGCAGCTTCTGATGAAAGCCATTCCTTCCGCGACAGAGGCTGATTTTGAGGCGGCGGCGGAAGAGATCTATGTCCTGCGCCATTTTTCGGATATCAGGGAGATCCTTCTGAGGTATCTGGAGCAGCTGACTGCAGACCTTCATCAGGAGATCGACGGGGCAGGCTATTGTGTACATCTGGTCAGACAGTACATTGCCGAGCATTACGGGGAGGAGCTGACGCTGAATCTGCTGGCGGAGCAGGTTTATCTCAGCCCCAATTATCTCAGCAATATGTTCACCAAGGTCACCGGCTGCTCCCTGCATAAATATATCAAAAACTTCCGGATGAAAAAGGCGCAGGAGCTGCTGGTCGGCAGCAACATGAAGATCGTTGATATCAGCAGGGCGGTCGGCTATCCAACAGCGTCCTATTTTATAAAAACCTTTCAGGAGGTTTACGGGATCACGCCCAGCGGCTACCGTGCGAAGGCGGGCATGCCGGAGAAAAAGGAGACGTCGGAAACATCATGAAAAAAAAGTTTCTTCTGTTTTTTAACAATCTGTCCTTCCGCAAAAAGATCGGGACGATCTGTACGCTGATCAGTCTGGTTCCCATGCTGCTTTTCGGAACGGTGAGCTATGGGCAGATCAGCAGCCAGATGGTCCGCAGGGAAGAAAATAATCTGAATGAAACGCTTCAGCAGACGGCCGCTTCCATCGATTATCGTCTGAATGCCTATATGGACGCCCTGAATATGGTCTTGTGGAATGAGACTGTCAAAACGGCTCTGGTAAAAACCTATGAGACCAATTATGATCTGTATATGTTTTACAAGTATAATATCGATTCCCTGTTCCTTGCGGTGCGGTCGCTGAATACGGATATCGATACCGTTACCATCTATACGGACGCAAAGCTGAATCCTCACGGAAACAGCGTTATGCCTCTGGATTCCGCCCGGGATATGCCGTGGTATGACAGGGCTCTGCAGACGACCCTTCCCTTTTATCAGGTATCTGACGACGGCAGTACCCTGTATCTGACAGGTCAGATGTATTATCGTTATGATGCGCCGGTTTCCGTGGTCTGCCTTTCCATCGATATGGACAGTCTGTCTGCCTCCTCGCAGAAGCTGGTTCAGGGAAACTATCGTTTTCTGCTGACGGATGAGAATGGGGAAACGGTTTATGAAACCTCCTCATTTCCGGAGGATCCCTTCTATCCGGCCCTTACAGTGCAGGAGCTTGAAA
Organism: uncultured Lachnospiraceae bacterium; assembly: GCA_944380025.1. Classification (GTDB taxonomy): domain Bacteria; phylum Bacillota; class Clostridia; order Lachnospirales; family Lachnospiraceae; genus Eisenbergiella. The sequence goes on from CALWGL010000049.1 coordinate 14,465, forward strand.
ACGGCGGCATCCCTTCCCTTTACATCGACGCACACTGTCCGCTCAATGAAGGTACATGGACGGCATGGCTCTACCGCCCTTCGGACGAGGTGCTGAAAACCTTCCGACACTTTCAGATCACCGCTCTGTTTCTGGCCGTCATGTGTATTTCGGCGTCCTTTCTTGCCGCGGGCTTTCTTTCCCGCATCGTTTCCCAGCCGCTGGAAAGGCTTTCGGAAAATATCCAGCTGGTGGAGCAGGGACGTTATGAGATCATTTCAGAGAGCACGCCGAGAAAGGATGAGGTGGGACGCCTTCAGAACGCTTTTGGGGACATGGTGAAGCAGCTGGATCATATGATCAATGAAGTGCTGCTGGCACAGATCAGACAGCAGAAATATGAGCTTCGGATCCTGCAGGCGCAGATCAATCCCCATTTTCTCTATAATTCCCTGTCCCTCATCAACGTGCAGGCCATCATGGCAGGACAGTCCGGGATCAGCCAGCTGTCCCAGCTGCTTTCCACCTTTTACCGTACGATGCTCAATAAAGGAAAAAACATGACGACCATCAGGGATGAGCTGGAAAACACCAGAGCCTACGTGTCGATCCAGCAGATCATGCATTCCTATTCCTTTGACGTAACCTATGACATCGACGAAAGAGCATTACCCTTTTCTGTCCTGAACCTGATCATTCAGCCCCTGGCAGAAAACGCGATCCTTCACGGGCTGGATCACAGAAGGGCTCCCGGCAAGGGAATGCTGACCGTTACCTGCCGGCTGGACGGGGACGATATCCTCTTTCAGGTCATCGACAACGGCTGCGGCATGTCGGAGGAGGATTGCCGCCAGATCCTCACCACGGACAGCAGGGGATACGGCGTAAAAAATGTCCATAAGAGGATTCAGCTGTATTATGGGGAAGCGTACGGGCTTCGATACCGGTCAACGCCCGGATCCGGCACCTGCGCTCTGCTGAGGCTGAAGAAATGCAGCGAGGAGCAGGAAAATATGCTTTCAGGGAGGAGCGTATGAAAAAAATCTTCTACGCCGAGGACGATGCCGCCATCGCCCGTTCGGTACAGGAATACCTGCTGCAGCAGGATTATGAAGTGGATATTTTTCCAACGGCGGCCCGGACAAGGCAGGCTCTCCTTTCCGAAACGCCGGATCTCATCCTGGTGGACTGGAACCTGCCGGATGAGAACGGGGACGGGCTGTGCCGGTGGATCCGCCGGAGGTGGGAAAGCCTGCCGGTCATCTTTCTGACCGTCCGGAATGACGCTGCGGATGTGATCTCCGGTTTTGAAACCGGGGCGGATGATTATGTGACAAAGCCCTTTGACCTGGAGATCCTCGCTTCCCGGATCCGGGCGCTTCTGCGCCGCGCGGGCAGGAGGGCCGGTGCGGAAGGGGATAGGGAGCGGCTTCGGTGCGGGGAGATCCTGCTGGATACGGGGAAAAAGACAGCCTTCATCGGGCAGGAGGAGATCGCCCTGAGCCGTCCGGAGTATGAGCTTCTCCGGATCCTGATGGAAAATCAGGGCAGGACAGTGACCAGAGCTCTGCTCCTGGAGCAGGTCTGGGACAGCGAGGGGAATTTTGTGAACGACAACACCCTGACCGTGGCCATGAAGCGTCTGCGGGAGAAGCTTCATCATCCCGCCTGCCTGAAAACCGTCCGCAGCTTCGGATATCGTATGGAGGATTAGACTATGGTGGAAAAAAAGCGCAGCGTTTCCCTTCTGCCCGCCCTGATCTGCCTGGCGGGAATGGCAGCCCTTCTTTTTTTGTGGCGAAACGCGTATCAGAACGCCGTATTCTCCCGGCTGTCCGCTTTCTGCGGCATTTTTCTGGAGCAGAATCCGCAGCTGGAAGGGGAGGTGCTTTCCGCTCTGCAGGAGTATCAAAGGGGGATGGATGGAAGCGGCGGATCGGAAGGAGAGGATGGCCGGAGAGATTTCCTTGTCCGCTATGGATATGAGGCGGCGGATTTTGCTCCGGCCCTTCCTGCGTTTGGGGCTCCGGGAACGGGGAAAAGGGGAGCGGGAGGGCTGACGGCATGTTCCATCGGTCTTGCGTTTGCCGCTTCGGCGGCTGTTTTTTTCCTGCTTCAGAGATATGGACGGAAAGAAAAAAACAGGATCGACGGGCTGACGGATTATCTGGAGCAGGTCAACCGGGGAGCGCCGGGAACCCTGCTGCAGGAGGAGGACGGTTTTTCCTGCCTGCGGGACGAGATCTATAAGACGGTTACCGGCCTGTATGCGGCCAGGGACGAGGCGGTGCGGGCGCGGAAAAATTTTGCGGACAATCTTGCCAATATCGCCCATCAGCTGAAAACACCTCTGACCGCGGCCCTTCTGTCTCTGCAGCTGATGGAGACGAAGGCGCCGAATCCCTATGCGGAGCCGGTGAGAAAGCAGCTGGAGCGCCTGACCCGTCTGGAGGAAGCGCTGCTTTCTCTGTCCCGGATCGATTCCGGCACGCTTTTTCTGAAGCGGGAGGAGGTGGACGTTTTCACGGCGCTGAATCTGGCCGCGGAGAATCTGGAGGATCTGCTGAGAGAAAGACACGTTTCCGTGGAGATCTCGGACCGCGGACGCGTCTGCTTTCCGGGAGATCTGGAATGGACCATGGAGGCGCTTATGAATCTGATGAAGAACTGCCTGGAGCATTCTCCGGCGGGCGGC
>CALWGL010000050.1 GCA_944380025.1 uncultured Lachnospiraceae bacterium
GAGATCTACACTCTTTCCCTACACGACGCTCTTCCGATCTGTCCTTTTGTAAACCTGAAAGCCCATGTGCTCATAAAATCCTCTGGCCTGCGGGTTCTGTTCGTTGACGGCCAGCCTCGTTACGTCATAATGCTCCATTCCATACCGGATCAGGCGTTTTCCCAGTCCCTTTCCTCTTTCCTCCGGAGCGATGAACAGCATTTCCAGGGAGCCGTCTTCTATCCCCATAAAGGCTGCCGGACAGCCCGTTTCCTCCTCCGCGGCGATCAGGTGCGCGATTCCCTCCAGTGCCTGCGGGACATATTCCCTGATGCTTCCGATCTCTTCCTCCGATAAAAACAGGTGCGTAGCCCGCAGGGAGGCTTCCCATATCTCCAGCAGCCGGCTAAGAAGCTCCGGCGTTCTGTCCTGTACTTCCACTATTTTCATATCTAATTCACCCGCTTCCAGCGCCCGAAGAGTGTCTTTTTATAATGCTTCCGCTCTTCTTTCGCCTCAGAAAGGCCGGACCGGTCAAAATATTCCACGCCCATGGCGATATCCTGGGGCATCCCAAGCCCCTCGCAGTAGATGCGTCCCAGCACGTACAGGCTGCGGGGCTTATCCTTTGTTTCCCATGCCAACCGGTGAGCCTGCTGGTAGTCAGGCGCGGTGCCGATGCCCTCCAGGTAGCACTGGGACAGAAAGGGATAGCCGAAGGTATTGCCCTCCTGCAGCCGCAGGGCGCTGGAAAAACAGGCAAAGGCCTTGACCCGATCCTGAGCCGTTCCCCGGCCTGTAAACAGATACAGCCCCGCCGCATTGTAAGCATACGGATCGCTCTCTTCTTCTATGGCTCTGGTAAAGCACTCGTAAGCTTTTTGCGGATCCTGCTCTACGCCCCTTCCCGTATCGAAGCTGCAGCCGATCTGATACCAGAGGCCTGGCTGCCCGCCTTCCGCGGCCTGAAGCCTCCAGTAATGCGCTTTTTCTGTTTCGCCCGCTTCCTCCAGGTCATTGGCAAGAAAAATCTGATGGGGCGGATATCCCATCTCGGCGCCTATGGGGTAAACCCGGGCCGCCTTTTCCGGCTGCGGGGCTACATACCCCTCCTCTCCAGCCTCGTAATAGTGCCTCAGATTGTTTCCCGCCAGGTACATACCGCCTCTGAAAGCTCTCCAGAACCAGTCCTCGCATCTGGTAATATTTTCAGTCATATAGGCGCGGAAGGCCTCCTGGCTGGGAAAATCATTCCTGTTTTTCCCTTCAATAGAAAGGAAATCCCACCAGAAATAGGTATTTCCGACGGTATACTGACAGAAGGCGTCTCCCCCCGCCGCTTTTTCCAGCACCTGCCGGAAGGCTTCCTGTAAGGAGATCGGCGCTTTTTTCTGCCAGACAGGCGTGAGAGCGCCGCTTCGCTTCGCGATCAGGATCCCCAGGGCGCTTCCCCGCTCAATGGAGCGGTGCAGCAGCTTTGCCGCCTGTCTGTCATCCTGCGGAAAATGATGCCCGGGCCACACATATTGATAACCGCTTAAACAGCGGGCCATGATGCAGTCAGCATCCCCGTCCCCCTCCCCGGATGCCTTTACCAGAAGATCAAAGCCCTCCTGCCCCCGGTGAAGCCGCAGCCGGTTATCATAATAAATGTACTGCAGAGCCGTTTCCACATCGTCACTGAAAAATTTTCCCATGCTACTTCTCCTTCCGCCGCCGCAGGCGGCATATAATCCCGAACCGGAGGTTCGGGCCGGCCTCCTTTTTCCGCCGCCGCAGGCGATTTTTCATCATCCGATCTGCTGCAGGATGCCCGTCTCCCGGATCAGCATCTCCTCCGCACGCCTGATAAGATCCGCGTCATCCAGGATCTGCCGGCGCTGCTCTTCCAGAGGCCGGCGGATCGAAGCGTTGAACATGCTGTGGCTGCGTTCTACGGCCACATACAGCATGGCTCCCACAAAGGCAAGGGCGATCTGGCAGTCCGCGAAATCCGCGAAACGGACGATCTGCTCCATCATCCGCGGGGTGAGCAGATAGAAGGCATTGTGGTCATCGGCGGCAAATACCTCAAATCTCTCGTTGAAGGCCTCATTTTCCGTCTGTATCTGACAGGGAGCCCTGCGCCCTTTCAGGTCGGAAAGAAATTCTTTTTCAAAAATCTGCAGATGCCCGAAGCTCCATTTGGAGCCTTCCGGGAGGGAGAAGCGTATGATCTGCCCCTGAAAAATGGTACGGATCTCCGATTTTTTTTCATTGCACCGCAGATACCGGGTAACCACGTCGCAGCAGGAAAAGGGAATGGCATACAGCGCTCCGGCAAGCTGATCTTCCTTTCTGTTTTGTCTGTTTTGTTTGATCAAAGAGAAGCGCCCAGCTTGCAGGCTTCCTCTGTTTTGCCTTTTCCCAAAACCTCGCCCCGGTTTTTCCAGCCGAGATTGCGCTCATAGGTGCGATACCAGGTCACCGCCTGGGAGTAGTCGGAGCCGTCCGCAGTCATCAGCAGGACGCTCTCCCGGACGAACCGCCCATAGCCCATACACTCCAAAGAGGCATACAGCCGGTCAGCCGCCGTTTTCAGCGGGCCGGTGATCGTCCAGAAGTAGACCGGCGAAGCAAAAACCACCACATCGCAGTCCGCAAAAGCGGCGTAGATTTGATCCATATCGTCCTTTTGAGAACAGGGGCTTTTGCTGTCCCGGCCGGGATGCAGACACCCTTTGCAGCTATGGATGTCCATGCTGTCCAGATAGAACTCCTGCACGATGTGCCCGGCGTTGCGCGCCCCTTCGGAAAATGCCTGGATCAGCTTTGCGGTATTGCCGTTCTTCCGGGCCGCGCCGTTCAAAATGAGAATCTTTTTTGCCATCGAGTTTTCCTCCTTTTGCGGATCACCACCAGCCGAACAGGCTTCGCCCTGCGTCCAGCTTTTCCATATCAGCCATATCCTCCGGTTCCAGTTCAAAATCCAGGATTGCCAGGTTTTCTTTCATGTGCTCCTGCTTAGTAGACTTGGGGATCACGATAATACCTTGCTGTACCAGAAACCGAAGCGCGATTTGCGAAACGCTCCTGCCATGCTTTTCCGCGATCCGCATCAGGACCTGATTTCTGAAAATGTTGTTCTCCCCGCAGGCCAGCGGCGACCAGCTCTCCGGCGCGGTGCCGATCTGGCGCTCCAGGGCGCGAAGCTCGGTCTGTTGGCGGAATACATGGGTCTCCACCTGATTGACGGCCGGAATGATTTTGCAGTGGTTGATCAGATCCAAATACCGCTCATTCAGAAAATTGGAGACGCCGATGGCCCGCAGCCTGCCGTCCCGGCAGGCGCATTCCATCGCCCGGTAGATTTCATAAACATCGCCGACAGGCTCGTGGATCAGGAGCAGGTCGATGTAATCCATTCCCAGCTTGCGCAGGGAACCATCGATCGACCGCAGCGTATCCGCATATCCGTGACAGGCCCACAGCTTGGTGGTAATAAACAAATCTTCACGCGGGATACCCGACTTGCTGCAGGCAAGACCAACCTGATGTTCATTCCCATAGCATTGTGCCGTGTCGATGGAGCGATAACCGACCTTCAATGCGTCCGCTACACAGCGTTCCGTGATGCCGGGCGGCGTCTGATAAGTGCCGTAGCCAATAAGGGGCATCCGGACACCATTATTTAAGGTGATCGTTTTCGTATATCTGCACCTCCTTGTTCTGAGTACACCCCTATTGTAGTGCGCTTTCCATTGACACGGAACTGACCAAAATGTTAAAATGGCATTAGTTAAAACTTAAAGCAAAGGAGGCGGTACGTCCTGTATCATCCGCAAATTGAAACGCTGATCCAGGTAGCAGACGCGGGCAGCTTTTCAAAAGCCGCCGAGAGATTGTATATCACGCCGGTTTCCGTGATGAACCAGGTCAATGCCCTGGAAAAACGGGTCGGCGTCAAATTGTTTGAACGCACCAACCACGGGGTAGAGCTGACCGAAGCAGGGCGTTCCATTTACCAGGACGCCAGACAGATCATCGCCGCCTCTGACGCCGCCATTGAGCGGGCGCGCCATATTGCCGGAGTGGAGCGGCTCGTGATCCGCATTGGCACCTCGATCCTGCGCCCCTGCAAACGATTGATCGACCTCTGGGCAAAGGCAGACAACGGAGAGCAGCCCTTCCAGATCAAGATCGTTCCGTTTGAAGATGACCCCGCCAGTATGTCGGCCATGCTGAAATCCCTGGGCAGTGAGATCGACTGCTTCATCAGCCCCTGCGACTCCGTGGCCTGGAAGAAAAGCTACAGCATCCATCCCATCGGCACCTGCAAATGCTGTATCGCTGTCTCCCGGCGGCACCGCCTGGCTAAAAAAGACCGCCTGACCTGGGCGGATATGGCGGGCGAAACACTGATGCTCATTAAACGGGGCGAGTCCCCGGTGCTGGACCGGATGCGTGACGAGATTGAAGCATCCCACCCGGAAATCCATATGATTGATTTACCGAATTTTTACGACATGGAGGTATTTAACGCCTGCGAACAGCAGGGATGCCTGATGGGAGTGCCGGATACCTGGACGGATGTACACCCTTCTGTCGCAACAATCCCGATGGAATGGGAGTATGAGATGCCCTTTGGCATTGTCTATGCGCAGAAGCCGTCGAAGGCTTTTTCCAAATTTATCAGCCTGATATAATTCCATAAAACGCTTTTCTTTCGGGAACTTCGATGTAAACAGAGCCTGCTCCCCGCAAATCGGGCAGCAGGCTCTGCGTCAAACGACTGGTCCCATGATAAAAAACACGGGATTATATATGGCAGGTATTTCTCATAACTTATTGTATTCCTCATCACTGACCGGTTCCAGCCATTCAGGCATGATGCCCTCCAAACACCGCGGACATTTTCATGCTGTCCAGTGCAGCGTCGATTTTTCCTACTTCATCAGTGGTCAGCACAATATCGGCAGCGTCAAGGTTTTCCTTGATACGGGCTTCTTTTCTCGACCCCGGAATGGGAACGATATAAGGACGTTTCGCAAGGAGCCATGCGAGAGAAATTTGCGCCGGGGCAGCATTTTTCTCCTTTGCCGTGTTTTCAATCAGGGCAAGCAGCTCTTCATTTTGAGCCACCCCTTCTTTAGAAAACTGCGGCATCGAACTGCGGAAATCCGCCGGGCTGTGTTCAAACTGTGAGGTATCATGGTAACGCGCAGAAAGAAAACCGTTTGCCAACGGACTGAAGGCCACAAACCCGATATGCAGCTCATCCAATACGGGCAGAAGGTTCTCATACCAGCGGGCCATCATAGAGTAACGATTTTGAATTGCAGTGACAGGACAGACTGCGTGGGCACGGCGCAAATATTCTTCGTTTGCCTCGGAAATTCCCCAATGGGTAATTTCCCCTTCTTTTATCAGTTCTCCCATGGTCTGCGCCACATCTTCCGGTTCTACCTTTGGATCGATCCGGTGCTGATAATATAAGTCAATGTGGTCTGTCTGCAGCTTTTTCAGGCTTTCCTCCACTGACTTACGGATGGTTTCCCGGCTGCTGTCCATCTCCAGATGATCGCCCAGATGGCGGACGCCGCATTTTGTCGCCAGAACAATTTTATCCCGATATGGCTTTAATGCCGCGCCGACAAGTTCTTCATTATAGGCAATGCTGCCATCCGGGTTCACCCCTGTGTAGCATTGCGCCGTATCAAAATAGGTATAGCCCATCTCAACCGCCTGTGCCAACAACCTTGTCATTTCTTTTGTATCGGCAGGGGCGCCGGAAGCATGGGTCATGCCCATACATCCAAGCCCGACTGCAGAAACTTTCAAATCGTTTCCCAATATACGATAGTTCATGAAAAGTTCCCCCTTATAAACGTTCCTTCAAAATCTTTTATTCGTGAATGTTCATGCCGCATATCATCCTGACAAAGCCCGGATCGTCATGATCCACGATCACGCTGTGGCCCAGGTCCCTGGCCGCAATCCTTTCCATCTCCTCATCGGTCAGGGTGAAGTCCCAGATGTCAATGTTCTGCTCCATCCGTTCCACATGGACGGACTTGGGTATGATGGACACGCCACGCTGAGCGTTCCAGCGCAGAGCTGTCTGAGCTGCGCTCTTGCCGTATTTTTTTCCAATCTCACAAAGCTCCGGATCGGTGAAGATGCCATGCCTGCCTTCGGCCAGAGGCCCCCACGCCTGAGGCACCACACCGTATGCCCTCATATTGTCGATGGCCTTCTGCTGAACGAAGAAGGGGTGCAGCTCCACCTGGTTCACGGCCGGGATGATCTCCACATTCTCGCACAGGTTGGTGAGGGGGCCGGGATAGAAGTTCGCCACGCCGATGGCCTTTGTCAGCCCGTCCTTATATGCTTTCTCCAGTCCGCGGTAAGCCGCAAAGTAATCGCCCATGGGCTGATGTAAGAGAACCAGGTCCGCATAGTCCATATTCAGCTTTTTCAGAGAAGCCCTGACCGCCTCATACGCAGTCTCCTCCGTTTTCTGATCCTGTACCCACACCTTGGTGGTGATGAACAGCTCCTCTCTTGTGGTGAGGCCGTCCGCGATGGCGCGGGCCACGCCCCTGCCCAGAGCCTCCTCATTGCCATAGGCAGCCGCCGTGTCCAATAGACGGTAGCCGGTCCTGATGGCGTCATAGACCACCTGTTCACACTGTCTGGGGTCGGGGATCTGGAACACGCCAAAGCCCTCCAGCGGCATCTTCGCGCCAGTGTTTAAAGTCAAATACTCCATACTCTTTACCTCCGGATTTTCTTCAGTTTTGTATATGCGTAAATGCACCGCGGCTTGCACAGGACATGTCCCTTTGCTATAATTGAGCCTGATGTTTGTGATCATCTCCCATGCGGTGCATCCCGCTCTTTCTGGTCACAGAATACCGTTTTTTTCACAAAAAGTACAATGCCAAACGCGAATAAAACCATAAATGAAACTGATACTGAGGAGGGATAGTGGGGGCAGAAGACGCCCCGTCGCTACGCTCCGGAATGGAGATTGAAATGATCGAATTATACGAATTACGCCAGTTTGCGGCCTTTGCAGACTGCGGAACTCTCTCTGAAGCCGCGGAAATTTTGCATCTTTCCCAGCCGGCACTCAGCCGGAATATGAAAAAACTGGAGGAGGAGCTGGGCCTTTCGCTGTTTTCCCGCCGGAAAAACCGTCTGGAACTGAATGAAAACGGTGTCTATGTGCTGGAGCTTGCGAAGAAGGTGCTGGCCGACGCAGATTCACTGGCAAAAAAGGCACAGGCATTCGACCGGAAAAACCGCACAATCGCTCTGGGGCTCTGCGCTCCGGCCCCCGGCTGGCTGGTAACGCCTCTTCTTGGCAGTTTATATCCGGACAAAGCGATCCAGACGGAAACAGCAGAGGAAAAAATACTCCTGTCCGGCCTTGAAAACGGCAGTTTTCAGCTGATCGCACTCCCTTATAAGCCGGATGGCGAATCCTATTTTGCAAAAGAATGCGGACGGGAGACGCTTAGCTTCGCTCTTCCAAAAGGCCATCGGTATGCCCGGCGAAAAAGTCTGTCCTTTTCAGAGATGAACGGAGAAACCATGCTCCTGATGAACGACATCGGTTTTTGGAATTTCGTGCGCACAGAAAAAATGCCGGACTCCCGCTTCCTGACGCAGAGCGACCGTTTCAGCTTCAACGAGCTGGTGGAGGCATCCACACTGCCTTCCTTCACAACGGATCTTGCCCATAAATATATTGAGACCGGAAAAGGGCGCATCGAGGTGCCAATTTCCGACCCGGAAGCAACCGTAACCTATTATCTTGTGTGCAAAAAAGACAGGGAGGAAGAATATCTGGCCCTGTTTTCTGCGCTGCAGCTCCCGCATATGTAACAGAGAAGGAATGGTTCGCCGCGGATAACGACGAATATACCAGAAAAATGCTTGCCGAAGGCCGGGGAACGGCCTGGATGGCAGCAGAAAGGGAAAGCGGCCGGCCCGCGGGCGTCTTCCTGACCGCCGTTCCCCTGCCGTCCGGAAAAGCAGTTCCCGGCCCGGATTCCGGGCCGGACGCGAACACGCCCGAGGACTATGAGGAAAATCTGGGCTGCGATATCGGCCTTCCGGAATCGGAGCTTGGGAAGGTGGCCCATATGGATTCCGCCGCCGTCCTTCCTGCCTTCCGCGGCTTTCATCTGCAGCGGCGGCTGATGGAAGCCGCGGAAGCCCTAACCAGGAACACCGCCCCGATTCCGCTCACCAGAAGCTCCGTCAGGGGGAAGGCGCACCAGACGCCGGTCATTCCAAAGGCAAGCGGCAGAAGGAAGGCCGCCGGAATGATGATGAAAAATCCCCGCAGCAGGGAAAGGATATGGGCCGGAAGCGCATGCTCCGTGGAGGTGAAAAAGACGGACAGCACGATATTAAAGCCCGCAAACACACAGCCCGTAAAATAGACCCTAAGTCCCGTTTCCGCAACGCGCTGCAGCAGCGTGTTTTTTTCGCTGTTGAATATGGCAGCGATCCCGCCCGCCCCGAAAAACACACCGGCATAGATCGCCGCGGACAAAAGGAGCATGGTCATGAGCGCATAGCGCAGATAGATCCGCACCCTGCCCTCCTCTCCCGTTCCGTGCGCGCCGCTCATCAGAGGCTGCACGCCCTGGGCGATGCCGGTGTAAATGGCAATCACCACAAGAGACAGATTGGCGATCACGCCGTAAGCCGCCACGCCGGTGTTTCCCTGCAGCCCGAGGATCACCGCGTTGAATACGATGATGACGATCCCGGAGGACACCTCCGTGATCAGGGAGGGCAGGCCGGAGGAAAGGATATGCCCCGTCTGCCCCAGCCAGCCGCCATGGAAAAATCTTTGCAGAGAAAATCCTCCCGGCGAAACGGGCCGCAGCCGGAACCGGTTCCTTTTTTTCAGGAAAAACGGGGACAGAATGCCCATGCTGATGACGGGCGCAAATCCCGTCGCCAGCACCGCGCCGAAGATCCCCATGCCAAGCGGAAACATGAAAACATAGTCCAGCACCACGTTGGAAAGGCTTCCTCCGATCATGGCGGCCATGGAACGCTGCGGCGCGCCGTCGTTTCTCACAAAGCACAGAAGCAGGTTGTTCAGCATGAACATGGGCGAAAACAGCAGGATCACCTGCAGATAAACGCGGCTCATCTCATAGACCGTACCGTCCGCCCCCAGAAGCCGGATCAGCGGCCCCGACGCGGTCAGACCCAGCAGGAAGAAAACAGCCGCGATCGCAGCCGTCAGAAAAACGGCCGCCGTAAAGGCCTGATCCGCCGCCCGGTCATTCTTCTGTCCCTTCAGGATGGAATACCGGGTTCCTCCGCCCATCCCGATCATCAGCCCGCTTCCGTTGATGAAATTATAAACCGGGATCGCCAGGTTCAGCGCGGTCAGCCCGTTGGCGCCCAGCGCCTTTGACACAAAAAAGGTATCCGCGAGAATATAGCAGGAAAGCCCGATCATGCCTGCCACGTTCAAAGAAGCATACCGGGCGAAATCCGTAAGACAGTCCTTTTGTTTCATAAATAAATCCTCATTCCGGAGCGTAACGGCGGGGCGAAGAGAGATCGCGGATGCGAGTTCTCTTCTGCCATCACACTCCCCTCTCCCGGTCCGCCATCCGCACAGACCCGTTCAGGCATCCTCCTTCTGTTTCGCTCTCTCCTTTTCCCGCACCAGTTCGATCCCCTGCTTGCCGCTCATGTGCTCTGTCACAAGCTCCAGCATGCACAGCGCGGGATATTCCTTCTCGATTTCTTTCTGTACGGCTTCTTCGCTCTCCTGCGGCGAATACTTCTCCGCCAGCTTCGCGACGGCGCTGCGGATCTCTCCTTCTTCCTCCAGGATCCGCACTTTTCCGAAAACGATCACGCTGGAAAAGCAGGTGGTGAATTTTTCCGGAAGGATCTGATCCTGCCCGATCACGCAGAAGGAAGCCTTCTCCTGCCTGCGGATGGCGTCCAGCTTGTGCCCGGTCTTCGCGCAGTGAAAATAAATTTTCCCGTCCTCGTAAACATAGCTTAACGGCACCGCGTAGGGATAATCCCCGTCGCCAAGCAGGGCGAGCACCCCCGAGGTTCCCTCCTTCAGGATCGCTTCGCATTCCTCCCTGGAAAGTTCCTGCCTGCTTCTGCGCATGGGCCGGAAAACGCCTTCCGCTTTGTTCCTCTTCTGTTCTGTCATTTTCTCAACCTTCCTTTTTTCCAATTTTTTTATAAAGAATCCCGCTTGCGGGATTCTTCGCCTGCGGTGGGTCGCGTAAGCGACATCCTCCTTTCCACCGCAGTGCGATCCAATGGCTTTTCTTATCGACAGGGAAATTTTTCCTGTCGATAAGAAAAGCCCCGTCTCCATCCCTTCTAAGGCCTGCGGAATGGAGCGGGGCACTGCCCGGCGGCAGTTTCTCTTATAAACGTACGATGCGTACCACATCCTGCGTACACTTTTTATGCTCTGAAAATAACACGGGAAATCGCCGATGTCAAGCATTGTGCAGCCACTAATTATAATTCCCCCTGTGCCCTTGCTGAGTGTTACAATTCAGCCTTCGGCAGAATTGTAACGGCATCCGGCCATTCCAATCGCATCGCGATGGGCCGGATGCTTCCTTCCTGTACGTTCCGATACGGTTTAAAATAAGAATTTACATTGTATAACCGTACAAAAAATCTTCACTGACGGTTAAAAAGAAGCTTTCCCGATCTTTAACCGTACTTTTTGCCACTATTTTGTCAACAGTACGGTTATATGCCTGATTTTCGCATCTGTAACCGTACTTTCGGGCTATCCGGTACGGTTGAAAACAGGTTTTTCGATCTTTTAACCGTATCACACCATAAAAAGTACGGTTCAGAACAGCATTTTCCGGAATTAGATCCGTAAAAAATGGATTTTTGTACGGTTACAAAGCCGCTTTTTACGTTTTATAGCCGTATCCGGGCGGAAGGACTCCACGGAAGACCCTGCGGAATGGTCAACGATCAAAAATTCGCAGAACATTTCGCCAGGTCCCCTCCCCCGTGAAAGGTAATCGCGCCCTTCGCCAGGCTGCCATTCTCCAGACCTCCCTTCTCCGGACCGCGTCTCGCGCTCTTTACTGGGTTCGCAGCTGCGCGCCCATTTTTTTCTCCAGCTTCTTCATCACCTGGTTCGCGGCGTTTTCGATCTCCTGAGAGGTCAGAGTCTTCTCCTCCGAGCCGATGGTCAGACGGATGGTGACGGATTTCTTTCCGGCAGGGATCTGCTTTCCTCTGTACTCGTCCACGAAGGAGGCCTCCTTCAGAAGCGCGCTGGCCTTCTTTTTGCCCATCACCGCGTCATAAATGTCCGTCCAGGCAGCGCCGGAATCAAACAGCATGGAGATGTCGTAATCGGTCTCCGGATAGGCCGCAAGGTGGGTGAAATGGTTGGTTCTGGACTTCAGAGGTTGCAGCTTTTCCGTATCCAGCTCAAAGAGCATCACGGAAAGATTCTTGATGCCGCAGTCCATGGAAGCCTTCTTGGCGAGAAGGCCCATATCGCCGACCTTTTCCTCTCCCCGGTACACGTTCAGCCAGACCACCTGGTCCGCCCAGACGGGCTTTTCCTCTTTGCGGAAGGAAAGCGCCTCCATGTGCGTGTAGCGGGACATATATTCCAGGACGCCCTTGGTCTCCCGGAAAAGCTGCCCGATGTTTTTCACGCTGCTGGCAAAGGCCGCCGCGATATGCCTGCGCTGCTCCGGAAGGGACTCCGTCTCATCGTAGGGGGAGCTGTAATTCCGGTCAAAAAATACCTGCGCCTCCTCAAAAATGGAGAAGTCGTCGAAATAGCGCTCGTTCTTCGCAGCCGCTTCACAGAGGTTGGGAAGCAGGGAGCAGCGGATATGGCTCAGCTCGGGCGCGGGCGGCGTGGACAGCTTCAGGACGCCGTCCGTATCCTGAAGGATGGCGTTTACGAACGTATCGTTCATCCAGGGATAGGTATAAACCTCCTGCAGCCCGCAGCGGATCGCCAGATATTCCTTGATGTTACGGATCAGATCCTGCTTTTTCTGGTTGATGGCTCCCTCAAAGGAGGTGGTGAAGGAGGTGGCTTCAAAATTGTCATAGCCGTACAGCCTTGCCACCTCTTCCATCACGTCGTCCTTGATGGAAATGTCGCCGGTGGAGCGCCAGGTGGGAGCGATAACGTGCATAACGCCGTCCTCGATCTGAACCTCGAAGCCGAGCAGTTCAAGCTTTGCCCGGATCACATCGTCGGAGAGATTTTTTCCAAGGCGCTTTGCCAGCCAGGAAAGATCCACGTCGATGTGGGCGCGCTCCAGCTTTTTCACATAATTGTCGCAGTATCCGGTCACCTGCATTTCCGGATACAGCTCCTTGAAATACTGCATGGAAAGCGCAAGGGCCTGGTCGCATCTTTCCAGATCGATGGCCTTCTCATATCTTGCGGAAGCCTCCGTGCGGTTATCGTAGCGCAGCGCCGTCCTGCGGATGCCTGCCGCGTCGAAGTTCGCCACCTCCAGGATGACCCGCTTCGTATCGGGAAGGATGGAATCCTTCGCGCCGCCCATCACGCCGGCCAGGGCCACAGGGCCTTCGGAATCGGTGATCACCAGATCGTCCGCGCACAGATCGATCTCCTTATCGTTCAGAAGAACCAGCTTTTCGCCCTCTTCTGCCTGTCTTACCACGATGTGGTCCGTGATGTTGTCCGCGTCAAAGGCATGGGTGGGGTTTCCCGTCGCCAGCATCACGTAGTTTGTGATGTCAACCAGCGCGTTGATGGGGCGCATGCCCACCTTCCAGATCCGGCTCTGCATCCAGTACGGGGACGGCTTTACCTCCATCCCGGACATTTCCACGCCGATATATCTGCTGCATCTGTCCGGAGACGCGATCTCTACATGAAAGTCCGACTGCACGTCGGTGTGGAAGGGCTCGATCCTGGCCAGAGGAAGATTGTACAGAGCGGCGAGCTCTCTCGCGATCCCGTAATGTCCCCACAGGTCGGGGCGGTTCGTCATGGACTTGTTGTCGATCTCAAGCAGCACATCGTTTAAGTCCAGCGCGTCCGCCAGAGGAGTTCCCGCAGGAACCTCAAACGCGGACAGATCCAGGATCTCCGCCTCCTGAGAGGCCGGGAACAGGTCGCCCAGTCCGATCTCATCCGAAGCGCAGATCATGCCGTAGGAGGCCACGCCGCGGAGTTTGGAATTTTTGATCACCACAGGCTCTCCCTCGCCGTGCCAGCGCACCACCGCGCCGGGGCAGGAAACCGCCACGCGCATCCCTTCCGTCAGGTTGATCCCGCCGCAGACGATCGTCTTCGGTTCTCCGTCTCCGATATCCACCCTGCATACCCTCAGCTTGTCCGCGTTGGGATGGGGCTCGATCTTCTCGATGATACCGACGACCATCTTGTCAAAGCGGCGCGCCAGATCCTCCACGTCCTCCACCTCCACGGTGGACATGGTCAGGTCATAAGCCAGCTTTTTCAGGTCCATATCCTCAGGGAGCTTCACATAATCCCTGATCCAAGATAATGATAATTTCATGTCATCCTCCATTCCGGAGCGCAGAGAACGAAGCCCCGCAAAGACTCCATCCCGCCGCGCTCTCCTTTATCTGAACTGCTTCAGGAATCTCAGGTCGGCGCTGTGGAACAGCCGCACGTCGTCCACGCCGTAGCGCATCATGACCAGCCGGTCCAGGCCGATGTTCACATAGAAGCCGGTATATTCGTCCGGGTTCAGTCCCGCCGCGCGCAGCACGTTGGGATGCGGCGAGCCGCCGGGCATGACCTCGATCCAGCCCACATGCTTGCAGACGCTGCAGCCCTTTCCGCCGCAGACCTGGCACTGCATGTCGATCTCAAAGCCGGGCTCCACGAAGGGGAAGAAGCCGGCGCGCATCCTTACAGGCACATCCGTGCCGAACACCTTGCTCAGAATGCTCTGGATCATTACTTTACCGGCGGTAAAGGTGATATCCTTATCCACGATCAGGGCCTCATACTGGAAAAAGGCTCTCTCATGATGGGAATCCGTGGTCTCGTTGCGGTATACCCGTCCCGGATAAACGAACCGGTACGGAGGCTTGTGCGTCTGCATATAACGGACGCTTCCGCCGGTCAGATGGGGCCTGAGGCAGAGCTTCTCATTCGTGCTTCCGCTGTCATGTCCCTCCAGCCAGTAAGTATCCATGCTTTCCCTCGCCGGATGGTTCTGCGGGAAATTCAGCTTGTCAAAGGCGTACAGCTCGCTGGTGATCTCGTCCTCCTGGAAGATCTCAAAGCCCATGGAACGGAAGGCGTCGTTTAAGTCATAGCACATCTGGGTAATGGGATGCAGCCCCCCTGCGGGAGGAAGGATCCCGGGAACAGAGCAGTCAAAATCCGGGGACACCTCGGAAGCCTTCAGCTTCAGCTCCATCCTCTTTTCATCGATCAGCTGCGTGATCTGATTTTTGACCTGGTTCATCAGCTTTCCCATCTCGGGGCGCTCCGCGGGATCCAGCCTGGGAAGCTCCTTCATCAGCAGGCTCAGCGAGCCCTGCTTACCCACGTACGCGCTTTTCACGTTCTGCAGCTCGCCTTCACTGGCGGCGGCTGCGATCCCGGCTTTCGCCTCTGATAAAATTTCATTCATTTTATCCTTCATTTCGGTTCTCCTTTCAGATCAGAGCAGGCGTTTCTTTTTTCTGCATTCTGACAAAATAAAAAACACCGTCTCCTGCGTGTTGACAAGGGACGATGTTGCATCGCGGTACCACCCTATTTCAGAGCATCCGTCTGCTCTGCACTCGTTGCTGCGCGTTTCTTCTGCTGCGCGGGCATCCGGCTTACCGCGCGCAGCTGCGCGCTTTTCGCCAAAAGGCTCCCATACTGAAGCTTCCGAAAGGTTCATGCGCAACGCTCTCAGCCGGCGGCGTTCCGTCTCTGGCTCACTACCTCTTCCGTACTCACGTATGTTCTCAGCCTGAATCCGTTTCAGTATGACACAGACCTTCCGTTTTGTCAAGAACCGGCTGAAGCCTGCCTGCGGATGGTGAGCTTTTTCCCCTGACGGGCGAAATGTTACAGTTTCTCCATCCTCAGCCTCCATCTCGGCCGGTAAAGCCGGTCGGAAAGCACATCCCGGTTCCTGGAAACGCTCAGCAGGAGGCCGATGAGGATGCTGTAAACGATCGACGCCGTTCCTCCTGCGGTCAGGAAGGGGATGGTTACAGTGGTAAGCGGCAGCCATCCGAAATTCACCGCCGTCCCGATCACTGTCTGCACGCCCAGGACCAGCGTGCAACCCATGCCGATCATCAGGCCGAGCTGGTTCCTCTGCTTCATGGAAACCAGAAAGGCATGGATCACCATGGCCGCAATGGCAAAAACGGCCAGAAAACCCGCCAGGCTTCCGTAAAACGCAACCAGAAGGAACAGGCTGACCTCTCCGCCGGCTGTCCGGGCCGCAATTTCCCTGGCGTTCGCCGCTCCGCCGATCCAGTCAACCCGGCGCAGTACGTCCGCGACCTGCTGATAGTAATATCCCGCGCCGTCCGCATACGCTTCCCGGTTCAGGAAAGCGAGGATCCTCATTTTCTGAAAATCTGCCAGCCAGAACGCGAATCCGGCGGCAGCTCCGGCAAGCGGAAGGATGACCCCGACGAAGATCAGAGCCAGGACCGTCTGTTTTCTTTTTACGGAGAACCAGCCTTTTGCGGCTGCCAGAAGGAACATCCCGCCGCAGATCAGGAAAAGCTGGATCGCCGTGGACAAAGATGGAATGCCGGACCACGCAAGTCCTGCCGGAAGGAGCAGGAAGCCGGCGCTCTTTATCAGTCCCGCATATCCTGTCTTCCGATACTGATACAGGATTCCCCCATAGAGCGGCACAAAGAGATACATGGGCAGGATCGCCCCCCGGTGCATGCCGTTCACCGTGTAAGAAAACTGCGTCATATAGAAAAGGACCCCGGCGGCATACAGAATAAAAAGCGGCTTCGCGTATTTTCCAATCAGGCTGTAATCCAGAAAGCAGATCCCCAGCATGAGGCAGAAACCGATCCCCATGAACAGACATTGCCGCCCAAAGGAAACGCTGCCGACAGCTATGTTCCCGGTCGCGCACTGGACGGCAAGCCCGCCCAGGCTGAGCAGAACCGCCATCGCCGTCATTTTCCAGTCCATGCGCGGCCTGTGGATGCGGTCAAGCTCCACGCCCACCGCCACGGGGTCTCCCATCTGCTCCACCGCTTCCGCAAGCGCCTCCTCCGGCTCCATCCCTTCCGCCTCGTATGCCTCTGCCTGGTCGGAAATATGCGCCTCCATCTCCCGGATCACATCCTCTCTGGCTCTTTTGCAGCGGATCTGGTCCGCAAGAAGCTGTATAAATTCTTCTTTTCTTTTCATAACTGCAACCTTCCTCCGTGCCTGTCCCTCAGCAGGCGTTCAGCACATTCGCAACGGCCGACGCGTATTCCTGCCACTCTTCTTTCCTGCCCTTTAAATATTTTTTCCCTTCGTCTGTAATGCTGTAATATTTCCGCACCTTTCCGTTTGCTTCATCCTCATAGGAGTACAGGTAATTCTTCTCCTCCAGAGAATGCAGCAGCGGATACAGCGTTCCCGCTTTCAGGCTGAATACGTGATCGGAGCGCCCTTTCAGCTCTTCGATCATCTCATACCCATACATATCCCTTTCCTCCAGCAGACGGAGCAGAAGCATGCTTGTACTTCCTGATATCAGACTCCTGTCAATCGGCATGATATCCCTCCTTTTCTGCCGCCGGCAGGCGGCACTCTTATTTGCGGAACGAAAGCGGCGGCTTTCATCCGGCTTTTCTTATATCGGTTATCTATATATCAGTATATATAGGAAGCCGATATATGTCAAGCCATTTCTGTTTCTTAACCGTATTGTAAAGCATCCCCGTTGTAACAGCCAGGTCTGCGCATTTACTGCGCAGACCGTACGAAAACGTATCGGCAGAAAGCATCCGGCCCATCGCGAAGCGA